>CAYYZW010000020.1:0-5535 GCA_964476375.1 uncultured Pirellulaceae bacterium
CCACCAATGGGGTCCGGCTGCTGGGGCAGGCGGGGCATGTAAAATCATTAATTAATCTGCTTCATCATTTCATCTTGCATGTCAATCATGCCCTTGTTCCCATGGTTCTGACCCATCTTCTTTGCCTGGGCGAGGCTCTCCGGGCTGAACCGGAAATCGGATGTATTCCCAAGCGGGTCTACTTTGAAACTATATTCTCGAAGCCCGGCAAGCTGGATCTGCGGCTCGATCGCCGGCCAGGCGGCATGTTCCACCGGTTCCTCATCATCACTGGCTGTGTCATAGGCAAGCGTCCCTTGGGGATAGCGACCCAGAAAACTCACACCCTGCATCTTCTGGGTCATGGTTGCCACACCATCTGCATCCACCGTATCCACCGTGCGGATCATCGAATTCGTGATTGCAACAGGGATCTCGATGCCCGCACCTCCGGCCACCATCTCCAGCTTCATTTCAAAATGAAACCGGTCGCCTGCCTGGAAGCGATATCGAAGCAGGACCTCTTCTCCTGCTGTTCCCGTCTCCCCGGGTGCTGATGCTGGCGGCGCCTGGGCTGGGCCCTCCGCCTCGTCCCTTGAACAACCAACAAGGACCAGGCTGGAAATCACGGCTACTGAAAGACCGGTGAACTTCATCTGGCAATCTCCTTTTCTCTTTCTGTAGCCGACGAGGGTGCCGGGGAAAGAAGCTGTTTCGCTTCTCGCTGGTGAAGGATCAAGTCCGCCCGGAACTTCCAGTCCAGTTTCTCTCGCTCGGCCGGATCGGAAAGCAGGATATTGATTCTCTCCAGGAAAGCAGCCAGTTCGGCAGAATCGCCCAGCCGGGCGCGAGCCTGGGCCAGGAATGACCAGCTGTGCCAGTCCATCGCCGTACGTGGATTTCTCCCCGGGGAATTATCCCCGGCCACCGCATCCTCTTGCCCGTCAAGGAGCATCTCCAGCCGCGTGGCCGCTCCCTTCCAGTTACCGGACCGGTAAAGGAGGATCGCACTGACGTGTTCGGCAAAGGGGTTCCCCTCCAGTTCCAGCTCGATCGCTTCCAGGGCAAGCGGGGCTTCTTCCAGCAGGAGCCGGGTCCCCTCCGGATCCAGCACGCATGTCCAGGGAACCCAGCCACTGGATTCCTCGACACCGAACTCCTTGAGCATCCGGCGGCAAGTCTCGAGATAACCCGCATGATCGCCCGAGACAAGTGCCGTTACCGCAGCGGAATTCCAGCGGGCGGGAGAATGAGTGCCGCTGGCGACCAGGGCGGCCAGGTCTTCTGCCGCCTCGGGCCAGAGTTCCTGCCTGGCATGGGTTTCCGATCGATACTCCAGGCTCTTGTCCCAGCCGGGCCAGCGCTGGAGTGCCTGGTCCGTGTACTGCAGAAGCTGGCTCCATTCCTTCTGCTCTTGAGCGTATTGAAACCGGTCAAGATACCATGCCTTGAGCTGGCTCTCGGCGGGCTGAAAACCCCATTCCGGGCTCTGGCCAAACTTTTCCCAGGCCTGCTGGACGGTTTCCATATCCGAGTCAAACAGGCTCAGGTTTTCAACCCGCCAGCCACTGACCAGTTCCGAGAGCGCCAGCAGGTCCTCATCCGGAAGCTGCGGTAGTTCCACGTTCCAGAGACGAACCTCGCCGCCACCAACACTCATAACCTGTTTCCCTTGCGCATCAAACTGCACATGTTCCACCGGCTTTCCGTGAGAAAAATAATAGCTGCGCGGAATTCCGCTGCTGGTCTCCCAGATCCGCAGTTCCCCCTCCTCACCCGAACCGCTGGCAGCAGTCACGACAAGAGTCCCATCCGGACTGAAAGCTCCATCCACCAGGGCATGATTATGGCGGAGGGGTAGCGTGAGAGGATTCCCGCTCTTCGCATCCCAGACACGGGCGGTCTTGTCCTCGCTGAAGGTGAGAATTCTCCTGCCAGCCCTGTCAAATCTCCAGCCGAATCTTTCCCGGTGTCCAATCTCAAGTTCGGTGATGTCATCCTTCGTTATCAGCATATTCCCAGTCCCAATGCGTGTCATACCCCACTCATTGGTACTGCGGGAAAAAGTGGTGACATAAAAGGCCGCGGCCACAGGATGGAGTCGTGGTGCAAAACAGATCTTCTTGGTGACTTTGAAGAAATCAAACACCCGAGAATCCAAACTCTCCTCATTCAAAAAATAAATCTGCATCTCCTGACTTGTGGTCAATGGATTCGGGGTTGTCAGGAAATAAGGCTGCAAACCATCTGAGACAAGATACTTTCCGGTGAAATGAGTCGTATCTATATCCACAAATTGTCCATTCTTTAGATCCCAGAGCTTGTACTTCCCTGGCCATACATAACCGAGCACGTCACTCCCCGCTGTGAATGTGAACAATGCCGACTCGCCGACAGCACCAGCATTATCCGAAACATTCGCACCCTCCCGGCCAGGAACATAGACACCTGCAATCTCGTTGCTGGATTCCAGGCCGCGATCACTTTCATGGGATAACTCATTGATCAACGTCACCTGGTTTGTGTCCATCCCCCAGAGCCATGCGGTCGCGCCAGACCATGTGACAAGGTAACGCCTGCTGGGATCCAGGTATGCATGAAGCGGACGTGAGTCGGGCAGTTCGGGGTGCGAGGCAACAAAGAGATTCTCGTGGCTTGCGGCATCCCAGAGCTGCAGTGTCGGTGAGCGTTCCGATGATTCCAGCGAGTATTGCTGCACCGGGTCCTGGACCGTCAGGATCCTGTTTCCACGGAGAACAAAAAAGGCATGACGCGTGGGGGTACTTACCCCAAGCGAAGAATACTGGTCTGCATTGGCAAGATCCCAGAGACGGATCTCCGTGCCATCCGGATCACTAATTCCACCAAGGCTCTTATCTGCAAATTGAAATGATGCACTGAGCAGCCTGCGACCGTCGCCACAAAAATGTACCTGGTTCACCCCCTTGCGATGAACCATCGGTTGACCGGAAATCTCCCCGCGTTTGATATCCCAGACTCGCAGGTACCGGTCAGCGCAGGCCGTTGCCAACAGTTCCCCACTCAGATCAAAGGCCGCCTGCCGCACGTCGCCGGGATGATGAAACGGGGACACCAGGGCCAAACCATTCTCTGTATTCCAGACCTGCGCCGTGTGGTCACGAGACGTCGTGACAAGCCGCTGGCCATCGTTACTGAATCCGGTAAACAGGATTTTATCCTCGTGTTCCAGCAGAGGCCCACGCCGCTTTCCATCAGAGGTGGTTACCAGCTGCGCATTTCTCACGCCGATGAGGACCGCCAGTTGCCGATCCGCTGAGAACGTGACATCTTTCCAGTCACCGGCAACGGGGACCTGCAGCGGATCTCCCAGGGGATCCCCCGTGCCCGCATTCCAGTGGTGCACCTTGGCACCTTCCGTGACGGACATAATCCGGGTCCCCTCCAGGTTCCAGCTCGCATGCAAGACGGCATCCTGGTGAAGAAGTCCAGGAAAGACAAGTTCTCCCGTCCCGGCATTTCGCAGCTCGACCCGATCGTCCACGACCAGCATGATCGTCTGGCCATCGGGACTGTACCTCAGATGGCGAATCCATCCTCCCTCCAGGTCAATTTTCAGCGGCTCTCTCTTGCCGGTTTCCAGATCCCAGAACCGTACCAGGCTCTTTTTGGGGACCACAAGAAGTGCGTTCCCTTCCACATTCATGAATCCCATCATCCTCTTTGCGACAGGATCAAATTCCAGCTGTTGCACAGGGGCCCCGTTGGTAATGGGTTGTCCGATCGGTTGACCGGTTGCCAGGTCAAACCGGTGAAGATCCCCATTGCTCATGGAGGTAACAAACAGCCCGTTTCGGGGGCTGAGCTTCAATTGCCGTACGGATGCCGATTCAAGAAACTGGATGGAACTCGGTTTCACGGACGCACGAATCGTGCTTACCAGCCTCTGGGCTGCCTGCCGTCTTCGGCGTGAACTTGTCTCACGCCGAAGGTCATCCGCCAGCCAGGGTACTGCTTCATTCGGTGGCTGGTCCTGCATCACCCGGGCAAGACTCTGGCTTATCCATTCACGCGCCGATTCCGCCTCACGGCGTCCTTTTGTCGCCTCGGCCTCACTTGCCTCTGCCTCCTGCCGGGCCCGCTGGGCATCGTCTTTCTCCCGCTTGAGCGAGGCGTTGACCCAAAGACCCCCGACAATCAGGATCAGCAGCGCCACCATGCTGACTCCTATCAAACCCGCAATCGCCGGGCGGCGGCGGGCCCATTTCCAGCCGCGTTCTGCCAGCGAGACCGGCCGCGCCTGGATCGGCTCCCTGGCAGCAAAACGCCGCAGGTCCTCGGCCAGCGCCTCGGCACTGTCATAGCGGCGGCCAATATCTTTCTGCAAGCACTTGAGCGTGATCGTCTCCAGGTCCACCGGAACCGTGCTGTTAAGCCGCCGCGGGGCGATCGGCTCCTCCCCAATCACCTGCATGATCGTGTCCAGCTGCGTCTCGGCCTGGAAGGGAGGACGACCGGTCAGCATGTGATAGAGAATCGCGCCAAGGGCATACGTGTCTGCGGCCGGACCAAGCGTCTTGGCATTGCTGGCTGCCTGCTCGGGGGCCATGTAGCTGGGCGTGCCCATCACCGCCCCGCTCTTGGTCTGGCTGCTGTCTTCATCCAGCCGCTTGGCCAGGCCAAAGTCGGTAATCTTTGGTTCTCCCTCTTCGGTGAGCAGGATATTCGCCGGTTTCAGGTCACGGTGAATGATCTCCTGCTGGTGGGCCAGCTCCATAGCCCGGGCAAGGGTCTCGATCAGCCGGGCTGATTCGCTGGCATTCTGTGGCGTGCCAGCGATTTTCTGGTCCAGGCTGCCGCCGTCGGCATATTCCAGGGCGATATAGGGCCGGCCCTCGTGCTCGGCAACCTCGTAGATCTGCACGATGTTCGGGTGCTGCAGCTTGGCGACTGCCTCGGCCTCGATCTGGAAACGCTGCATGTCCTCATCCGAGGCATGGGCCCCGGAGAGGATCATCTTGAGGGCCACGATCCGCTTGAGCTTCTGGTCACGGGCCTTGTAGACCACGCCCCTGCCGCCACGGCCCAGTTCTCCCAAAAGGTCATAGCCGGGGATCGCCTCTCCATCCAACACGACCGGTTTCTGGGGTCGCTCCACCCCCTGGATCGTGGCCGAGTTGCGACTGTCCGGCTGCTCCATCGACGGCACGATCGTCTCCATCTCGTGAGCCGTATCGAGGTCATCCTGCTTTTCGTTCCCAGTCCCCACCAGTGCCTGCTCGTCCAGGTCCGGTTTTGGATCCTCGAGGTTATCCGGTCGGGATTCGTCGGTCATGGCAGATCTGCCTGGCAATCAGAAACAAGAAGTGAGCCCTTATTATCTCATCTGGCTGATCCTGCTACCAGCACTCCTGCTAGAGCAGCTGCAGGGCGGCTATGGCCACGCCGATCCCCAGGTAACTCAGGCGGCTGGGCCGCTCCCCCAGCAGCGTGACCGCCGCCAGCGTGGTGAAAGCCAGACCGGCGGCACTGGTCACCGGGAAAACGATAAACCCGTCAAACAGCTCCAGTGCCTTG
>CAYYZW010000021.1:0-1779 GCA_964476375.1 uncultured Pirellulaceae bacterium
CAGACGACAGACCTCGGGAATCGGCAGCGACTGGAAATGCTCGCTGTAGACGCAGACTCTCGGAGTCGAGTCGGGCGCATCGTCCTGGCCGGCGAGCGATCGTGCCCAAGGCGCCAGGCCCGACAACAGAGCCGAGGCGACCAGCTGCCGGCGGTCAAACACATGGTTCTTCACTGGATTCTCCGTGATGCACAAAGTCTGCCTCGCCGGATGAGCAGTCGCGGGTCTAATCCTCTCCCTCTGACAGTCGCGCAGACAACTCGCGGACTGCTTTTTCCATCTTCCCGATCCGGCCACTCATCTCATCCTGGTGCTGCTGGATCTCCTCCGACTCCTCTCCCACGTAGAGCGACGTCAGCGTGGCGGTAAAGACACCGACCAGGATCATGCCGGTGATCACCAGGATGATCGTTAGCAGTCGCCCCATCGCCGAAACCGGATTGTGGATATCGCCAAACCCGCCGGTCACCACCGTGGTGAAACTCCACCACAGGCCGCCCCCCAGCGTGCGAACATCATTGCCGTCCTCTGCCAGCCGCGACTCGATAAAATAAACCAGCAGTCCCCCGACCAGCATCACCCCGATCCCCCACTTGAGTGATCGTTTCATCAGCTTCACATCCATCGTGTCCTGCAGCTTGTCCATCCCCCGCCAGAGCAGCAGGACCACTCGCAGCGCCCGAAGGATGCGGCTGAAACGCAAGACCCGGGCAAACCTCGCCACCCTGGCCACGCGGCCAAAGCGTGCCAGCTGAGCCTCACCCGGAACAGGAATCGAGGTAATGAAATCCACCCAGTGCTTTCGCCAGAACCATCGCTTGGAATCCGCACAGCTACGGCGGACAAAAAACTCGATCATGAAGATCAGGCAGCAGAACGCGTCGATCCAGAAAATACTGTCGGATGTCAGCCAGCCGGGTCTCGCCGCCAGACGCTGGTAACCTGCCACCTGTGATTTGTCCAGCGCGGGATTCAGGTTCACGACAAATGCCCAGGCCTCTTCTTGGCTCACAGGGTTGGCAACCCTGTAAATCGTCCCATCCTCGAGCCTGAACTCGCCCCACTGCTCCGGCGTGGAAAAGTCATAAGCCAGTAGCCCAAGAACAAAAATGATCAATGCAAAAATAAAGCCCTCCAGGATGTTCACGCGCAGGCGGCTCCCCAGCAGGCGAGACATGCCGGTCATCATGGAATCGTGCTGAAGGGCATTGAATATACGATCCCGCTTGAGCGTGCGACGCTCGATCGATCCTCGCAGGGCCCGCAAGCGATCCTTGAGCATGTCAAAAACATGTGCGTCGCCGTCCGAGAGGGCCTCCTCCACCTCGTCTTTTAGCCGGGCAGCCTTCTCCCGCAACTCCCACAGTTCACGCTCCAGCTGGGCATCCATTTTCTCCAGCACTTCACGGCTCGTCTGGGGATAACCGTAATTCTGCAGGTCACGGAGAATGCTCCTGATGTCCGGCTGCGCGGCCGGGCTGCCGCTGTTCTCTTCAGGCATCTCAGGATTCTCCCGCTGTTGTCCGCCGCATGGCATCGGCCGGACCGCTCTCGCTTCCAGCTGCGATCACATTATGGAAGCCCACTCGCCTGTTTGCAACGAGCGAGACAAGTAGCCGGTGGCCGAGACTGCACTTTAGCTTCGCACCTGCTCGCGGATCAGCTCCCCGTAGAGTTCCGGCCGCCGCGTGCGAAGCGTGTAATTCGGCAGGGCCCGCTCGGCATCAAGCCGGGATTTTTCCAGCGTGGTGACCACCATCTCGTCACGAATCTCCTCAC
>CAYYZW010000022.1:0-13364 GCA_964476375.1 uncultured Pirellulaceae bacterium
CTGAAATCGGGATTCGCCTACGGTTCCACAGACGAGTTTGGGCATAAAGCGGTCAAGGACAAGGTCCACATGCACGATCTGCACGCCACATTGCTCTACCTTCTGGGCCTGGACCATGAGAGGCTCACTTACCGCTACGCCGGACGGGACTTCCGCCTGACCGATGTTTACGGCAGCGTGGTCAAGGGACTACTTGCCTGACGTTCCTTTTTTCCGTTTGCCAGGGAAAAAGAAGGATTTTTCTTGCTCTTTACCAGGCCGCTCACGTGGCCCGGGGTTTGGCGACATTCGAGCTGGATCGTGTCTCAACTAGGCCCTTTCCTGGATCTGGATTTCTCTTTTTGCCTGCCGGTTTGCTTCTTTCCAGCTGTTTGGCTGGCACCCGCAATTGATATGGAGTCCACCGGGTGGGGGTGGAGAGCGGAGATAGATTGAGACGGCATGGCAACAAGTGAAAGGCACCAGAAGTTCCGGTTGACGAATTCGAAAGCCCTGCCACAATGCCACAAGTAGCAGGGGAGCCTGGCACTTTTCGCCCTGTTTTTTTACCGTTATTCACCTGACGCACGGAGCACGCACGCATGGCCGCCACGACCGAAGAGATTATTGCCTTACTTAAAAAAGCCTACAGCATGGAACTGGAGACAGTTACCAATTACCTGGCAAACAGCATTAACCTGGACGGGGTGCGGGCCGAGGAGATCAAGAAGGCCCTGGCAGGAGATGTTGCCGAGGAAATTGGACATGCCCAGGTTTTGGCAGCGAGGATTAAACAGATTGGTGGCACTGCCCCCGGGTCGGGGGAACTCCATTTTGGCAGCCAGGTGCAGCCGCCCGAGGATACCTGTGACGTGGTCGCCGTGATCAAGGGCGTGATCCAGGGAGAGGAGACGGCCTGTGCGCTGTACAACGAGATCATCCAGGCCACGGACGGGACGGATTACGTGACCCAGGACATGTGTATCACGCTTCTGGCGTCGGAAGAAGAACACCTGGTCTTGTTTCGCGGTTACCTGAAGGAATACGAACGAGAAGCGTAGCTCCCGTTCAGCTGGCCTCAGGAGATCAACTCCTCGATCACCTCTCCACCGGTCTGGGATAACTGCTTGTATCGGCCTCCGTGGAAGTAGGTCAGCTTGTTGTCATCCAGTCCCAGTAGCCGCAAAAGCGTGACATGGAAGTCCTTCATGGGATGGACCACCTCGACCGCCTTGTTGCCTATTTCGTCGGTGGCTCCCACCGAGTGACCTGCCTTCACACCACCCCCTGCCATCATGATCACCATGGCATCGGCATTGTGATCGCGGCCCACGGCGATGCCGCCGCCTCGAAGCTGGTTGTCGGGAGTCCGGCCGAATTCACCGGTCCAGACGACCAGTGTGTCGTCCAGCAGGCCCCGGTTCTTGAGATCCCGGATCAGGGCCGTGACCGGCTTGTCGACACTGTAGATGCGTTCCCGGTGGGCACGCTCGATGTAATCGTGAGAGTCCCAGCCACCGGAGAAGACCTGGACGAAACGGACTCCCATCTCGATCATCCGGCGTGCGTAAAGGCATCGCCGTCCGAAGGATTCCATTTTCGGGTTGTCCATTCCATAGGCTGCCAGGGTTTCTTTTGATTCCTGGCCCAGGTCCAGCAGGCCCGGCACCTCGGCCTGCATGCGAAAGGCAAGCTCGTAATTCTCGATGCGAGCTGCCAGGTCATCATGGCCTGGATGCTGGCGCTGGTGCCGCCGGTTCATCTGGTTGAGCAGGTCCAGGTTCTTCCGCTGGTGCCGGCGGGTCTTCCAGGCAGGGGGGCTCAGGTCCAGGATAGGTGTTCCCGAGGCTCGCAGGGGAGTTCCCTGGTAGGCAGCCGGCAGAAAACCGTTGGACCAGTTCCCTGACCCTCCCTGGGGAAAAGCGAGTTCACTCAGCACGATGTAACCGGGCAGGTTCTCGTTCTCACTCCCCAGGCCATAATTGACCCAGGACCCAATCGCCGGATCGCCACCGAAGCGATTGCCGGTATTCAGGTGGTAAAGGGCCGACGGATGATCCACCGCGTCTGCCTGGCAGCCATGGTAGATGCAAAGGTCATCAGCCACGTCGGCAAGGTGTTCAAAGTGCTCGCACATCTGGATGCCCGATTCCCCTGCCTGGCGAAACTGGAAGGGGCTTCCGATCATGCGACGGTTCCCGCGCCGGGCCAGGGCAAGGTTCTCGTTATCCTCACTGAAACTCTTCAGGTGCATGGCGTTGAGTTCTGGCTTGGGATCAAACGTGTCGATCTGGCTGGGCCCGCCTTCCATGCAAAGGAAGATACATGCTTTTGCCCTGCCTGGAAGTTGAGCGGTGGCCCCCGGGGGCTGGGATGCCTGGAGCATGGAGGAGAGGGCCACGGCACCGATGGAGGATCCCAGTCCGTAGAGGAACTCGCGTCGTGCAATGCCGGCGTGTTCGGTGCGACTCATCTGGGAACGGTCCTTAGTAGATATAAATAAACTCGTTGGAATTCATCAGGACCAGGCAGAGGTCCGCCAGGGCACGGGTTTCTGCACTTACATCCCATGGTTTGACGTGGGGCTGGTAGTCCTCGTAGACGTCAAGCCGTTCCTCGTAATGAAATGCCTTGCCGGAAAACTCCTCGCCCAGGCTTCTTGCAAGAACAGTGGGAGGGTCGGTGCGGAGTGGGATTGTTTGCTGATGGTGGACCAGCATCTGCTGGAAGTGCCGCTTGAGTAATTTTAACTCGGACCTGTCAGGATCTCGCTGGTAGGCGAGTTGAAACGCTCGCTGCATCTGACCGGCGAAAGTCTCCGATTCACGCTCGAGTCGCTGGGCAAAGGCGATGCTGCGGTCGATGGAAGAATCACTGTTGAGGAGAGTAAATACCTGGGGCGTGATATTGGAACTGTCCCGCCGTTCGCACGAGTCTTCCGTCTGGGGCTGGTTGAAGACATTCAACATCGGGTCGAGCAGGCCCCGTGAACGGTAGACGTAGACCGATCGGCGGTTTCGCTGGGCAGGGGTGCGGTCTGGCTGGTAGGCCGGAGCCAGGGAAAACTGGATCATTCGCGGCCGCAGGGCCTCGTCCAGGTTGATTTCGGGGTGGGCTGGAAGGCCACCGATATCCATGGTGAGCTCGCCGGAGACAGCCAGCATGCTGTCGCGAATTTCTTCTGCTGCCAGGCGGCGTGGTGAAAAGTAGGCAAGCAGTAGATTGTCCGGGTCGGATTCGTGCACCCGTTCCAGGTTGGGGTGTGTGGACTGGCGCTGGTAGGCTGCCGAGGTCATCACCAGCCGGTGCATCTGCTTGAATGACCAGCCATCGGCGACAAACCGGTTGGCCAGCCAGTCGAGTAGTTCCGGGTGCGTCGGACGGGCGCCGGTCGCCCCGAAATTATTGGGGTTTGACGCGATGCCGCGGCCAAAGTGGTACTGCCAGATGCGGTTGACAATGCTTCGGGTAGCCAGCGGGTTTGCCGGGTCAGTGATCCACTGGGCAAGCTGTCGACGGCGACCGTGAAAGCCTGTCGGGATGGAGTGCCCGGAGTCCGTGGCGGGCTTGGCACTCCCAACGATCGAGGCGGGAACGGCGCGCGGGGTGCCTGGGTCGACCTGTTGTTTCTTCGAAAAGATGCTTCCGCCATCGAGCACGAAAGTGACAGGCATCTCTTTTGCCTTCGCCACCTGGAACGGTTTTTCTGGCATCCGCAGGTAAATGGACTTGGGGTAATAATTCCCCCCGTTGTAGACGCTCTGGGCCATCGGCTCGTAGCGTTCCAGGCGACGACCCCAGATACGGACATCCTGCTGGCGGACCTTGCGGAATCCTTCTTCGGTGTGATCCAGGCCGATAGCCCGTGGCGGCTTCTGCTCCTCTGGAACCTCGCTGTTTTGATACGTGCGGGGGATAAAGGGAATCCCCTTTTCTTCGGCCCATTTTTTCCCGGCCGCGGTTTCCTTGGCATCCAGCCTGGCCACGTCCTGCTTGGCTCGGTTCCATAACTGGAAGAGTCGAGATTTTCCTTCCTGGAAATGGTCGAGATTTTCTTCATCCAGGAAGGTCACGGGGCGTTCAGCAAGCTGCGTGGTGGCAAAGACCGCCTGGAAGCGGTAGTAGTCCACTGTCGGGATGGGGTCGAACTTGTGATCATGGCACCGGCAGCAGCGAAGAGCGGTGGAGAGAAATGCCTGGCCCACGCTGTTGGTCACATCGTCCAGCCAGTTCTGTCGGTCGGACAGTTCATTGCTCATGCCGGTGTGTTCCCAGGGGCCCATTCGCAGGAAGCTGACGGCAATCAGCATCTCTGGATTGTCAGGCTCCATTTCATCCCCGGCAACCTGTTCCCTGACGAACTGGTCGTAGGGCTTGTCCCTGTTGAAGGAACGGACAACGTAATCCCGGTATCGCCAGGCATTGGATCGCTCGAAATCGTTCGAGTAACCGGAGGTGTCGCTATAGCGGACCACGTCCAGCCAGTGCCGGCCCCATTGTTCCCCATAATGGGGACTCTCCAGGAGGCGGTTGATCACTTTTGTCCAGGCACCGTCGGAGCTGTCGTTGACAAAGCGGGCGACGTCCACTGGGGAGGGGGGCAGGCCTGTCAGGTCATAGGTGGCTCGCCGGATCAAGGTTACCCGGTCGGCAGGTCCAGCTGCGGTTAATCCCTTTTCATCCAGTTGCTGCTGCAGGAAGGCATCGACCGGGTGCTCGGCTCCCGACGGTGGTATGCTCACCTGGACGGGGCGAAATGCCCAGAGGTCCTCTCGCTTGTAGGGGCGGTGTGTCCATTCCTCGGTTGTCCCACCGCTGGTCATCACGCGAACCGACTCGGTGACTGTTCGCTGCCGGTCCTCTTGCTGGTACCGCTGAATTGTTTTCTTGTCAGGCCATGGTGCCCCTGCTGCGATCCACTGCTGGACCGACGTGACCTGGGCGGCCGTGAGACGATCGTTTTTCTTGGGGGGCATTTCCAGGTCCTCCCAGCGTATTGCCATCAGGAGCAGGCTCTTTTCCGGTCTGCCCGGTACGATCGAGGGTTCGCCCGACTCGCCTCCCCTGAGCATGCCAGCACGACTGCGAACGTCCAAATCTCCCTTGAGAGTACCGTCGGGGTCATCGCCGTGGCAGCCAAAGCACTTTGTCTTCAGCAGCGGCAGGATCTTGACCGCGAAGAGCTGGTCGGCCCGGGATGGTGCAGTCTCCTGGTTGGCGGGAACCGTACCGGTGAAGGCCAGTACCAGCAGCAGGGGTAACAGGCGGAGACCGGAAACCTTGTTTGTTTTTCGCGTGCCAGGACGATCGGGGAGCATCGTTCTTCGTACCTGCAGGCTTAGGTCACGTCAGATAGTTCACCCGTACTATCCGCAAAGGAGGGGACCGGTACACCGAGGCGGTCGAGTACCGTGACAAACAGGTTAGAGAGCGGGATGTCGTCCTTGTAACGCAGGTACTGGCCGTGGTTGAGGCCTAGTCCCTTGCCGCCGGCAAGAATGAGTGGGTAGTTCTTGTTGTTATGCGTGCGACTGTTACTGCTTCCATAGAGGACGATCGTGCGATCCAGCAGTGTGCCATCGCCCTCGGTTGTCGAGGCCAGCTTGCCAAGGAAGGAGGAGAGGTGCTCGATGAGGAACTGGTCAAAACGACCAAGCCTCTCGTAGCCGCCCTTCTTTCCTGCCCCGTGCGCCAGGCCGTGCCAGTTCCCCTGCAGGCCGATACAGGCGGGAAAGGCATTGGCAATCGTGGTGGCGCCGGCGACCTGGCCAATCATGTAAGTCGCTATCCGCGTCGAGTCGGTTTGGAAAGCCAGGAACATCAGGTCATACATCGACTGCAGGTACTCTCGTGGCGCATCCTGCGAGACCTCGATGTTGACTGCACCGGCAGGGACTTCCGGCTTGGGGATATCGAGCCAGTGCTGGGACCGCTGGACCCGCTGTTCGATATCCCGGACCGAGGAGAGGTATTCATCGAACTTATTCTGGTCCTGTCGCCCTAGTCTGTTCTTCAGGCTGCGGGCATTTTCCAGGACCAGGTCCAGGATACTGCTTGCGCTTTCCAGTTGCCGTTGTTGAGCCGCCGTGTTTTCATCCCCGTCCCCGAACAACCGGGAAAAAATCTGCTTGGGGCTGGCCAGTGCCGGGACCGGTCGTCCCTCGCGTGAGAAGGAGAGGGTGGTGCTGCGTGTCGGCTCGCCCACGCCCCCGTCACTGGAAAGGACCAGCGATGGAAAACGTGTCTGGTTGCCTATCTGGAGGGCTGCATACTGGTCGAGTGAAATCGAGTTGCCATAGTCGCTGCCCTGGAAACGTGCTCCGGTGAGGAAGATGTCGCCGGTATCGTGGCCTCCCATCTTGTGACCGCTGAGGTGGGAGATGCCCCCAAGGACCGTCACATTCTGCTTCAGCGGTTCAAGGGAGCCGAGCACATTCCGGTAGCGGAATTCCCGGCCACTGCCTTCCGGGAACCAGTTCCACTCGGCCTGCTCGTGATTGGCCGGTGGGAGGCTGACACCGAAAGGAAAATAAACACCGCAGAAACGCGTGGGAAGCTCCTGGGCATCGGCCGCCGTAGCCATGCTCTCCAGCCATGGCAGGGCCATCGCAACACCGCTTCCCTGCAGGAAGGTTCGACGTGAAAGGTGCCAGGATTTCTTTGCCATGATTTTCCCGCGAGGAGTTCCCTGGAGAGATTATTATTTTGTCGTAAATGCGTCGCTTTGAACAATAGCAAGGATCAGGTCGCGCAGCTTGTGGCCCCTGGAAGTGAACCGTTCGGTGATCTGCAGGACTTCTTTATTATCGGTGAGTTCCAGGGAACGCCCCAGTGCATAGGACATCATTTTACGGGTAATTGTCTCACTGAAATCACCGGACCGCTCGTCAAGCAGGTACGTTTTAAGCCCTGCCAGACCATTTAACTGCGTTCCATCCGGGAGCTGACTTGTGGCAACGAGCGGTGCCTTGAAGGGCTTGTTTTTTACCTTCCGAAGAACCTCCTCGCGCCAGAGCCCCACGGCGTCGTAGTTTTCCAGCGGGACGCCCCAGGGATCGATGTCGCGGTGACAGCTTTTGCAGGCAGCCTTTTCGCGGTGCAGTGCAAGTTGCTCGGTGAGTGACAGCTTGATCGTGTCCGCCTGCTCGCTGTCCAGTTCCGGGACATCGGGTGGAGGCGGGGCCGGCGGATCGTTGAGCAGGCGGTCGCGGATCCAGACAGCTCGCTTGATCGCATGGGAGTCCTCGCCGTTGGAGTTGATCAGCAGGAAGCTTCCCTGTCCCAGCAGGCCACCGCGTTGGTCCCCGGCAGGAATTGGTGCCCGCTGGAACTGGCTGGATGGGGGAATGGCCATTCCATAGTGTTCAGCCAGGCGAGGGTTGAGCATGGTGAAGTCGGAATCGAGCAGGTTCAGGGCGCTGAGATTCTTGTCGAGTAGCTCGGCGAAGAAGTGCTGCGTCTCGAGCCGCATGAGTTGCTTCAGCCGGTCGTCGAAGTCCGGGTAGTATTCCGGGTTGACGGCGATCCGGTCCAGGCCGTCCAGGTCGAGCCACTGCGAGGTAAAGTGATCGACGAAATTCCATGCCCGTGGACTGGCCAGCATTCGCTCGACCTGCTGCTCAAGCACGGCAGGCCTGGAGAGCTTGCCGCTGTCGGCAGTTTTTATCAACTGCGGATCCGGCATCGTATTCCAGAGAAAGTAGGAGAGCCGCGATGCAAGCTCGTGGCTGGTAAGTGGCTGGCGTTTGCGAGAGGTGTTTCTGGGTTCTGCCAGGTAGAGGAAGTCGGGCGAGATCAACACGCTGGCCAGGACCTCCTGCATGGTCTCTTCCAGGGAGGGATGGCGATCACGCAGCGCATCGTAAAGGGTCAGCATCTGCTTGACCTCGCCATCCCTGACGGGCCGGCGATAGGCACGGGGCATGAAAGAGGCAAGGACGTCCTCGGCATACTGGCGCTGCTGGGAGTCTGTCAATTGGGTATCCCTGGGAGGCAGGATCTGGGCGTGATGGACCGGCGGCCACTGGTCGTAATTGGGGCCGGTAAAATCCAGCGAGGTGATCACGATCACGGGTTCGGTGGCCGCTGCGGCCTGCTTTGCGTTTTTCGGGACGGGCCTGGCAGAGAGATTCGCGCAGCTAAAGACAATGCCCGGGTACTTGGGGGTTTTCCCAGGCAGCGGAAAGGACTCGATGCGGCCGTGCATCTGGATTGTCTGGGGCTGCTGCTCGGTGCCGGTGATGTCGACCTGGCCCAGCAGCTTGGAAGGACTCAGTACGTCCGAACGAAGTCCAAGCCGGACCTCCATGCGTGGTGCATGGTGTCCTTCTGGCAGTCGGGCAAAAGCCGTGATGGAAATCGTGAAGGGTCCGCTGCGAGGAAACTCGAGCAGGCGGGCCAGGAAGCGAGCCTTGTGGTCAAGCTCGTTGGCCACGGCTGTTTTCTTGTTGTTGCCACCGGTGCTCTTTTCCACGTGGTGGTGGATCACCTCCGGCCGGGGACCGATAACGATCGCCTTCCGCATGGCCGTGCGGGCAGCCTGCAGGTAGTACTCGACCTGCAATGGCGAGATGCCGAGGTTCTGGCCGTTGTTTTTGAATCCGTCGGGGGACTTCGGTTCGGGAGGCAGGTTCTGGGCAAAATCATAATCGATCCCCAGCAGGTCACGCATCGTGTTGTTGTACTCGTAGCCGGTAAGCCGCCGGATCACCGTCCGCCCTCCCGTGCTGCGTTTTCTTTGCGAGGCCAGGGTGAGCTGGTCTGTCAGCCATGAGACGAGTATGTCACGGTCACCTTCCGTCAGCTGGGGGGCATCCTCCGGGGGCATTTCACCCCGGTTCAGACGGTGAAGTACGTCATGCCAGGTCTCGCCGTCCGGGCCGCCTGCGATGTCCGGATCCAGTGTGAAGAGCTTGAGGTTGGCTTTCCCTCGCTGCCTGTGACAGTCGGCACAGTACTTTTCCAGGAGTGGCTGCACCTGGTCCTGGAAGCTGTCCTGGCCGCCCAATGCGGGCGGGATCACACCCAGGAGCATGAGCGTGGTAAGGAAAGTGGTGAGGCGCATCAGACAGGGTACCAATCATGAGAGGTGGGCCCGCATCCCAATCGTTTATTTTAACGGTCACTGGGGATTACGCCAGAACAGGTTTGGATTGACGTGCCGATAGACTGGCAGGTGAATCACCCATGGCTGTCCCGTAACCGGTTGCGAAGTGGCACCGCAGGGTTATCGCATGAAGCCATGTGGAAAAGCTCAGGGCATGGCCAGGAAAATATAAAAACATAAAGCCCTTTTTCCAGTTCGCCAGGCCAATGACGGGATCTCGACTAGATAGAAAAGTGGTTTTCCGGTTAAATAACGCGATCGCAGAAAAAGTTATGTCCTTTTTTAATTCCAGCCAGATCGCTGGAGTGATTTTTTACTAACGAAACTAGGAGTGTTTTTATTCGGCGTTGTCGAGACGGGTAGCGGAACCGGAGGGGACTCTTCGAATCGGTTATGGAGAATATGTTATGAGAGTTGCAGGTGGCGTTTTAATTATTATTGTTGCCGTGATGAACCTCATCGGTGGTTGTGGCTACGTGGCCGCAGGTGCCCTGACGGCCGGGGCTGGAGCCATCATGGAAGAGGTGGAAGACGGCGAGATGCAGCAAGAAGGTGCGGCGTTGACCGATGGTGGCGGAAACGCAGTGATGTTCGGCTACTTCAAAATGGTTCTTGGTGCCCTAGAAATCGCCGCAGGCGTTGTTCTCTTCGTTGGAACGGCTGCCATGCTCGCCAAATTGACAGCTGGTCTTGAGGTTATCAATGTGGTAATTGGGGCAGGGGTCTTTGTTGGTGTCTCTATCTTTAGTGCCCTGGGGATCATCGCTGCGGTTCTGGCGTTTCTCGGTGCCCAACAGATAGGTGCGGCGGCATCGGGAGGAGGGGGTGGCGCTGCTCCCCCGCCTGCTGAAGCTCCGCCTGCCGAGGCCCCGCCTGCCGAGGGCTAGGCCTGGTGGCGTGAAAATGGAAAGAGCCCCTCGATGGACCTGTTCTGTCGAGGGGCTTTTCCCTGCGCCGTGACATGCCAGAATTGGTAAAATCACCGGCTGTTGAGCTGGTGATTGGGAAGGGAGCCGGAGGATGAAGATTGCTCGTTACTGGGCCAAGGGGGAGGCGAATGCCTACCGGTCCGATGGTGTGCCGATCTCCCTTTCCATCTGGCGATGGTCCGATTCGAGTGAGCAGGATGCCCAGCAGCGAGCCAGCACGGCCGCCCAGGAGGCGGCACACCGGATGGAATCCGGTGCGGCGCCGGAGGGGGGCTACGGTTACCTGGCTAACCCGCCACGAGAGGAGATCCTCGAGGAGATCACGGGAGAGGATGGCCAGACCATTGCCACGGTGACACGAAATAGTTACGGGTCGTTGATTCTCAATACCGACAGCATGATGTTCATCGACGTGGATGTGGAATCGGATTCCGGCTTTTCAGCCTCGGGCGGGATTCTCTCGAAGCTGGTGAGCCTGCTAAGCGGTTCAGGGCGGAGGAGGAAAAAGGCCCAGGTCAGTTCGGAATTCGTGATCGCTCATGGGCGTGCCGGGTATGCCGAAGACGAAGCCGCCATGCAGGTGCCGGAAGGTCCCACCGGAAGGATTGCCCAGGCAGCTGCGATGTTCCCCGCGGATACGTTTCGCCTGTACCAGACCGCGGCAGGCTACCGTATTATGTTGGTCAATCGACCGGTTTCTCCTACCAGCGATGAGTGCAAGCGGATCCTCGCGAGCTTTGATGCGGATCCTCTTTACGCGAGGCTCTGTGAAAAACAGGAGTGTTTCCGGGCCCGGCTGACCCCCAAGCACTGGCGTTGTGAACTTCCCGGGCCTCCCTGCCGGTATCCCTTGAGGAATGCCAGTGAGGAGCGGGTCTACGACGAGTGGATTACGCAGTATGAACAAGTGATCGAGCCCTATGCAACCTGCCAGTTCCTGCAGCAGTTCGGGCCCGGTGAGAGCCATCCGGAACTGGCGATTTTGATCCAGGTCCACGACATGATGAGCCGGGTTGATGTCGATCCGGAATCGGTCCTGGAATTGGCGTGAGAGTGGTTTTCCATCCGGGCCGGGATTGAGTCATAATGGATGTCGGTTTGTGACAAGCTCGCTTGAGGGGGTGTCTGATCGTGTTCACGATACTTGGTAGCAGGGAACAGACGGCACGGGGGGTCAGTCGCCGCCGTTTGCTCGAGGTGGGCGGTGCGGGCATGCTGGGCATGAGCCTGCCAAAGGTCTGGGCTGCGGAATCGCTGCAGCCGATCGACAAGCCGCGGGCCAGGTCGGTGATCTTTGTCTTTCTCTATGGCGGCCCGAGCCAGCTGGAGACGTTTGACATGAAACCGGACGCCCCCAGCACGATCCGGGGGCCATTCAAACCCATTGCGTCCCGGACCCCTGGCATGCGGATCTGCGAGCATTTGCCACAAATGGCACGTGTGTCCGATAAGTACTGCACGATTCGCACGGTTCATCACCCCCAGAATGATCACAATGGGACTCATTTTATCCAGACAGGACACCCTCTTCCCCCTGCCCAGCGGGGTTCGGCAAACGTGGCTGCCACCGACAAGGACTGGCCGGCTTTCGGGTCAGTGATCTCTTACCTGGATCAGCAGGCAGCAGGTACCCCGGCCTTTCCTCCCTATGTTTACCTGCCCCGCCTGCTGGGACACTTTGCAGGCTATGACATCAACGGTCAGTACGCCGGCTGGCTCGGCAAGGGCTACAACCCGATGGCCACGCATATCCGCAAGCGTGCCCCGGATGACAACCCCTACTTCCGTGACTGCACGGATGAAGAACTCGACTTTCGTTTTGCCGGTCTCGATCCCCGGCCCGATGTGACCCTGGACCGGCTTGACCGTCGGCAGACGTTGCTTTCCCAGCTGGATGCCCAGAAAAGGCGGCTTGAACGTGCCAGTCGCGTGGTGAATTTTGATAGTCTCCGGCAGCAGGCGATGAATATGCTGACATCCCCAGAGATCGCACGGGCATTTGATATTCGCGCTGAACCGGCGGCACTGCGGGATCGTTACGGCCGCGACCTGTTTGGCCAGTCCCTGCTGATGGGCCGGCGGATGGTCGAAGCAGGAGCCCGCTTTGTGACGGTTGCCTGGGACATGGCGGTAAGAGGGGATGATACCACCAGCTGGGACAGCCATCGTAGCCTGACCAGGATCATGAAGGATCACCTGCTGCCGGGCCTGGACCGGAGCCTGCCGGTGTTGCTTGAGGATCTCCAGGACCGAGGTCTGCTCGATGAAACACTTGTCCTCGTGGCGGGAGAAATGGGCCGGACGCCGAAATTCCAGAACCGGGGTGCGGAGGATGGCCGGGATCACTGGACCTACTGTTTTCCGGCCCTGCTGGCCGGGGCAGGAGTACGGGGAGGGATCACGTACGGGACGTCCAACAGTCATGCAGCCGAGCCGGTCAGCGACCCGGTTTCACCGGCGGACCTGGCTGCCACGATCTACCAGTCCCTCGGTATCTCCCCCCAGTTGCGCATTCCCGACGCCCAGGGCCGCCCGGTCCCCCTGGTCGATGGTGGGCAGCCGCTGGAGAGGATTTTTCAGTAGCGAGGTGTTCCTGCGAGAGGTGGGGAGACAAGGTTATACTGAAGGGTGCCTTTTTGCTCGGGGCGCGTCGTCCTCGTCCGCAGGACTGGAAGAAATACTCGGAGTCTTTCCGTGGCACGTGAATTCCCCCAGGTTCGATTCAAGAGCGAGCTCCGTCCCTCGCAGGTCGATGCGGTTGAAATTGCCCGCAAGCAACTTGCCGAGGGGAAGAAACGGCTGCATATCGTGGCTCCCCCGGGATCCGGTAAGACGGTAATGGGGCTCTACCTCTGGGCAATGTGTATTCGCCGCCCGGCGGTTGTTTTTTCACCCAATTCCGCCATCCAGATGCAGTGGGCTGCCCGTACCGACCTCTTTGAAGTGGACGGCGGCGTGCCACTGGAGAGCTATACAAGTACCGACCCGCGGCAGCTGAACCTGTTTAGCTCGCTGACGTACCAGTCGGTGACGCTCCCGCGACGGGGGGGAGAGGACCTGGAAGAGACAGCCCGCGAGTGGTGGATTGAGAAACTGATGGACAAGGGAGAGGTGGCCAACCCGGTCGAGGCGGAGGCCTGGTTCTAGGACCTGGCCGAGCGGAATCCGGAATATTACGAGAATCGATTCAGCGGTTACCGGAAAAAAGTCCGGGACTGGATGGCCACGGGAGGGGAGGCCATTGAAACGCTACACCAGTCGGCGATTGCAACCCTGGAAAGACTTCGAGAGAAAGAGGTGGGACTGGTGATCCTTGATGAGTGTCACCACCTGATGGGGCACTGGGGCCG
>CAYYZW010000023.1:0-7436 GCA_964476375.1 uncultured Pirellulaceae bacterium
GTTAAAGTCCAGCTGGCAAAACGTTAACCAGGGGATTTCCTGTGTCATGTGGACGGTACAGAATCCGCGACGATGCTCGGTAAGGTAGATTTTCACTTTCACACCTCTTCATTTGATAGTGATAAAAAACTCGCTGGGATCATGGAAATTCAACACCATAAACCGGATCCCCAGCGTCCGGTTAGCGGTGGTAGACAAAATGATGTTTGATGTGGCATCCGGTGAAAAAAAGGGGCGCAGGCACGAGAAAAATGCGTTCCACGTTATTTTGGCACGTTAGATTTGTTAGATTCTCTGCCATATCCTAACGGTCGGACGGTTTGGATTGTCTTCAGACTCAACTTAAAAATGGGAAACAGTCGACAAGGGAAAAACAATGAGAGGCCAGCCCATTCGGTACAACGTCGATCAACTTCCCGCGCATTTGCCAAAGCCATTCATGTCGGACGAGCAGTACCATCGCCTGTACGCCTTCAATCAAGGCGTGGACGCTTGCATGACCATCGGTGAAGACCCCGAATGGCATGAAAAACGGATTCGCCCTGGACTCACAGCGGAACAGGTCTACCGCACGCTACCGTCGGCTGCGGACTTCGAGTATGGAGGCTATTTCACGAAGACACGTATTCGATATGCCGCATTCGGGCCCACAAATGCGTCAACAATATATTCCAGATCATGTACTTTTCATAGCCATCCTACAGACCACGAGGATCCTGACCTGCCATCGGTAGGCGATATCTATCAGTTCCTGAAATGGCGGCATTTGCGGGCCGTGACCATCGGGAAACAACTTATCTGGGTGCTGAGCAAGACGCGGAGAACGGTCGCCACGATTCGCAGTCTTGCCGCCTGGGAATCGAAAAACATGGTGCTTGAAATAAACAAGCAAACGACGCGGCACCCGGATTGTGGACTCGACTATTATATGCAGCAGGTCATCAAGGTATTTGGATTAACGTGGCCATTGTATTCGCCGAAAAAAAGTGAGCAGTTCCGACGACGCTGGCCTGATTTGTTACGGGATTCGCTTCGGATCAAGGTGTCGGTGTTTGAACGGTAGGAAGCAGTTGGTGGGATAGATTGTCCTGGCGCATCATGCCTGGAAAGTCACACCCGCATAACCAACGACGCGGCTGGTCTCTCCTGAGACATCGGCGCTCGTCGCATAGCCGACCTGCTGGCACCCGGAAAGCTGCCCAAGCTGCCGCAGGCACTCCAGTACGATCACCGCCGGCCGCAGGCCGCACATGCTGATCTTGTTATCGGTCACGACCTGGTAAAGATGGTCCGGGTCGAGTTTCTCCAGGGCCTCCAGGGCCAGGGCATCCAGCTGCCGGTTCACCTCGTCCGTGGCAAAGTGGTTCATGTCGCTGGAAATGACGAGCAGAGGCGCTGTCTTGAGCCCGCGGAGGACCCCTGCCAGCTGGCTGCCGAGCTGTTTGCACTCGGCCAGGCTTGCCTCCCCGATGGTGATACCCACGACCTTGCTTTCAGGAGCCAGCCGCGCCAGCAGCGGCAATTCCACCTCGATGCCATGTTCCTGCTGGTGGGCGGCAGCATCAAGCTGGAGTCCATCGACCTGGCCGGCCAGTTGTTCGGCGAGCTCCATGTTGGATTCGATCGTCACCCCCGGCAGCGCCCAGGCCTGGCAGGGTGCCACGGCCCAGGGAACCCCGAGACGCGTGTGCTTGGGGCTGAGAATGATCACGGTGGCAGGGATCTGGATTTTCTTGAGAACATCGGCCGCCAGCTGTCCGGAATAAACCAGCCCGGCGTGGGGAACCATGACCGCGGGGCAGGATTGTTTCACCGCCGGCAGGTCACCGATCAGGGTGTCGATGAGCGGCCAGAGTTCGTCCTTGCTGCCCGGGTAAAACCGGTCGGCGACTGCTGCCGGTCGTGTCTCCCCGCCGCGGACAGGTCGAGCGACATTGCTGATGTGGTAAGACGGGCAGGTTGCTGCAGAACGGAAACTGAGGAGATGCCAGTCGGAAGGATCCCGGAGAGAAGCCCTCTCTGTGGCCTCGTCAAGCAACTGCTGCGATGAAAGACTGCTGTCACAGGTCCAGCTGTTGTGATCCCCCCGGAGCAGGACCACGGTCCGTCCCGGTTCGAGTCCTGCCAGGTCGGCATCCGGCAGGCTGCCATGCATGGCAGGATCGTCCATGACCACCAGGTCCAGTTCCAGTGCCTCGACGATCCCGGCTGGAACGTCCCTTTTCTTCATTTCTGCAGCTGCCAGCTCGACAAGCTGGTAGAGAGTTGCCTGCAGTGGCATTGCCTTTCGCGGGGAGAAGCGGGCCCAGTGCTGGGAGGTCTCCTGGCCGGCTGCCGTCAGTTCAATGGCAATCCCATGAGCCATCACATCGGCGCAGTCTGCCAGGTAGTAACTGGGTGTTGCCCCACGGGCCAGGGCAGCGAGGTTTCCCCGGGAATGCTGCTGGAGCTTGTGAAGTGCATCCACCGAAAGCAGCCCACTGATCGCCACGCTGGTTGCCACCTGTGGATCCCAGGGCGATTCGATGTATTGCACTTCAAATGTCTCCAGGGTGACATCCTCCTGGAGCCAGGCAGTTTCAGGGAATCCCGCTTTCCGGCAGACATGCTGCAAGAAGGACCTTGCATCCAGGCCCTGGTCGATCGCGACCACTGGCAGCAGCAGGCCGCTTTGGGCACCACGGCGAATGACCAGGCCGTGACGACCGACCTGCACAACAGCGGCTCGCTGCTCGCCGGTCACATCGATCGGCTGGAAGTTGTGCAGCAAGGAAATATCCACGTCCAGGTGGTCCAGCTCGCCGGGAGAAATAGGGGGGAACCGCCTGTCCCTGGTTGCGGTGCTGATGGCCGATTGCTGCAGGGCTTCACCAAGAGGCATGGGCTGGCCAAGGACACCACAGCAGGCACGGAGCTGTCCCTTTCGCTTGAGCGTGACAAAGGATCCCATCACGGTCGATTCAGCGCAGTCGGCCAGCGAGCTGTCAGGCAAATGGAGATCCCTCTTGCAGAGTGTGGCTGCAATGATCTCGCAGGCAGCCTGGTGCACAACGTGCTGCTGGTTGTCATCGAGTGGAATGAAACCGGTATTGGGATCGCTGGTAGTCGGTTTTTCCGAACGTGTCATGGTGGACCTGTTTTCTGCGGAGTCCGTTGTCGGGGCGTAATCCTGGATGCGGACCGGCTGTCGGCGAGATCCCCAGTTCCCTGGCTGCTTCTCGAACTTCCCGGGAATCATGTGGCCGCAGTGACCACAGCAGTTGTCCTTCAGGTGGTACTGTCCCAGCACGTACCAGTCCCGCTCGATCAGGATCTGCTGGCAGGACGGACAGGAGGTACTCTGGTGTTTGTGGTCGTTGACATTTCCCACGTAGGGATACTGGATCCCCTGGCTGGTGGCAAGCTCGTGGGCACGAAGCAGTGTCTCGTGGGGCGTGCGTGGCTTGTCGGTCATCCGGTAGTCGGGATGGAAAGCGGTAAAGTGAATCGGGACTTGGTCCCCAAGGTTGTCCAGGATCCAGTCGCACATACGACGCATCTCGTCGTCGGAGTCATTTTCATCCGGGATCAGGAGGTTGGTGATCTCGAGCCAGGTGTCACTTTCCTGCTTGATCCAGACCAGGGTGTCCAGCACTGGCTGCATCTGGGAGAGCGTGATCAGGCGGTAGAAATCCTCGTTGAAACCCTTCAGGTCCACGTTGGCAGCGTCCATGGCGTGGAAGAATGGCGCCCTGGCCTCCGGCGAGATATAGCCGGCTGTCACGGCCACCGTCTTGACTCCCTCGGCCCGGCAGGCACGGGCGGTATCGATGGCGTATTCCGCCCAGATCACCGGGTCGTTGTAGGTAAAGGCAACGCTCTGGCACTGGAGTGAGCGGGCAGCGGTGGCGATCATCTCGGGCGTTGCCTGGTCGCTTAAACGCTCGATCTTGCGCGACTTGGAGATGTCCCAGTTCTGGCAGAACTTACAGCCGAGGTTACAGCCTGCTGTCCCAAAGGAGAGGACACTGGTGCCGGGGAAGAAATGGTTCAGCGGTTTTTTTTCGATCGGGTCAATGCAGAAGCCGGTACTGCGGCCATAGGTGGTCAACAGCATCCGCCCGTCACGGTTTTCACGGACGAAACAGAAACCACGGTCCCCGTCGCCTAGGTTGCATTCGCGGGGACAGAGGTCGCAGATAATCCGCCCGGCCGTTTCGCTGTCATGCCACCAGCCGCCTGGCAGACTGCCATCCTCCATGGGGGACTGCTGCGGTGGTAGTTTTATGACCTGGCCTGTCACGTGCGGGATTCCCTTGGGTATGGGGAGCTCCCCAAGGATAGTAAAGGGCTGTTACCACGGGTAGTCAATTTAAGAGGGTTTGGTCATAACAGGAAATCTGGGAGCTGCCAGCCACTGTCTTTTCGGGGATCACGGCGTGTTTTTTGGAATCGATGATTACGAGATCTGGCAACTGGTTGTTGCATTCCTGATCTTGCTGGGAAGCAGCCTGTTGCAGGCGGTGATCGGTTTTGGTGCAGGTGTATTCGGTATTCCACTCCTGATGATGGCTGGTTTTGATCATAAAACGGCGATCCCGATCATTGTGATGACGTCCATGACCCAGTCACTGATCGGTTCGATTCGCCTCAGGGACCATGCCCAGTGGAAGATGGCATGGCGTCCGGCCGGCATCCGTGTCCTGGTGATGCCACTGGGAGGATGGGTGTTGTTCCAGGTTGGGCAATTGGGAGCAAGCTATGTCCGGCAGACGATCGGCATCGTGTTGCTCGTGATCGTGATCGTCAAGTTCCTTGTCCGCGTGGAACCGGTGAAGGATCTGCCGGCCTTCTGGACGTGGATCGCCTTTCCGATCAGTGGGTTCCTGCTTGGATTTTGCGGGATGGGTGGGCCGGCGGTGGCTATCTGGGTCATGGCCCAGCCCTGGAATCCACTGCGCAGCAGGGCATTTCTGTTCAACATGCTGGTCACCGGGATGATACCGCTGGCAATTCAGCTGGTCCTTTTATTTGGTGAGACAGCACTCCTGGGACTGGCGATTGGTGCCATGGGACTCCCTTTTGTTTTCCTCGGGACCTCCCTGGGAATGCGCTTTGGAGACCGGCTTCCGAGAAAAAAACTGCAGGCTCTGTCACTGCTTATCCTGCTGTTGATTGCCCTGAATGCCATCCTTTCACCCGTCAATCGAAGGGGGAAAGAATCGCCTGATGAAAGTGTCCAGGCGAAGGACCGACAGGTCACTTTTGACGCGACCGTCATAACACGCCAGTGGGATAGTATATCCGTCATATCTTGCCATCCCGGGAACAGCCAAACAGGTTCTTTTCCTTTGTTTTTGCCTGTTGGAGTGCATAATTGCACGGGCAATGAGACCCTGGAGCGACGTTGTTTGTACAACCTCGTCCCACGGAACAGGGGTCGCGAGGAGGAATCATGCAGAGGCCGTACCGCCAAGGGCGGTTATGGGCTGGATGGAATCAGCGTCATTTAGAAGTACGGAAGCGAAAACTCTTTTTTGAACAGCTTGAGCCGCGGCAGATGCTGACCGCTGCTGCGCTCATGCCCCTGGATGGGCTCGCGCCACCAGGGAATGAATTGCCGCCCGGTTCGATCACCCCGGGGCAGGTTCAGGCGGCCCTGGCAACCCTTTCATCGACCGGTACCGATCTGGTAATTGTCCAGCCCCAGGTCACGGACCCGACGAGCTTGAGCGAGGGAATTTCATTCCAGACAATCCAGTCTTCTCCACTGGTCCGACTGGATGAACTCCGTTCCAGCCAGGAATTTTCCGGTATCGATGGCACGGGTTTTTCCGTCGTCATCGTGGATACCGGGATCGATCTGGATCATCCGTTCTTTGGCAGTGATGGGGACGGGGATGGAATTTCAGATCGGATTGTCTACAGCTATGACTTTTCCGGGGATAATGACAGCGATGCAAGTGACCACAATGGTCACGGCTCCAACGTTTCAAGTATCGTGGCATCGAGTGACAACCAGCTGACGGGAATGGCACCGGGTGCCAACATCATTCACCTGAAGGTCTTCCCGGATGCCGGTGGAGGGGCCACAGGACACGATATTGAGGAGGCATTGCAATGGGTGGTGGCGCATGCCGGTGAATACAATATCGCCAGCGTCAACCTCTCACTTGGCTATGGCAACTTCTCCTATGTCCGCAACAATACCTCCTGGGCCGATGAGTTTGCTGCTCTTGAATCGCTTGACGTGATCGCCGTCGCAGCTGCCGGTAATTCGTACTACTCGTTTGACAGTGAAACCGGCATCTCTGCTCCGGCAGCAGATCCGGCTGTCATCACGGTGGGTGCAGTATTTGACCGAAACATTGGCGGTGTCTCCTATGGGGGCGGAGCCACTGCCCAGACCAGCGGGCCGGACGTGATCACGCCTTTCTCCCAGAGGCATCCATACCTGGTCGACGTTTTTGCACCTGGAGCACCGATCACGGGAGCCGGTCCCACCGGTGGACTGCTGACCCAGCACGGCACCAGCCAGGCAACCCCTCACGTGGCCGGTGCTGCCGCCCTTGCCCAGCAACTAGCCACACGGGAGCTGGGCCGGCGTTTGACAGTGGACGAGTTTCGGCATCTTCTCTCGACATCCTCGGCAACCATTCATGATGGAGATGACGAGAATGACAATGTGGACAATACAGAGACAGACTATCCGCGACTGGACCTGGTCACCCTGGCTGGCGGCATCCAGCAACTGCGCCCAGGTTCGATCGAGGGCCAGCTGTTCTTTGACCTGAACCGGGATGGGCTGGCAGGTGAGGAGCCCGGTCTTGGCAGCCAGCTGGTTTACCTGGATGCCAACGATAATGGCATACTGGACGCGGGAACCGTGACCTTTGTTTCGGCAGCAGGTGACATTCCGATCGAGGATCAATCGATGCTTCGGTCGGAGATCCTGGTTGACCAACAGCTTGGCCCACTTACCGATATCAACGTCGAAATCAACCTTGAACACAGCTGGAATGCGGATCTTGCGATTTATGTGACGAGCCCGAGTGGAACCCGTATCGAGCTTGTTTCCGGGGTCGGCAACGGGCATGCCAATTTCCTGGGGACCGCCTTTGATGACGAGGCCGGCACGTCGATATCGCAGGGGAGTCCACCCTACCAGGGTTCCTTCCGGCCTTCCGAACCTCTCTGGAAAATGGATTCTGAGCAGGCGACCGGGAGCTGGATCCTGGAAGTCCATGACCGATTTTCCCAGGACGAGGGAGTGCTGCATGGCTGGACTTTAATGCTGGCTCATGCCGAGCAGTCAACAACCTCGGGCGAGGATGGTCGGTACCTGCTGGCGGGATTGCCGGCAGGTTTCCATCATGTCCGTCCCGTGGTATCCCCATCCTGTGTGCTCACTTCTCCAGGACCGGAGGGTGGATCTGCACACCATGTGAACGTCATTG
>CAYYZW010000024.1:0-1766 GCA_964476375.1 uncultured Pirellulaceae bacterium
GAAGGATCGGCAGCTCCACCGCCTGTTTGTGTGCGACCGGACATCTTTTCCAGGAGTGTTTTATCACCGCGTGCTGAGCGGGCAAAGTCCCACGTCTTGATATCCTCTTCCTCGATCACGGCCGAGCCACCGGAACCATGAATCTCGATCCGCTTGAGGGCGCCTGGGTAGGCCGCCGTGGTCGCTTCGATCACTCCCAGCGCCCCATTGGCAAAACGCAGCGTGGCAACCGCGACATCCTCCACCTCGATTCGCATGTGGGTGAGCATGTCGATCTAGGCCGAGATCTCGACCACCGGCCCCATCAACCAGGTCAGGAGATCGACGCTGTGGATGGCCTGGTTCATCAGGGCGCCGCCCCCATCGAGCTTCCAGGTGCCTCGCCAGGCCCCGCTGTCATAGTATTCCTGCGTCCGGTACCACTTGACGTAGGCGTCCCCCATGGAAAGTCGACCGAAGCGGCCTGCGGCAATGGCTTTTTTGAGTTGCCGGGAGGATTCATGGAACCGGGATGGAAAGATGGTGGCCAGGGTGACCTTGTTGCGGCGACAGGCAGCGATGATCTGGTCACAGCGCCGGAGGGTGATTTCAAGAGGCTTTTCCACGATCACATGCTTGCCTGCCTCAGCGGCAGCCAGTGCCGGTTCCAGGTGCGCCCCGCTGGGAGTGCAGATCGTCACCACATCGAGTGATGGATCGGCGAGCATCTCGCCAAGATCCTCGTAGGCAGTGCATTGGTTCGCCGCAGCAAACCGTTCTGCTGCGGAGGGGAAGGTGTCAAAACAGGCGACAACACGTGCACCACGGATGTCGGCAATCGCCTTCTGGTGAAACCCGGCAATCATGCCGCAGCCAATAATCCCAAATCCGACAGCCACTGGGAACCTCCTCGGAATTGAACTGGATCCTGTTGTTCTATTATAGGAGGGGCCTGCAGTCACGGTAGAGGTGTTCCGCTACGTCGAGATTTCAAGGTAAAGGGCCAGCATGGTAAAAGCATTCAGGGACATATGCATCACGATGCAGGGAAGCAGGCGTCCGGATCGCTGGTAAACCAGTCCCAGCCCGACGGCAAACAGGAACAGGGCGGCGACGGAAGCGAATCCTGCTTGCAGGTGCAGGATGGAGAAAAAGAGAGACGAAAGCAGGATGCTGGACCAGCAGGTGGGGCGGTCAGAAATCGTGGCATCGGGCACCGCGCCATCGTCCTCCCCATCCAGGGTCGACGTGCCGCGCAAACGGGCGAATGCCGCCTGCAGCCAGCCCTGCATGATCAACCGGCAGATGATCTCCTCGTAAAGCGGGGAAAGGAGGACGACTGACACACAGGAATAAGTAAAGTATTCCATGTTCCTGGACTCACGTAGTGCCTCCACCACCGGGTGAATTCGTTCATCCAGCTGGTTAATGAGTGCTTTGTGTAAGTAGGAAGTGGCGGCAATGGAAAAGAAACAGAGCAGCGAGATGTTGATGGCCGGAAAGAAGTGGGTGATCGCCAGTCCAAGGTCCTGCCATCGGTGAGACGTTGTGCTGGTGATAAACCAGAGCGAGAAAAAGGCTGCCACGACACCTGCCGAGGTAAATGCGCCTTGCAGCTGTGCCTGTTCCACGGTGTACCCCAGGTCCGCGATTGGCTGGTCGAGGAGGAGTTGCATGCAGGAATAGGCAACCAGTTGAAAAACAGGGACACTGAAAATGGCCAGCAGGACATGCCCGGGACCCCAGGCGGCCATGTCGACGGGTGGGCGCGTGGGAAGTATGCGGCG
>CAYYZW010000025.1:0-17182 GCA_964476375.1 uncultured Pirellulaceae bacterium
GTCCAAACAGACTTTAACGGCTCCCAGGCTAAAGGGGTCAGGGTCTCGCTCGCGGACGATATTGTCCTGGGCGGGTCAGCCGCAATCGAGCAGGCTGCCAAGAATGCCGGTCATGATGTGGATGTTGCCTTTGCGCCGGGGCGAACGGATGCGTCGCAGGAAAACACGGACGTGGACTCTTTTGCCGTACTTGAGCCGACAGCAGACGGGTTCCGTAATTATGTCGGCAACGGGCACCCCCGGCCGGCGGAAGAGCAACTGGTCGATCGAGCGCATCTGCTGACGTTGTCGGCTCCGGAGATGACTGTTCTGGTCGGCGGCATGCGTGTGCTGAATACCAATGCCGGGCAATCGGAACTTGGTGTTTTCACGGACCAGCCGGAAACATTGACCAATGACTTTTTCGTGAACTTGCTTGACAATAATATCCAGTGGCAGGTCTCCTCCGAATGCGAACACCTCTACGAGGGTCGTGATTGTGGAACGGGTGATGTCAGATGGACTGGCTCTGCTGTGGATCTTGTCTTTGGTTCGAATTCACAGCTCCGGGCCATCGCGGAAGTTTATGGGAGCGACGACTCAAAACAGACGTTTGTACAGGACTTTGCGGCAGCCTGGACCAAGGTGATGAACCTCGATCGTTTTGACCTTCCCTGATCGAAGTGGAGCGAATCAGCAGGTGAATGTCCGGCTCCCTGGCGGGCCTGGTGTCCCGCTCGCGTTTGGATTCATCCTTATGGCCTGCTGAGTCCCCAAAAGCCTCGAGATGGGCCAAGAATCGCCAAATCATGTAACGCATCCCAAGTGGGGCCCATGAGCGAGTGCGAGGGTAACGAGGTGCTGTGCCAATATGCTTGAGACCCGTTGCGAGTCCTTGTGACCACCTCCACTTTTTCTTATCCGTGCCATCGATTACCACGGGCTGATCAACAGCATCAGGACTTCTCCCTGACTCAGCCCCAGACAGAAGCGATCGCTGCCGTGATCCCCGTTCCTGCCAGGATGGCAATACCGGGGAGCGTATAGCCGTTGAGGAGGGCAGCAATCCCCAGGCCACTTCCCAGGATCACACCACCCCAGTAACAGGTAGACCAGAGACTATCCTGCCAATGACGTCCGGCCGATTGTAGTTTTCCGCATTCGGGGCAATTGAACATACCCCCCTTCATGGACTCGGGGATCTGAAAACGGTGTCCGCAGTTCTCACAGTAGACATCCATAGAAAACAGTCTCTAATTCTGACGGCCTTCGATGGCACCTATCAGGATCGCCGCAGCGATTCCTATCCGTCGATCGAGCAACTGCTGAGAGTCCATGGAGAAATCCAGGTCCAGCTTGGAAATAATTGGATTACGCCGTTGACGAAAAGAGGCGACCGGCTGGCCGTTGATTTCTGCGCTGAATGTCTGCGGCATGATCAGAGTTCCGAAACCACCGAGTCGCCGAAGAAGTGCCAGGCCACCACCACCCTCCGTGAGCGTCCCGATGTCCTCATCATTGACATCCAGGATGAGCCATGAGTCACGAAGGATCGACTTCAATCCCTTGCGGCGCAAGGCACCCAGCTTGAGGTCCTGTGTGGAATCGATGATGTCATAAGTTGCACCAAAGTCGATCACGCTGCGAGCCTGGATTCTCAGCAGCTCGTTCTGCTGGTCCGTGTCCGCGTAGATGCGAATATCCTCTTTCAGCTTGAAGGCCTTGAGTTGAGCGAAGAAACAGACCTGGCCATGTGCATCATAGACGTGGAATGACTGGCCAAAGATCTTCAGAAACTTTCGCCGTAGCAGGAAATGGTCCCCCTGTCCTGGGGTGGCCGCGCTGGCAGGCCCGTTACTCAACTCACTTGCTTCAATGGACTGGCCCGGAATAGGATCGTCGCTCATTGCGCACCTCGCTTTTGCCATGGAATTGGTATTCCATTCATGGCGGATGCCGAGCTTTCTTGCATTCTGTTCAAAAGAATCTTGAAGTCAGCATTCTGCACATGATGAATATGCAGCAAATAATAAGATATTTGATACCGGAGTTGAATTACTGGCCCCGAAATCTCATGGGGTGTCTGTCTGCTCCAGGTTGATAGAATGGGCCGCATGATAATACCTGTTCAGGGTGACAGCCTGTTGAGCAATGATCGCGTGGTCGGCGTGTGCATGGAAAGGCGGGGAACCGTGGTGACGTGTTCCCTGGAATGAGAGAGAAGATGAGAGCCTCCAATATTGTCAACTCGCTTCGATTTCTCGTCCTCATGCTCTGCCTCTGCCCTGCCCTGGTCCTTGCCAGGGAGGACGGCTCGCGATCGATTCCGACCATGTCGTACGAGCGGCCCGTGCCGATCCAGGCCAACGGCGAGCTGATCCGCCTGGAGGATCATGCGGTCATCCGCTGCCACGACTGGGACCAGGACGGCGACCTGGACCTGCTTGTTGGTGGTGGAGATGGCCGGTTGTGGCTGTATCGCAATGATGGGACCCTGAGGAAGGCCCGTTTCCAGGAGAGGGAACCGGTCGTGGCCGGAGGGCGTGATCTCTGGGGAACGTCCTACACGGGATTCGTGATGGTGAACCTGGTTGGAAATGCACTGCCTGACCTGGTGGTCTGTCACTCGGGTGACCAGGTGAGCATTCACCAGAATACCGGCGCAGCCAGGACTCCCCGGTTTGCCGAGACCAGCCTGGACGTGCAGGTCCAGGAGAGCTGCCAGGGCCGCTTCGACGTGGCTGACTGGGATGGTGACGGGAGGATGGATCTTGTCACCGGATCGTTCGGTGGAAAGCTGATCTGGTATCGCAACCAGGTACAGGCAGGGATGCCTCAATTCGGACAGGGAGAACCGTTTTGTGATATCACGCTTGCCTACAATTCCCACCCGCGGATCCTGGATTTCAACCAGGACGGCCGGCTGGACATGCTGCTGGGAGTGAACTGGGGTACCGTATCGCTCTACTCCAACACGGGGACAGAGAAGAAACCGTCCCTGGGAAAAAGTCGCTTGTTTCAATGGCCGGATGGCAGCAACCTCAATATCCGTAATGAAAATGGCGATGACACCACCCCCGAGCTGGCCGACCTCGATGGTGATGGCGTGCTTGATCTGCTCAGCGGCGGCAAGAACGGGCAACTCTTCTTCATGCGGGGCGTGGGCTTTTCATCGCGCGTGGAGTCCTTCCAGAAACTGCTCTCAGAACATGCGGGGGATCTCGGGCCGGTGCTCCGCGACAATGAGGCAGTTCGCCGGCAGGTCTTTGGTTCGCTCTCAGCGCTCCAGGCCGACCTGGCCGGTGGACTGATTCCACGGTCATCCCGGGAACAGCTTTTCAGGGAACTTGCCCCGCTGGCACAGCAGTATCCAGACGTTCTCCGCCGTTCACGTTTCGACCTGGAAGCCGGGCCCCATCTGCCGATCCTGGCCGGGCAATACTGGGTGGTGCTGCTCGAGTCGCTCCCTGACTCGGCCTCGAACCGCAAGCGCGTGGCAGATGCGCTGGACTTCCAGGCAGGGTACCGCCGTCTGCTCGTCGATCTTGGCGTGCTGTTTATCGACAACGACACCGCCACACCCGAGCACCTGGCGGCGATGCACCGGTTGATGATGGCGATGCCGCGGGCCACCTGGGACGTGGAAACGATCACGGCAGCTGGCTGGCTGGGACCGGCCATCCGGACCCAGAAGATACGCTCGCGGACGGGTATCAATATCTTTGACCTGCCACTGGGTCACCCGGAGAACAGTTTTGCAGGCGATGCCCCCCGGCCTGGCATCACCGATGTCTACCTGATCTGCCTGGCCCATGAACTGGCCCACAACATGCTGGACACGGTCGGCAGGCGGACACACCCGGCATTATTCGAAAGAAAGTTCGAGGGCCTCGCCCAGGCAGCCGGTCCGGCGGTTGTTTACCGGTCTCCCGGGTCCCGTGGTATCGACTTTGCGGCGACCAGGAAGAACTTCCGGGATCTCGGTGCCTGGGACGGAGTGGAGGCGAACTGGAACGCAGCCTGGGCGAGTTACTTCAAGGGCAAGGAGGATTTTGACCGGGCGTACGCGCGGGGCAATATTCATTTCTTCCTCAACTCTCCCCAGGAAGCCTTTGCAACGCTGGCCAACCAGTACTTTGCCGACAGCCAGCTGATGCTCGATTTCTGTAAAGTCCGCTGGGATGCAGGACATCGCTCCAACATCAACCAGTTCCTGTTGATCACCGACTACCTGAGTGAGGGTACCAGCAAGGTCAGGTTTTACGTCCTGCGACCGGGAGGTGACCTGAAGGTCGCGCCCGTTCGATTGACTCGTGATCGCCAGGGCCGCATCACACGGGTGCAGTCACAGGATTCAACGGCAGCCTTCGATTACCAGGATGGAAGCCTGGTCACCGGCTTCCGGCTGGAACCCGTTTCACCATGAGCCTTGCCGCTGGACCAGACGGACAAGGCACGCGAGGCGGTCTTTGACAGGAACTTATTTTTTAAACGCTGTGGCAAAGACGCTACCATGAGCGATACTATAGGGAGAGGTTGAGACGGTTCAATGCCATCCTCGAAGTGTTGAAGGAAGCACGTATGCTGACCATTCCCGGACCCAGGTCGCGATTCTGTGATGGAATGTCACGCCGCAGCTGGCTGCAGATCGGCTCGCTGGCGATGGGGGGGATGGCGCTGCCACAGATCCTGCGAGGCGAGGCCAAGGCTGGCCGGCGCAAGCGGATCAAGGGGGTCATCATGGTGATCCTGCCCGGTGGGCCAACACACCTGGACATGTATGATCTGAAACCGGATGGCCCGATCGAGATCCGTGGAGATTTTCAGCCGATTGCCACCCGTGTACCGGGCATAGAGATTTGTGAGCTGATGCCCCGGCTTGCAGGCATGGCTGACAAGCTCACGTTCATCCGCTCCCTTGTCGGATTCAAAGACGACCACAACACGCACTGGTGTACGACCGGCTGGGAGTCGCATGCGGAGATGCCGGCCTCGCCACTGGTACCGGGGTTTCCACCCGGCGGCTGGCCATCGATGGGCTCGGTGTTGTCCAAGCATTTTGGCACGCGTGTGCCCGGCGTACCGGCTGCTATCGACCTGGTCCCGGTCGACCCCGATGCGCGTTTTATCATGCGTACGGCACCGACACAGCCTGGTTACCTTGGTACAGCCCACGCCGGATTCGAAGTGGGCGCGGTCGATCGCCGCAACATCATGCTCAATGGCATCAGCCCGCGGCGGCTGGCTGACCGGCGGGCGCTGTTGACCAGCTTTGACCAGTTTCGCCGCCGAGCGGACCGGGAAGGGATTGGAGACGGGATCGACGAGTTCCGGCAGCAGGCCTTCGATGTCCTCACTTCGCCACGCATGGCGGATGCCCTTGACCTCAGCAAGGAAGAGGGGCCGATTCGTGGCCGGTATGGCCTGGAGGACAAGTATCCGAATGAGCGCCAGGGCAAGACTCACCTGGACCAGTTTCTGCTGGCGAGGCGGGTGATTGAAGCGGGTGCCCGGTGCGTGACCATGGCCTTTAGCCGCTGGCCGTTCGGGCGAATGCTGCAAGGCGACTACAACTGGGACTGGCACAAGGACTGCTTTGGTGAAGCACGGGGGGCACTTCCCCTTTTTGACCTTGGTCTGTCCGCCATGATCCAGGATCTCGACGAGCGCGGGCTGCTGGAAGACATTGCCGTTGTCGCCTGGGGTGAATTCGGACGCACGCCGAAAATCAATGCCAATGGCGGCCGAGACCACTGGCCGAACGTGGGGGGAGCCCTGCTGGCGGGAGGTGGGATGCAGTGCGGCCAGGTGATCGGTTCGACAACTCGCTGGGGCGAGAATCCAAAAGATCGCCCGGTTCATTTCCGCGAGGTTTTTGCCACGCTCTATGACCGGATGGGGATTGACGTGGCGACGACGCAATTCACCGACCTTGCCGGCCGGCCCCAGTACCTGGTTGGCGAACACCGGCCGATGCCCGAGCTGCTTTGAGAGAGATCTGCTGGCCTTCCCAGATCTTTTTTCTTTCAAGCTGCTTGATGAAAGCCTGCCCGTTTACTTTTCCGGCACCTGTCTCCATACGCTAGAAATCATGACCAATGCCATTTCTATCGATCCGCCGTCCGGCGAGCTGGTGCGGGGCGAGTCCATGAAGATTCCGATCGTGCTGCGACTGGAGAGCTCGATCAAGGTGCGGGGAATTCATTCACACTTCCACGCTGCTGAGGAGACCAAGGCCACCTACACCACGACGAGCACCGACAGCAAGGGGCGGGTAACCACCACCACGCACACGGCTGTCGAGCAGGTTTCCATCACCGACCAGAAGCACCTGCTGGCAGGCCGTGAGCGGCGCGGTTTCTTTGCCAACCTGTTTGATGCGATCAAGACTTTTTTTGGCGGTGGTCGCCACCAGGTGATGGAGCCGGGGGACTACGAGTACCTGGTCGACGTATCGATGCCTGCCAGCGCTCCGCCCACGCACACAGGTGACCGATCACGCGTGTTCTACGAGTTGACCTGCCGGGTCGACATCCCGCTTGGCCGCGACCTGAAAAAGGTCTTTTCATTTCATCTTGCACCGCTTCCGATTGAACGGGAAGAGAGTCCCGTTCTGGTCCAGTACCCGGATGACGAGGGCCGCGGATTCTGGGACAGCCTCCTGGGACCGGACGTACGGATCGGGCTCGCGCTGGGAAAGGATCTTCTTTACCAGGGTGGATCCGTGGACGGTGTTTTCCGGGTGGAAACGGAAAAGCCGGTTGATGTCCGGGCAATTCGCGCTCGCCTTGTCGGCCACGAGTCGAGCTATGCCCAGGGCCATAGTGATAGCCACCGATACCAGGGCGAGGTCATCGACATTGCCACGCCCGGCACGATCGAGGGAACGTATTCTGAACAGTTCCTGCTGCCGGCCGATGCTGTTGAGGGGATGCCTGTAACAGCGAAGGGCAGGCTGTTTTCGATTGACTGGTTTGTGCAGGTCGAGCTGGATGTCCCCTGGGCCAAGGATCCGAAAATCCGGGCACCGATCACCCTGGGCGCGAGCGAGTGACGGCTGTTTCCTGTGGATCACAGGCCTGGGCGCGCGCTATGGGGCGACGACGTGGATCACGAACATCTGCCCGCGCAGCGATTGGTGTCAGCCATCCGCTCTCCAGGCACTTCCCGACTGCCCTAGAATTTCCAGAGCAACAGCAGGGCGTAGTCCAGGTCGTTTGCTTTACGGCCCTGCGGGGTGCTGTCGTATCGATTCAGTGCGCTCATCTTGAAACTGATATCATGCCGTTCATCCAGCAGGATTTCCCAGCCGACATCCACTTCCACGCGAAACTCCGAAAAATCTCTCCAGTCGGGATAGTAATCCGACTCGATCGCGATCCGTTGCCAGCGCGTCAGCTGGTGCATCAGGTGGATTCCAAGCACGGCCTCGGGAATGACATCTTCATTCAGGCCGCCGAGTTCCTGTGAGACACCGGCACCGAACTTGCCCATCAGCGTGAAGTCCTCCCCGGCTCCGAGAGTAACCAGGCGGCCTCCGTTGAATGCCGTTCTTATGTCAAATGCTCGAAACTCATCGTATTCCATGCCGAAGCTGGCGAACCAGCCCTGGTTCCGGCCCTCTTCAATCCAGTGGTGGGAGACATCCAGCAGTGCATGGTGCTCGATAACCGTTTTGTTGGAAGTGGATTTCACGTATTTCCAGTCCAGCGAGAGTATTCCCGTGCGGGTCGCTCGCTCCAGATCGAATCCGTTAAACAGGTTGCTTGTCCGGGAATTGCCGTGCGCGGCGTTCAATCCCAGTTCAACCTCTCCCTGCCAACGAACACCGTCCCGGGGACGGTTTTCCCAGGGAACGACCGGCAGGATAATCTCGTCCGAAGCCGGCTGCCGGGCAACCCGCAGCGGCGCAGGAAGGGGACCCAGGTCATCCAGGGATTCCGGCGGCCCGAGCACCCGGCGGGACCAGGGACTGGTGTCCGTATGCTGCTGGGCATGTAACTCGGCGGCTCCGGGCAGCATGGCCAGTATGGCGAGAAACGAGATGCGCATCGGAGGACAGCCTGGTAAAAAACGAGTTGGGAGAAAGGGGTAATTAGCAGAATCTGTTGCCTCGCGGAAGAGGCATTTGAAGGGCCTGAAACCGGCCCGATACCGAATACCATGAAGCAGGCCATGTTGTGGCCTCCCTTGCTGAAGGGCTAACCCCCCGGGGCCGCTCGCCAAGATAAAAGGAGCGGGCTGGCCTACCGAAGTCCGGTCGCTGTGGTTGGCGACCGTTTGTCCTCGTAGCGTTATTTGCAGGAAACCCGTTGGTTACCAGCATAAAACTGTGGTCTTGGCAACGAGCCAGGAAAGGACCACGCTTCATAGTGGCACGGTCAACTGGGACTTTATGGATAAGTGCCGTGAAGAAAACACGAATTTTTTTGAATTGTGGTTAAGCAATCTCCAGAAAAGAATGGTTCAATAACACTGGTTGGCCCCCTGCTGTTCCAATTTGTGGTGTAACGCATGCCCATTTCATTTCAGTGTTCCCAGTGTTCCAGGACCTTTACGGTTCCTGATGACAAGGCCGGCAAGAAAACCCGCTGTCGGTGTGGTGCGGCAATCCAGGTTCCGGAGCCGGTGGTACCTTCTCCCACCGAGATCCCTATCGAGCTGGCAGATCCACTTCTGGGTGGTATGGCTGCCGGCCCGGTGGACCCGCTTGCCGGGAGTACGGTGGACCCGCTTCTGGGTGGTCCGGCTGCCGGCCCGGCAGACCCGCTTGCCGAGAACACAGCAGACCCACTTGGTGGGAGCACGGCGAACCCGCTTGGAGTGATACCCGATGGGCAGGAGGTTGCAGTCCATTCCGGAGCAGAAGCACGAGGCGATAATGGAAGTCCGAAAAAATTGAGCCAACGGGTCGTTATTGGTATCGCAGCAGCGGGTGTGGTTTCCCTGGCTCTTATTGTCGGGTTACTACTGCTGGTGATTGGTTCCGATGTGGGAACCGAACAGACTGGAACACGCCACAGGGAAAAAGGAACGGAAACGGAAGGTGAAGCGATCGATGCCCTCTACCGGCATGTGGGAACAGACATAATAAAAGATCGAAATGACCGTGTTGTGAGTGTTGTTACTGTAGAAGCATCTATTCGAGATGAGGTCGATTTACCGGACTTCACCGATAATACCCTTGCGCATCTAAAGAGTTTTAAAAGCCTGAGGGAGCTCAATCTCAATGCCACTCAAATCACCGATGATGGCCTTGTGCATGTAAGTAAAATGACAGGCCTGCATGTGCTCATTTTCACGGACACCGGAATAACCGACGCCGGTTTGATCCATTTGAAAGGATTGACGAATTTGAGGGAGTTGCGTCTCAACACGCGAGGACCGGTCAGGGACAAGGGCCTTATTCATTTACAGGGATTAACGAATCTGGAAACCCTTGATCTCGGCTGGACTGATATTACTGACGCTGGCCTAGTGCACCTGAAAGGGTTAACAAATCTAAAGACGCTTGACCTGCACCACACAAAAATCACTGACGTTGGCCTTGGGCACCTGAAGGAGTTAACAAATCTGGCGAGCCTTGAAATCACGGGAATTCGAGCCGATGCGGTTACCAAGGCTGGTGTGGACGACCTGCAAAAGGCATTACCGGATTGTTCGATTGATAGCCAGTTCAGGTAATGCCAGATGAGAAAAAGCAAGACTTTGCTCTTTCCACAGGGTTACATAACCTAGGATCAGAAAAGGCCTGGCATTTTTTTCTCTGTGTCAGGCAGAACATTCCGCGAGTACAACTCATGAACACGAAGATAGAATACTGGTGCCGGCTTGGATTTTCAGTGGTCCTGGCTGTTGTCCTGGTGCCCCAGCCAGCTAACGCACAGCTCGCTCCGCCAAGCGGACCCTCTTATGGCGGTAGTGTCCCTGCCAGCAGGAAAGTTGTTTCCGGCATCGCCTGGTATGGTGTACTGAAGGACGGTTTGGCCGAGGCGAAAAGAACCGGCAAACCGATCCTGCTGATTACTTCGGCAGCGCAGTGTAACGGCGTTCCAGGCATGTGGTGACCGGGCAAGCAAAACATGGACAGGAGTTTCCTGTCCGGAGCCGAGCTGATCAAGGTGTCACGTGATTTTGTCTGTATCCGCACAGCGACCTATGAAGACAAGCAGGAAGCCGAGTTCCTGAAATGGGCTTTCGTCGCGCGCACCGGCGGGGATTTGAGGAATTTTGGTTATTGCGTTCTCTCGCCTGACGGGCAAAGACAACTCAGGCGCAGCACTCGAGGTCCCAATTTCGCCTACCAGAATTCAGCGGCCATGGCAGCAGACCTGCGATCGATTGCCAGGCAGTATCCGGCAAAAGCAACGGCCGGGGGATCAACTCCCATCGTTCCACAGATGAAGAGTGTCCGCCTGGGAATCAACGTGGCAAGTTGCGACGGACTTCCCAGCGTCGTTATCGTCGGCACCGACCAGGCGGAAGTGGACCAGTTAAAAAAGAAGCTGGGCGGCGTTATCTGGGGTGAGGAGCTCGCAGGCAAGTTCATCTACGCTTCAACGGCGAATCCCGCTGACCTGAAGATCGTCCCCGGTGCCCAATCGAAAACTGGCTTCCTGGTGATCAAGCCGGATGTCTATGGATTGAAGGGACAGTTAATCAAGGCGATTGACGCAGGTGCCTCGAACGAGGACCTGAAAAGATCATTGCTTTCGGCTGCAAGCACCTTTACGCGGAACTCCAAGACGCACGGGCTCCACGTTCGCAATGGCCGCCAGGGTGGCAAGTTGTGGAAAACGGAAGTTCCTGTCCCTGCTCGTGTCCGCGCGACAGGTCGAGCCCGATCGCCAAGATAACGAACGGATGTTTTGTTGGCTCTCAGGTATCTGTCGTGAACCTGGCGTCCACTTGCCCAAGATTCGCAAAGCGGGCACTTACCTGGTCATCTGCCTCGACCGGCACGAGCCTGGTCGGTGACCCCGGAATCACAAGCTGCCCTGCCCCCAGGCTCTCGCCGCGCCGGACCAGGTGATTGACCAGCCAGCAGAGCGACTTCATCGGGCCGCCCATGATCTCTCTTCCATGGCCCGAGGCGGCCTGCTCGTCGCCCAGGAAAATACTGACTTCTTCCGCGTCCCAGTCAAAACTGCCGGGACTTGTCTTCTGGTCACCGACGACCAGCGCGGCATGGATACCGTTGGAGGCGATCAGTTCCTGGGAGGTCGGCTCGCCGAACCAGAAGCGATAGTTGTGTAGCTCGATCCCCGGCGAGACGAAGTCGATGGCAGCGGTGAGGTCGTCCTGCTCGCCAACCTCGTCCGCCAGGTCGCTGCCGATCATCAGGATGAATTCCGGTTCCACGGCGCAGTCAAAATAGTCACGGTGGTTCAGTACGGCGTCCCCGTAGATGACATGTGGGGCCATCAGTCGACCGCAGATGGGCTCGGAGAGTCCGAACTGCCGGCGAATTGCCTCGCTCGTACAGCCCACCTTGTAGCCGATGACCTGCTCCCCGCTGCCGGTACGGGCGTCGATGACCATCTGCTGCACTGTGTAGGCGTCCTGGAGAGTGAGCGATCTGATTGACTCGTTGCCGGCATGCACGAACCGGTGTTCCTGAAAGAGGTGCAGGAACGTATCGGCAAAGGGTTGCAGGTCAGGCATGCGTCGGTCCGGAGGAGAAAAACAGGGATCTTGAAATACTGCAACGTGTCCCGGATGAGTTGCATCTGCCGGGCTGTAACAATCAGCAAATGCCAGAACAATAGATGATAGGATAGATGGTGCTCTGCGGGCCTCTTTTTTTCACTGGATGGGTTCCAGGGTGACGTGTGGGAAACAAGGTTTATCATGAAACATGTTCTGCCACTGGTGATTTTCTCCTTTGTGCTGCTGCCCGGCACGCTGCACGGGCAGATGTCCAGGAAGAATTTCCAGGAGCTTTCCACGTCATCCTGTATCCACTGCCACGACGCCGACACGGAAACGGGCCTGGATCTTGATGCCATCGGATTTGACCTGGGCGATGCCGGAACATTTCGCCAGTGGGAGAGGATCTTTGACCGGGTTGCCAGCGGCGAGATGCCACCGGCATCCGAGGATCGCCCGGACCCGAAGCAGCTGAAAACCGCCCTTGCTTCCCTGGGCAAAGACCTGCAGGTGGCCAGCCTGGCCCGGCAGGAAGAGTTTGGCCGGGTACCCTCGCGTCGACTCTCTCGCCAGGAGTACGAACACACGCTGCACGATCTGCTTGGTATCGGCGGCGACATCGCCCGCTACCTTCCGTTAGAAACCAAGTCGGACACGTTTGACGTGGTCACCGCGAAGCAGGACATATCCAGTGTGCATGTTAAAGGCTTCCTCAAGGCTGCCGAGGTCGCCCTCGACGAAGCGATTCAACTCGGTGCCAAACCGAAGATGGTGCGAGAACTTGACTATGCGAATTCGCCGTACATGAAAATGTGGTTCGAGCGCCCCGTACGCAATGGCGGGGGCACGGTCTTCCGAGCCGAAAACGATCTCATCATGTTCCGTGGTCTGAACTACAATCTGCGTTCTGACAACAATGGCCTGCGGTTTCCCGTCGCCGGCCGATACCGAATCACCGTCACCGGTTCGGCGTATCAGCCGAGATCCTCGGTCACGATGAGCCTCAAGCGTCAAAACGACATCCAGGGAGAAAGTGAACTCTTTGCCGCCTGGGATGTCGACGAGAAACTCCGTACGGTTTCAACGATCAAATACCTCCGTCCCGACGACTACTTCTACGTGAGCGCCGACGAACTCGAACCGGCGCCCGACGGAAAGGTCATATACAACTCGCAGCCCGCGAGCGAATTCAAGGGTGAAGGCGTGCGGGTTCATAAAGTGATCGTCGAAGGCCCACTGGAGTCCACCTGGCCTCCGCAGCGTACCCGGACCCTGTTCCCCGGCGTCGAATGGGAGCCTGTTGCAAACGGTCGGTATTACAGGCCGGTCACGACAGGGCCCCACTACGAACATATTCGAGACGCGGTCGCAGCGCTCGCACCGAGAGCCTTCCGGCGCCCGGTGACGGACAAGGAGATCGAGGACTTCACCAATCTCGCCGTCCCGAGTCTCACGGCCCGGCGCGGCTTGATCGCCAGCGCCCGGGTTCCGTTACGAGCAATCCTGATGTCGCCTCAGACGTTGTTCCTGACGAACGAAACGCGAGCAGTGGAATCAACACTGACCGATCACGCACTCGCCAGCCGGTTATCCTACTTCCTCTGGCGCAGCCCTCCCGATGAAGAACTGCTTCAACGTGCCAGGGACGGAATACTCTCTGATACAAAAACACTGGACGCCCAGGTCAGCCGGATGCTGTCCGACCCAAGGCGTGCCCGCTTTGTGCATGAATTCCTTGGTCAGTGGTTGGAACTTGACCGAATCGATGCGACGACTCCGGATGCCTATTTGTATCCTGAATACGATGACGTGTTGCGAAAAGCCATGCTGGCAGAAACTCGCGAGTTCTTTGCGCATCTGATCGACGAGAATCTGAGCGTCAACAACCTGATCGATTCGGACTTCACTTTCCTCAACCGGAAACTGGCCGAACACTACGGCATTCCGAACGTCGACGGCGAAGAAATGCGCAAAGTCATGCTGCCACCCCGCAGCGTTCGAGGCGGCATTCTGACGCACGCCAGTATTGCCAAGGTGACGGCCAACGGTACCGTCACGACACCCGTCAAACGCGGTAGTTTTGTTCTGACGAACCTGCTGGGCCTGCCGCCGGATCCGCCACCTCCGGCGGTTGGCGCGATTGAACCTGACACACGCGGCGCAACGACAATCCGGGAGACCCTTGCAAAACACCAAACGGTCGAAGCGTGTGCCGTTTGTCACCGCCGGATTGATCCGCCGGGTTTTGCGCTGGAATGCTTTGATCCAGTCGGCACCTTTCGCACTCGCTATCGCAACAGCAAGGGTGTCAAGCGAACCGCCAGCGTCGGACTGCGATTCCTGCACAAGGACTACGAATTAGGACTGCCGGTCGACGCATCGGGTATGACCGGGGATGGCACCGAGTTCGCTGGCATTCGGGACTACAAGAAACATCTGCTGACGTCGAAGGAGCAGGTCGCGCGGAACCTGGTATCGCTGCTGATCACGTTCGCGACAGGTGGAGAAATTGAGTTCGCGGACCGCGACGAGGTGGAACGCATCCTTCGTGCCACGAAGGACGACGGTTACCCGCTACAGAGTCTTATCCACCATGTCGTTACAAGCCGGCTCTTCAGGAATCGCTAATGCATCATCCAATCTCACGTCGCGCTGCCCTCAAGGCTTCTGGAATTGCGATCGCGCTGCCGCTGCTCGAATCGATGAAGCCTGCCATCGGCCAGGAACAGGTGGCACCGCCAAAACGCATGGTTCTGATCTGCAATGCATTGGGACTGCATGCGCCGTCCCTGTTCCCGAAAACGTCCGGAACCGACTATGTCAACACGGAGTACCTCGAGCTACTCAAGGAGCATCGAAATAACTTTACGCTTTTTTCCGGGCTGTCCCATCCGGACCAAAACGGCAAGGAGCCGCACGATACGGAGATGACCTTTCTGACAGCGGCGATCAATCCGGGGCTCGGTGGCTTCAAGAATTCGATCTCGGTGGATCAGGTGGCGGCGATGCACCTCGGACACGCCACGAGATTTCCGTCGATCACGCTGGGGAGCAACACCCAGGAGAGTCAGTCATACAACAGCAATGGTGTCATGCTGCCAGCTGATTATCGGCCATCGCGGCTGTTTGCGAAATTATTCATGGCCGGAAGCCCGGAAGAACAGCGGCGACAAAGGATGAGACTTGCGAACGGTCGGAGTATTCTTGATGCCGTTGGTGATCAGACGAAGGCGCTCAACGGACGAGTGAGCGGAGGTGACCGGAAGCAGCTAGGTGAATACTTCGCTGCCATACGCGCGGCTGAGAAGGAACTGGCTGCATCCGATGCGTGGCTGGATCGTCCCAAGCCTGAGGTGAACGTCGAAGTTCCGAAGGACATTGCGGAACCGTCGGAATTGCTCGGCCGCATTCGTGCACTGATGAATCTGATTCCGCTGATGCTGCAGACCGATTCAACGCGCGTGGTCAGCCTGATGATTCAGGATCACGGCGCTGTGCCCAACATCGCCGGGGTCCAGGGGGAGCATCACCCACTGTCTCATCATGGCCAGGATCCCGCCAAGATTGCCCAACTGAAGATCATCGAGTCCGGAATCCTCTCAGCATTCTCGGACTTCCTGACGCAGCTTGGACAGCGATCGGCACAGGGGGCTCGGCTGCTGGATCACACGGCCGTTCTATTCGGAAGCAACCTTGGCAATGCGAACGCCCACGACCCAAGCAATCTACCTATCCTCCTTGCGGGAGGAGGCTATCGTCACGGTCAGTACGTGGCCTACGATAAGAAGAACAACATTCCACTGTGTAACTTGTTCGTCAACATGCTCAACAATATGGGTATGGAAACCGAATCGTTCGCAACCAGCACCGGCACGCTGAGCTGGTAAGGAACCGAAGGGAGTATTCAATGCCGATCTTGAAACACCTCGCGCCGGTGATGTCCCTGGCTGTCCTGTTAGCGCCATCGGTGGGGCTGGGCCAGTGGCAGGCGCATGAAGTTCGCCAGCTCAATGGCCAGGCCGGGCAAAGACGCCTTCCGGCGCGGTTCCAGATTGTTACGGAGAGCTGGAACCGGGTGGTCGCGGTTCCCTACATGGTGAACATGCCGGAGAAGAATCGGCTGTTGATGCTGGTCGGGTGTGACTATCCCCACCGCGCCTTCGTCCTGACCAGCGACAACCGTGGAGCAACCTGGACTGATCCTCGTCCTGTGCGAGCTGACGACGATGGCCAACCGTCGATCGGCATGGGAACCGCACTGGCATACCTGGGTAAGGGGAGACTGCTCTTTTACGAGGACGGCATCCTGGCAGCCGGTCAACCCTCTCGATGGTTTAGTACCGATTATGGAAAAACCTGGGGTCACCCCGTGCCGATTGCACGGTCATCAGATGACAAGCCCTGGTACATCTGGGATCCACCGCTTGTTGATCGAGATCCCAGGACGGGAAAGATCATCCAGCTTGCGGAGACGGGCTACCGGCAATCAGGGACAGACTCCCAGGCCTCGATCCGCTTTAGCACTGACCTGGGGCAGACCTGGAGCCCGTCAATCACGGTGCCCGAGTGGCATGGCGCGAACGAGGTAAGCCTGTTTCGCGCCGGCAACGGTGATTTACTGGCAGCCTGTCGAACCGACGTTCCGGCCCGGCTGGAGGGCAAGACCCTGGATCATTACGAGGGGCTCGGGATCTCGATCTCCCGGGACGACGGGCGTACCTGGTCAGCGGTCAAGAAGCTCTACGACTACGGTCGCCATCATCCCTCGCTGGTGCTGATGCGTAACAAGGATATTGTCATGACCTATGTCGTCAGGCTGGGATATGTCGACGACCAGGACGGCTTCCCGCAGTTCGGCATCGAGGCGGTGGTCAGCCATGATCATGGAGCCAGCTGGGATCTGGATCACCGGTACCTGTTGCATGTCTGGTCAGGAAAACGCACGGGGGAGTCCTACTGGTGGCCCAGCAGCCAGGCGACTTCTTCCACGCTGTCTCGTGACGGTTCCATTATCACGGCTTTCGGGACCGGGTACCGTATCCAGGCGGGCAAGGAGAGTCCGCAGGCGCCCAGGGACGCTGGTGTGATCCGGTGGCGCGTGAACAGGAAGCCGGGAAACGCCGACAGGGAAATCCGAGACGCGGCATTCGACTCGGATCTGCGTAACGTTTTCGATCCCAAGCCGTAGGGACGGCCATGGGCTGGGAGCGAGCCATGAGGGTTTCGGCTCCCGGCTCACTTTCGTGAGCCCTACTCGGTACGGTCGGTAATCTCGATCAGGTGATAACCAAACTGGGTCTTGACCGGGCCGAGGACCTGGTTCACCTCGCCGCTGAAGACAACCTGGTCGAACTCCGGGACCATCTGTCCGGGGCTGAACTCACCCAGTGCCCCGCCCTCCTGCCCCGAGGGACACTGCGAATGTTCCCGGGCCACGTCGGCAAAATCGGCACCCTCCTGGAGCTGGGTTTTGAGAGATTCACAGGTTTCTTCATCTGCCACAAGGATGTGCCGTGCGCTTGCTCGTGCCATTTGTTCTGTATCCTTCGTTCGT
>CAYYZW010000026.1:0-6886 GCA_964476375.1 uncultured Pirellulaceae bacterium
GTGGCCCCAGGCGCGGTTTTGCATCATGTGCATCCATAACCACTGATCCTGCCGCATCCGGTTCCAGGCGGCCTGCTCCCGCGCCCGGAGTCGCTCTTGAATTTCTTCAAGCTGTTCGATGCGGGCGAGGAGCGCCTGGAACAATCGGTCCACCTGGGCATTATCGAGCTGGTTAATCTGTTGGCCGACCAGGGCGCGTTGGGGCGCATTGTCCAGCGGTGCCACGAGGGCCTTGTGAAGGGCCTCCCGTTTGGCAGCCGGGGCAACCTCCTGGGCAGCGAGGGATGTTCCGAGCAGGGCGATGAGAGTGAACAGGGCGGGCAGCCTGGCGACGTTTGTCATGGGACGTGGTTCCTATTTCCATTGGTGGGAACGGCACAGGGATCCGGATGACTGGGAATAGTGCAGATCCTGTGCCAGAGGAGAGAAAGAAACACCGTTCACCGGTTTATGCCACATAATTCGATACTTTCGATATACTCACGAAGGCAACATATTCGCCGGATGTCGTCAGAATGACGGCGCCGACGTTCAATCAGATAACGCTTGAAGGAAGACGGATGCGACGGGATATGGGGGACCTGTTGTTGCACCTTTCGCGTTCGGCGTTCAGGTCCCGTTTTGTACTCACCCGCGATGATCACGAGTACATCGAGGGGAAGGGGTGGGATGGGGTCCTCTCTCACGCCGCCGATTTTGTAAGGCAACGCCTGGCGCCCGCCGCGCCCCGGAACGACGGCAGGCAGACGCCCATGAAAGGTCACCCGGTTTTTATTGCCCAGCATGCGACAGCGACCTGTTGCCGGGGGTGCCTTGCGAAATGGCACGGGATTGAAAAAGGGGTAACCCTTGCGGAGGACGACATCCAGCATGTGGTGGGCGTGATCACCGCGTGGCTGCAGCGGCAGATAGAAAAATAACCATCCCTGAAAGGCCGCATTCGCGCCTAGGATGTGCTTGGTTTCTCGGCAGAATCCTCGCTCGAACCGGAGGAATGGGGTTTGGGTCGCTTCTTTTTCTTGCCGGGCAGGAGGATTTGAAAGAGCTTTCGGACCGGATCGTAGAACTGGTCCGCAACGCGTTCCTTGAGAGGAATAATCGCGTTATCCGTGATCGTGATGTTTTCCGGGCAGACCTCGGTACAACATTTGGTGATATTGCAATACCCGAGCCCCAGGTCGTCCTTCAGCAGGCCAAGTCGATCACCCACATCAAGCGGATGCATTTCAACGGAAGCGGCACGGACGAAAAACCGGGGTCCTGCGAATGAATCTTTTTTGTCATGATCTCTCAGGACATGGCAGACGTCCTGGCAAAGAAAGCACTCGATGCACTTGCGGAATTCCTGTGGCCGGTCCGCCTCGTACTGGTAGAACCGAGGGTCATCGACAACGTCCGGGTCCATCTCAAATGCCGGTATCTTCTTGTTCACCTCGTAATTCCACGATACATCGCAGACGAGATCTTTGATCACCGGGAAGGTTCTCAGGGGTCGGATCGTGATTGTTTCCCCGTCGGGATAATCATCCACTCGGTCCATGCACATCAACCGCGGCTTTCCGTTGACCTCGGCACTACAGGATCCGCATTTGCCGGCCTTGCAATTCCAGCGGACGGCAAGGTCCGGTGTGCTCGTTGCCTGCACCTGGTGAACTGCATCCAGGATGACCATTCCTGGAACGCGATCGACCTCGTAATCGATGAGTTCTGCCGAATCCCCGTCTCCGCGGGAAATCTGAAGCTTGACGACCTCACCCATGTCTTAAACTCCTGTCATTCATGCCGGCAGAATTATTCTCCGCCGTGAAGTATTTCCCGAACGTCGGCGGGCATTTCCGGAAGCGGTTCCTTTCGCAAGTGGATCGCCGAATCCTGCTGGCTCACAATGAGGTTCTGGCCGCCCCAGTCCTCCTCCTCCTCGGGATAATCTTCCCTTGTGTGGGCACCGCGGCTCTCTTCCCGGGCCAGCGCGGCCCGCGTGACTGCTTCGCTGATGTCCAGCATGTTGGAGAGGTCGAGGGCCAGGTGCCAGCCGGGATTGAACTGGATATTTCCCGTCACCGATACGCTGGCGGCACGGCCGCGCAAAACGTCCAGTGCTTCCAGGGCCTCGTTCAGTTCCTCCGCCGTCCGCACGATCCCGACCTTTTGCTGCATCATGGAGCGCAGGTCATCATGAATCCCGTAGGGGCTTTCTCCGCCGGAACGATCAAAGGGGGCGAGCAGGTCAGCGGCCACCGAGGCAATCTCCTCATCGTTGATATCCGCCTGGGTTTTACCAGCGGCGGTTTCAGCGGCATATTGCCCGGCTCGCTTTCCGAAAACAAGAAGGTCGGAGAGCGAATTTCCGCCGAGGCGATTGGAACCGTGCATTCCGCCGGCGGCCTCGCCGGCGGCGTACAGGCCGGAGATGGATGTCTCCTGGGTTTCGGCGTCAACGCGGATGCCTCCCATCGTGTAATGGCAGGTTGGGCCTACTTCCATGGGATCCGTGGTGATGTCGATATCCGCGAGTTCCTTGAACTGGTGGTACATGCTCGGAAGTTTTTTCTTGATGGCCTCGGCAGAACGCCGCGTGGCAATGTCGAGAAAGACACCCCCGTGCGGGGAGCCACGACCGGAGTTCACTTCCTTGCGAATGGCCCGGGCCACCACATCGCGTGTTAATAATTCCGGGGGTCGACGGACCTCGGGGATCCGGCCCGCCACGACATCGGACACCCACTCATTGGCCTCCTCTTCCGTTTCGGCATGGTCGCCCTGGAAACGAGGAGGGATATTATCAAACATGAAACGTTGTTGTTCGTTGTTAAGAAGAACGCCTCCCTCACCACGAACGCCCTCGGTGATCAGGGTTCCCTTCACGCTCGGTGGCCAGACCATACCGGTTGGGTGGAACTGCACAAATTCGCAGTCGATTAAGTCGGCACCGGCCCAGAGTGCCATGGCATGGCCGTCCGCGGTGTATTCCCACGAGTTCGACGTGATTTCCCAGCAACGGCCGATGCCGCCGGTAGCCAGAACGACCGACTTGCCCCGGAAGACGACAAAGCGCCCACTCTCCCGCTGGTATCCAAAACACCCGGCAATCTGGTTTCCGTCCACCAGTAACCATCGAACCGTGCACTCCATGTGCACATCAATTCCAAGGTGGACGCCCCGGTCCTGAAGGGTGCGAATCATTTCCAGCCCTGTGCGGTCTCCAACATGGGCTAAACGGGGGTAGGTGTGCCCGCCGAAATTCCGTTGCATGATCCGGCCCTCGCGGGTCCGGTCAAAAATGGCTCCCCATTCCTCGAGTTCCCTGACTCGCTCCGGGGACTCCTGGGCGTGCAACTGGGCCATTCGCCACTGGTTAAGGTATTTACCACCCTTCATGGTGTCACGAAAATGCGTCTTCCAGTCATCCCGGTTATCGACATTGGCGAGCGAGGCGGCGACGCCACCCTCGGCCATGACCGTGTGGGCCTTGCCGAGCAGCGATTTGCAGACCAGCGCTGTGCGGGCCCCCTGTGCCGACGCTTCAATGGCGGCACGCAGGCCGGCCCCTCCCGCACCCACGATAATCACGTCGTAATCGAACGTCTGGTATTTACTCATCTGCTTAAAAGATCCTGTAATCCTGGATAGCCCCGGAGGCGACAAGGTAGACATAAAAGTCCGCCAGCCCTACGGCAAAGAGGCTCAGCCACGCCCAGAGCATGTGGTGTGTGTTAATGCGGGATATGCCAGTCCACAGTTTGTGCCGGGTTTTGCCAAAAGCGACGCAGGAATAACAATCCACGTTTCCGCCGATCAAGTGACGCAGGGAGTGGCAGGAAAACGTGTAAAGGGCCAGCAGGATCGTGCTTGTTGCAAGGACCAGGGTGCCGACACTTATGCCAAACGTGTTCCCACCATCGTCCGACGGCCAGGTCGCTGCATGCACAACATCGATCGAGAGTATGACGACAAAGATGATTGCCAGGTACATGAAAAAACGGTGCAGGTTCTGGAACAGAAAGAGCCGGGTTTCCCCGGAATACGTGGTGCGGGGTTCACCGACCGCACAGGCGGGCGGATCCATGAAAAAGGCGCGGTAGTAGGCCTTTCGGTAGTAGTAACAGGTGAGTCGGAATCCGCCGGGTGCCCAGAGGATAAAGAATGCGGGAGACAGCCAGGCGGGCATCCAGGGGAAGATCAGCAGGGGAGAATAGAACGGGCTGAGCAGGAAACTGTGACCCGGGACGACAGCGGCGACATTCTCCTGGCCCCATCCCAGAAATGGTGCACCGTCGACCAGGAAGAACTGGTTACTGAGAGCACGGTAGGTGGCGTAAATACCGAAGGACCCGAGGCCAAGAGCCGTCAAAAGCGGCCCCACCCACCAGGCATCCTTGCGTTCGGTAACCCCAAACCCACTTCGGGGAGGCGAGCTAGTTTCGGCGGACATAGAGTGGTCTCCCGGTGAATGTGGCACTATAAACTAAGCCATGGGCAATCGTCAAAGGGGAATGGCCCCGGGACCCCGCCCGCTCCGGATTATTCCGGATACAACTTGATGCAAGGGGGGATATCCAGCGAAATGAAGACGCACCGAGAACAACGGCGAGCCTTCCTGGCGGCGAGTGCGGGAGCAACCCTTGCGGCCGCATCCACCGAAGAATCCGTGGCTGCAACATCGGCGGAGGCCCAGGGGCAGGAGGTAATGGGGCGGGCTACCGACTTCACCCCGAATCCGGCAATTGAAAAAGCGCGCCTCGCGGCGCTGGAGATCCTCAATCCAACCCGCAAGGAAATCGAACGCGGCCTTGGGCTGCACCGCGAATCGCTGGTGTTCGACACGTATGGGTTCTCTCCCCGGGCGGCACTCGATCCAGATGCTCTGAATGCATTGATTGCATCCAACGCGTCGGACATGGAATACGCCGACGCACGGGAAGAGCAGTCGATGATCGGTCCCCTGAGAAATCCCCTGGAAAGGGCGGAGTTCCTGCATGCCTGGAAAGAGTCTGGCGTTACCTGCATCTTTCAGAATGCCGGCCAGGAAGGGCAGGATCCGATGCGTTTGGTGAAACGCCTGGCCCGGTTCACATTCCTTACTGACAACCTGGCCTCTCACGTGGCCAAGGCAGTTAACCCGGATGATATCGAACTGGCGAAGCAAGAGGGGCGACACTGCCTTTACTTGACAGGCAACGGTGTGCCCCTCGTCCAGCAATGGCAGACCGTCCCGGATGAGCTTCGGTTTGTCCGCATATTTTACCAGCTTGGAATTCGGATGATGCACCTGACGTACCAGCGCCGGAACATGATCGGCGACGGGTGTGCGGAAAAGGCCAATGGCGGCTTGAGCGATTTCGGCCGCGCGGTGGTCGCGGAAATGAACCGGGTCGGTGTCATACCGGATGTGGCTCATAGTGGCTGGCAAACCAGCCTGGAAGCGGCACAGGTGTCTGAACGTCCGGTGGTTGCAAGCCACACCACGTGCGGCAAGTTATATCCCCATATTCGCAGCAAACCGGATGAGGTTATCCGCGCCATCGCCGATAGTGGCGGCCTGGTCGGCATCTGTTGCATAAGCCGTTTTCTGCGAGGCAAAGGGGATGTGAACGCACTGCTGGACCATATCCAGCATGTGACGACGTCGTTCGGCGTGGACCATGTGGGCATCGGGACCGATGTGGCGTACACCTCCCAGTATGCTGCCGCAGCCAGCCAGAAAATCAACCGCCGTGCGGGAGGCCGGACTGCCTGGCGGTCGCTCTGGCCAAATGACACGTATCGCCCGACACCCGAGGCGACACAGAGTATCGCCTGGACGAACTGGCCGATCTTCACGGTCGGCCTGGTTCAGAGGGGATACAAGGATGATGAGATCCGAAAGATCATTGGTGGAAACATGTTACGCATCTGCCGGGCGGCGGTGGACGGGATCGCCGTTCCTCCCCGGGCACAGTAAAGAGGGGTTGAGATGAAAAACGGTGCGCGAGAACTGGGGTGGAGTTTGCTGGTGATCCTTTTCATGGTGGTGTCGGCGCGGTCGGAAACACCGGTGATTCACGTTGGCAAGGCGATGGCACCCCCGGAATGGGCTTTGCTGGAGCGGGCGCTGATCGATGCAAACGAACAGGCCTGCCGTGAGTTCTTTGGCCGCTATTTTGACGAACGGGGATTTCTTCTTTGTGTCGAACGCTGGGGCGGCGACGATGGGCCGGATGATGCGATTGAAAATTGCAATGACTGGCCCATTCTTCATGCGGTCGGCGGTTCCGATGAGATACTGACAATGTACAAGAAGGCCTGGGAGGGTCATCTCCGGCAATACACCCTTGCCAAGACAACGGATGTTCCTTTCGCCCGGGACGGAATGTACTACAAGGAATTCCCGGTCACTTTCGACTGGGTACACAACGGGGAGGGGTTAACCGTTTTTAACCTGCAGGGATTGTCGGACCCGGAAGACAGGGCCATGGGCAAGCGGATCCGCCGTTTCGCCGGTTTCTATCTGAATGACGATCCTGGAGCGCTCAATTATGACCCGCAGCACAAGATCATCCGGAGCCTGTTTAACGGAAGCCGCGGGCCGCTCCTCCGGAAGGCGACAGGCCTGGACTGGGCGGGGGACCCGATCGAGGTGAAGGGGCGTTTTTCCCTTGGCCACGGGGAAGAAACGTACGACCAGATGGTCTTTCATTTCAAGGACTACAATGACATTGTCGGTGACCACCCGCAGAACATGCTCGCCACTTCGCTGGCGCTGAATGCGTACATGCTCAGCGGCGAAAAGCGATACCGGGATTGGATCCTTGAATACCCCGGTGCCTGGCTACAACGTATGGATGACAATGGCTACATCATCCCGACGAATATCGGCCTGGATGGCACGCCGGGGGGGGAGGCAGAT
>CAYYZW010000027.1:0-11962 GCA_964476375.1 uncultured Pirellulaceae bacterium
GAGCACGTGGACATCACCGACCCTACATCTCCCCTGCCGGTGCTGTTGGAAGACTGGGCCGTCCGTGTCTACCGGGTCAAGGACTTCTTCCTTTTTGACCTGGAGTCGCGCCAACGGTGCGCCGGAAAGGTTCCACTTACCGTGAAACAGCATTACTACGGCGGCCTGGCCCTGCGAGGGAGCCAGCAATGGTTCAGCGAGAAGAATGCAACCGCCCTGAAACAATTGACGGCCTCCAATCCATCTAAAGAGAAACTGGCCAGCGCTCCCCTTTTACGTGATTACCTCACCAGCGAAGGAAAAACCTGGCACGATGGGAACCAGACGCGTGCCCGCTGGGTCGACATGCACGGCTCCATAGATGGCATGCCCACGGGCATCACGATCATGGGCCATCCTGCCAATCCCCGTGCTCCCCAGAAAGTTCGCCTGCACCCGACCAAGCCGTATTTCTGTTTTTCCCCGATGGCAGATGAGGAATTTCACATCGTTCCGGGAGAGAATTACATCTCGCGGTACCGGTTTTTTGTTCATAATGGAACTGCTGCCGCGGCCGTCTCCGAGCGGCTCTGGAACGACCTGGCCCAGCCCCCCACCGTTTTAATCTCCTCGACAGAAAACGAGTAGAAAGACTTCCATCGATGACCATCCATCCCGCCCGCACCATCACCCTTGTCCTGCTTTTGTTCCTGGGCGTTCAGGTTCATGTCCATGGCCAGGTCACATCCGAAAACAACGAACAACTCCGCGGTGCCCTGAAACGATATCCACTGGCCGACGCAAACAAGGACGGGGTTCTGACGCTCGAGGAGGCACGTACCTTTCTGCAGAAACGGGCCGGAGAGGTCGTCCCGCCAACCCATGCCGATGTTCGTTACGGAACCCACGGCAGGAACGTTCTCGATCTCTGGATCGTCAAGAGTGAACAGCCGACGCCACTGCTTGTCTGCATTCACGGTGGTGGATTTTCTGGTGGCGACAAGAAGAATTACCATCGGAATGGGAAACTGATCAGGGGTATGCACGCGGCAGGCATCTCCGTGGCGGCAATCAACTACCGACTCACCGAGGGGGGCAAACACCCCTACCCGGCTGCCATGCAGGATGGTGCCCGGGCGGTGCAGTTCCTCCGGCACAAGGCGGCCACCTACAACCTGGCTCCAGAACACTTCGGCGCAACGGGAGGGTCGGCGGGGGGCTGTATGTTGATGTGGCTCGGTTTCCACGATGACCTGGCCGATCCCGCGAATGATGACCCGGTATCCCGGCAATCGACACGCCTCCAGGCCCTGGCCCCCAATGCAGGCCAGTCCTGTCTTCACTTGCCAACGCTGCTTGAATGGTTCCAGGTCAAGAGCCTTGTGGAGCATGGTGGCGGGCGACCCTTCTTTGGCATACCCAAGGGAGCAGAACTGGTCATCACCGAAAAACTCGACAGGACCATGCGGGACGCCTCACCGATATTCCATCTCACCAAGGACGACCCCCCCTGCTTCATGACCTTCGGGCCCAACCAGCCGGTCGACGAATCGTCCGACGCCGGCCTCTGGGTCCATCACCCGATCATGGGTTTCAAACTCCAGGAGGCAATGGCGAAGATTGGCCTGGAATGCCATGTCCAGTACAAGGGTGGTCCGGCGATCACCACTTACAAGAGCCAGCAGGACTTTCTCATCAACAAACTGGCGGCGCCGAAGCCATAGAGGGCATCCCCCATGCAGCTTGCATCTATCCTTTTCCGCCTGTGCCTTCCGGCGATCCTGCTCGCCCTCCCGGCAGCTCTGTTTGCCAAACCGAAAGACGATCTCCCCTGGTCCTTCCAGGCACCCCAACGACCCGGGGTTCCAGCGGCCGGGAAATTGAAACACGGGGCGACCGCTTATCGTAACGCGATCGACGGTTTTATCCTGGCCGCGCTGGAGCAGCGGGATCTGGAACCGGCACCTGAAGCAGACAGGCCCACGCTTGTTCGCCGTGCGTATTTTGACCTGCTTGGACTCCCCCCCACACCGGACCAGGCCAGGGCCTTTATCGAAAGCGAGGATCCCGATGCCTGGACGTAGCTCGTGGACCACCTCCTTGAATCCAAGCATTACGGCGAACGCTGGGGCCGCCACTGGCTGGACGTGGCCCGCTATGCCGATAGCGGCGGCTATGAGACAGATATTTATTACCGCTTTGCCTGGCGCTATCGAGATTACGTGGTCAAATCGTTTAACGATGACAAGCCCTACAATATTTTTGTCCAGGAACAGGTGGCCGGGGACGAGATCTGGCCGGATAACCTGGACCTGGATCCCAAGCGTGTCTACCAGCTTTCTGACGAAAAACGCCGTCACCTGGAAGCACGTGTTGCCACCGGGTTCTATACCCTCGGCCCCCTGGTACATGAATCCGGTCTGGATGCCCGGCGACTACGCCACGAGACACTCACCGACTGGGTCGATACGACCGGGGCCGCCTTCCTGGGACTCACGGTGGGATGTGCCCGATGCCACGACCACAAGTTCGATCCCCTGAGCCAGCAGGACTACTACGACCTGCAGGCCATTTTCTCCAGCAGCACCCAGGTGGACGTCCCCCTGCTCACCGCCATGGAGGTCCATGACTGGCGACAGCATTACCCTCGCATCATCGCCGTCAGCGAGGCCCGCACATCCTACAAACTTTTCCAGGCGCGGACCGGTGGCCGGGCGCTGACGCCCGAGGAAAAATCGGAAAAAGACCGTCTCCTCGTGGCGATCGCCGAGGCGGTACTGCAACTTCCTGAAAAAGCCGGATCCGTCCCGAATTCTCCCTTTGACAGCCTGATGGGCCTCCCCGCCGCCCGGGTCCTCGGACATGAACGAAAGGAGCTGTTGCCCACGATTTTCATGCTCGAGCGAGGGGAACTCTCCAACCCCACGTCGCGGGCCACTCCCGCCCTGCCAGCCACCCTGGCGGCCGCGACCGGGATCCCAAGAGAAGTCACCACCCCCTTCGGCAGCCGCAAGGATCTTGCCATCTGGCTGACCCGGCCGGACCATCCCCTGACCGCCCGTGTGATGGTCAACCGTCTCTGGCAATGGCATTTTGGCCGTGGCATCGTGGCAACGCCGAATGACTTTGGTGCCATGGGGTCAGGCCCCAGCCATCCTGAACTTCTTGACTGGCTGGCAACCGAGTTCGTGCAGCGTGACTGGAGCATCAAGCAGATGCACCGCCTGATCATGAACTCCAGCACGTATCGGATGGCAAGCGATTTCGCCACCCCCGCCCACCTCGAAAAAGACCCCACCAACCTTTCTCTCTGGCGGATGAACCGTCGCCGCCTGGAAGCGGAGGCGATCTGGGATGCCGTCCACTTTACCGCGGGAACTCTCAACCTTCAGATGGGTGGCCGTCCTGTGGTTCCCCCGCTCCCGGAAGACGAGATTGCCGCGCTGCGTGAACGATGGCACTGGCCCGTCTCGGCTGATCCGTCCCAGCACACGCGTCGCGGGATGTATATCCTGGTCCGCCGCAATTTCCCCTTCCCGATGTTCGAGGTCTTTGACTCGCCGATTACCTCCACCAGTTGCCCGGAGCGGGATGTCACCACGGTCGCGCCCCAGGCGCTCTGGACCCTCAACAGCCCCTCGGTCTTCGAGCAGGCCAAGCACCTCGCCGGACGAATTACCACGAGCTCAGGCACCGACGACAGGGACTGGATCGCGGGGGTCTGGCTGACGCTCCTCTCGCGGCCAATCACTGAACAAGAATCCCAGGAGGCAACCGCCCTTCTCGCACAATTGACCGACCAGGCCACCGCCAGCCAGGACCAGCTGGCGACCGCTCTGGGTGAATTACCCGAATCGCTTCGCCCACTCGCCCTGCCACGAGCGACGGCATTGATCCAGTTCTGCCTGGCCGCTTATAACCTCAACGAGTTTTCCTTCATCGATTAACAAGGCCTTTACCCCGTGCCCGAACTCAATCGACATGCCTGCCAGCGATCCATCACGCCCGTCACACGGCGGCAGATGTTATGTCGTTCAGGCCTTGGCCTGGGCGCGATCGCCCTGGGTGACCTCTACCACCGGGACGCCTCGGCGGTTCCCACCGGCGGCCCGCTGGCAGTCCGCCAGCCCCATTTCCCGGCACAAGCGAAGCAGGTGATATTCCTCTTCATGCAGGGAGGACCCAGCCACCTGGAAACATTTGATCCCAAGCCGGAACTGGCAAGGCACGACGGGAAATTATTGCCCGAGGAATTCCGGGAATTTGACCTGGCCCAGACCAATACCGCGGATGGGAAGCTCCTGGCCCCACAATTTGAATTTAACCGGCATGGCGAATCCGGCCTGGAAATCTCTTCCATCTTCAAGGAACTGACCGCCCATGCGGACAAGCTTGCAGTGATCCGATCCTGCTATCACGATCTCTTCATCCATGGTTCGGCATTGACCATGATGAATTCAGGAACGCGGCTGCTCGGGCATCCGTCGGTTGGGGCATGGATTCTCTACGGCCTGGGATCCGAAACCGACAACCTCCCCTCCTACGTGGCGATGACCGACAGCATGTTCCGAAACGGCTCGGCAACATTCAGTCCCGGCTTCCTGCCTGCCATCTACCAGGGAACTTACCTTCGAACCCGGGGGGCACCGATCAAGAATCTCGAGCGGCCCACTGGTCTGGACAAAAAGGCCCAGCGAATCCTGCTGAACCAGGTGCAGAACTGGAACAGGCGCCACCAGCAGCAGCGGCCCGGGGATTCCCGGCTGGACGCGCGAATCGCCAACTATGAACTGGCCTTCCGGATGCAATCGGCAGCCCCGGAATTAACCGACCTGTCGGGAGAAACGAACGAGACCCGCACGCTCTATGGTATCGACAAGGAACCCTCTGCCGCTTTCGGCACGATGTGCCTGATGGCCCGACGGATGGTCCAGCGCGGGGTACGGTATATCCACCTGGTCAACACCGACTGGGACGCCCATGGAGGATGCAAGTCAAACCACGAGGCACAGGCGAGGAAAGTCGATCGCCCCATCGCGGGACTGCTGGCGGACCTGGAACGCGAGGGGTTGCTGGAGAGCACACTGATTGTCTGGGCAGGCGAGTTCGGACGCACCCCGATTCGCCAGGGGGGAGATGGGCGGGACCACCACCCATACGGCTTTAGCAGCTGGATGGCAGGCGGGGGCATCCAGGGTGGCAAGACCATCGGGGCCACGGACGATCTTGGTTTTCACGCGGTGGAGGACAAGGTCCATGTAAATGACCTGCATGCCACGATGCTCTCCCTGCTGGGGCTCAATCACGAGGAACTGACGTTCCTTTTTGAGGGACGCGAACAACGGCTTACCGATGTCGGTGGAGAAAACGACCTGGCCAGGCGACTGCTCTCTTGAATGGTTCACCCGCGACGGGTGTTCTACCTGCTTTCTTAACCCCCTTTGTCCGTGGTAGACTCACTTTTGCCATACCGAAATGGCACACAAGCCCACCATCTTCGTGAAGGAAGAATTTCATGAAAACGCGTCGAATCGTCTCCCTCGCCGTTCTTTTCCTGCTCAGCAGCCTGTTGCATGCCCCGGCAATCCAGGCCCAGCAGAAACTGACCCTCAACGAGGGCGCAAGGATCTCCATCATCGGTAACACGCTGGCCGACCGGATGCAGCACCACGCCTGGCTGGAAACGCACCTGCACGCCCTTTTTCCTGCGCACAAACTGACCTTCCGGAATCTCGGATTCCCCGGCGATGAACTTATCAACCGGCAGCGATCCAACAACTTCGGGGACGCGAACCAGTGGCTGGCCAAGACCAAGGCCGATGTCGTCTTCTGCTTTTTCGGCTACAACGAGTCGTTCCGTGGCGAGGCGGGCCTGGCTGATTTCAAGAAAAACCTGGCTGCCACGATCGATTCGATGAAGGGCCAGAAATACAACGGTTCCTCGGCACCCCAGCTGGTCATCTTCACCCCCATCGCCCACGAGGACGTGCAAAGCCGCTTCCTTCCTGATGGCACCGAAAACAACAAGAACCTCCAGCTCTACACCAACGCGATCCTGGAGGTCTGCCGTGCCAAGAACGTGCCCGGGGTCGACCTCTTCACACCCACCACAGCACTTTACAAGCAGGCCGCCGAACCCCAGACGATGAACGGCATTCACATGCTGTCCCATGGGAACAAGGCGCTGGCGGCGATCATCCTCAAGAAGCTCTTTGGAGATGCAGGACATGTCACCGCCAGTGCCAAGCAGGTCGACACGATCCGGCAGGCCGTGCTCGACAAGAACCTTCACTGGTTTAGCCGTTACCGTGTGGTGGACGGTTACAACGTCTATGGCGGACGTTCCAAGCTGGCATGGTTTGGCCAGTCCAATGCGGATGTGATGAAACGCGAGATGGAGATCTTTGATGTCCTGACTTCCAACCGTGACCAGCACATCTGGTCCGTCGCCCAGGGAGGGGACAGCACCATCGTGGACGACAACCTTCCCAGGCAGCTCCAGGTCAAGACCAACAAGCCCGGCAAGCTGGCCGAGGAGAAACACCCCTACCTGTCGGCCGACGAATCCGCCGCCGCGATGCAGATTGCCGAGGGCATGAAAGTCAACGTGTTCGCCTCCGAGGAGATGTTTCCCGAGATGGTCAACCCGGTCCAGATGGCCGTTGACACCGACGGCCGCCTGTTTGCCTCGGTCTGGCCCTCTTATCCTCACTGGAACCCGACCGAACCTCGAACCGACCGGATTGTCTGCCTGCCGGACGAGAACCGTGACGGCGTTGCCGACAAGTGCGTGATCTTTGCCGACCAGCTCAACAGCATTACCGGTTTCGAATTCTGGGGAGGGGGCATGCTGGTTGCCGCACCACCGGAAATCTGGTTTCTCAAGGACAGCGATGGGGATGACAAGGCGGACGTCAAGATCCGCGTCCTGCAGGGGCTTTCCAGCGCCGATACGCACCACTCCGCCAATGCACTCACCATCGGTCCGGACGGGGGCCTTTACTGGTCCCGGGGTATTTTCAACGTCTCGAGCATCGAAACGCCCAGTGGAACCTACCGTTCGGGCAAGTCCGGTGTCTATCGTTTAGATCCCCGGACGTTCGAGATGAGCTTCGTCTTCCCCATCGGCCCCAACCCCCACGGAGACGTGTTTGACCAGTGGGGATACCAGTTTGCCAATGACGGTACCAGCGGCACCGGATCCTACGTCAATATCGGCGGCGGCGTCGGAAACAAGCAATGGTTCAAGAAACGAGTCCGCCCGGTGGCGGCTACCGGCATTCTCTCCAGCAGCCATTTCCCCGAGGAGAATAACGGAAATTTCCTGATCTGCAACTGCATCGGGTTCCTTGGCGTTTTGCAGCACGAGGTCCAATACAACGGAGCCGACATCACGGCCACCGAGATAGAGCCGATCCTGGTCTCCACGGATCCGAATTTCCGTCCCACTGACATCGAGGTCGGCGGGGACGGCGCCCTTTATGTCTCCGACTGGTGCAACGTCCTGATCGGCCACATGCAACACAACATGCGCGACCCCAACCGCGACCACAGCCACGGCCGCATCTACCGTGTGTCCTATCCCGGGCGCCCCCTGGTCGCGCCCGTAAAACTGAAAGGGAAACCGATCGAGCACGTACTGCAGGCATTTTACGCTCCAGAAAACGGCATCCGTTACCGCGCACGGCTCGAGCTAAGCGGCCGCGATCTGGAGGAAGTCGCTGCCACGGTCCGTCGCTGGGCAAACCGCCTGAGCCCGGACAAGCCGGATGATGCCCAGGCCCTGCTCGAATGCCTGTGGGTCTTTGAAGAACAACGGACTCCCAACCTCGACCTGCTCAAGACCGTGTTCCAGGCCGAGGAACCGCGCGTCCGGGCTGCCGCCATCCGCACCCTTGGTCACTGGGCCGGCAGGGTCCAGGATGCCGGCCCGACGTTGCTGGCTGCCGGTCGCGATGCATCGCCCCTCGTCCGTGCCGAGGCCGTCAAGGCCGCTGTCTTTTTCCAGGGACTCGCGGCGGCCGAGGTGGTCTTTGAAGTGGCGACCCGGCCCACCGATCCGGAACTGGATACCGTGCTGAACTATGCCCGCTCGAAGTTGAACGTGGACCAGATCGTCCAGGATGCGATCAAGTCGGGGACCCCGCTCTCGACAGCGGCCCAGACCTACGTGCTGCGAAATGCATCGGTCGAGGACCTTCTCAAGCTGGACCGCACCGAGGCGGTTTACCTCGCCATCCTCTCCCGGCCGAAAGCCAACGTGACCCAGCTCAGTGATGCCCTGGGTGGCCTTGCCACGATGAAAAAATCCACCCCCCTCGACCTGGCGCTGCGCATGATCGAGGAAAAAGATGGCCAGCAGGGGGGCACCCTGGCGGGCCTGGGCCAGGTACTTCTGCGCCAGCCTGCAGCCGACCTTGCCGGTTCCATCGAGCGGATCGATGCGCTGGCGACCCGTGGCAAGGACGCGTCCACCCGGCGACTGGGGTATGCCGCACTGATTACCGCCGGCCATGCTGACGACGCCCTTCTCTCGGCCAGCGCCGGCAAGGACCAGCTGAGATCGTTCCTCGAGGCCATCTCCTCGGTGCCAGGCAAGGAACAACGGGCGGCACTCTATCCCTACGTCCAACCGTTGACCCATGAACTTCCCACCGCCCTGGCAGCGGAACCGGGTGGCTCCGTACTCCGGCAAAACGGCATCCACGTGGATTACTTTTATCCAAACGGGGGCAACGCCGCGATCGAAACTCTCGCCAAGATGAAACCGACATCCAGCGGGATCGTCCCCCGGATCGTGATCGACGTTCCCCAGCGGAAACAGGCAGACAAGTTTTCCTTGCGGTTCACCGGCTTCGTGCAGGCGCCGCGTGCAGGAAAATACACCTTCTTTTCCAACTCGGACGATGGCTCGCGGATCTACGTTGCCGGCCGCCTGGTCGTGAACAACGATGGAAACCACGGTCCCCAGGAAGTCGCTGGCAATATCGATCTTCCGGCCGGCAGCCACCCGCTGGTGGTAACCTATTTTGACAGTGGGGGGGGTGACCACCTGAGTATCCAGTGGGCCGGACCCGGCATCAAGAAACAGGCCATCCCTGCTGCACGGCTGACGGGCGGTGGGGGAGAGACCCTTCACGACCTGGCAATCCAGGCACTCTCGCGGATCCCCGGATTCGAAAAGGAAAAGGTCGTCGACCTGACCGCCCTGGTCAAGGCGGGACGCAATCGCGGCTCGGCGATCCACGCGCTCCAGTCGATCCCTGTCAAGCACTGGCCGGAGAATGAAATCCGACCCATGGTCGACAACCTTGTCAGCTACCTGAGCGAGATCCCCACCGAGTTTCGCACGGGCACCCAGGCGACCGAGGCCGTGAAACTGGCTCGTTCCCTCTCCGCCACCCTGCCTGAAGCGGATGCCAAGTCCGTGCTGGACCGTCTGGCTAACCTGGATGTGCGGGTGATTGCCGTGGGCACCGTCCCTCACCGGATGATCTACGACAAGGAATTGATCGCGGTGCAGGCGGGCAAACCCGTTGAATTTCGCTTCTCCAATTCCGATAACATGCCCCACAACTTTGCCATTACCGAACCCGGTTCGATGGCAGATATCGGGCTCCTGGCCGAGGCTACCGCGCGGGATGCGGATGCCATCGCACGGCACTACATCCCCGCGTCGGACAAGATCCTGCTTGCCAGCCGACTGCTGCAACCAGGTGAAGTCCAGGCGCTCGTCTATGACGTCCCCAAGGTCCCCGGTGTTTACCCCTACGTCTGTACTTACCCCGGACACTGGCGCCGCATGTATGGTGCCCTGTACGTGGTCGACAACCTGGATGAGTACCGGGCGGATCCGGCTGCCTACCTGGCTGCCAACCCACTGCCACTGAAGGACGACCTGCTCAAGCTTAATACCCGCGGCCGGCAGTGGAAGTTCGAGGACCTGGTGGCGGAAATCAAGACCCTTCCGCCCGGCCGTTCCTATGACGTCGGCAGGGAACTGTTCAAGGTGGCCAACTGTGTGGCCTGCCACAAGATCAACGACGTGGGACAGGTCTTTGGGCCCGACCTGGTCAAACTGGATGTCAAGAAACACACCACCGAGTACATCCTGCAATCGATCCTGGAACCCTCCAAGGAGATCGAGGACAAGTTCGTCTCTTATGCCTTCCTGATGGACTCGGGCAAGGTGGTGACGGGAATGATCGTCAAGGAATCCGCTGACGAGGTACAGATCGTGATTGACCCACTGGCCAAGGGGAAACCGACCGTGCTTCCCACGGCCCAGATCGAGGCCCGCAAGAAATCCCCGGTCTCGATGATGCCCAAGGGCCTCCTGGACAAACTGTCACGCGAGGAGATCCTTGACCTGATCGCCTACATCTACGCCCGGGGGGACAAGGAAAACCATCTCTTCATGCACGACCACCAGGAATGACCGTCAGGCAACAAGCGGCAGGTTGTAACTTTTCTGGGCGCCGAATCCCTGGATCACCAGGCGATCGGAAATAGTCATGGCGGCAAAACTCGCCTGGTAGTGTGTCGCCGCCATCGTGATGTAATGCGTCCCGCCATACATCGTCCAGCGACTGCGGTGCTTGTGGCCAAAGAAGCAGGCCAGCACCTTCCCGTCGCGGGCAAACATCTCGCGCACCTCCCAACCGTTATCCACATAGGAGGTTTCCTTGCCAACCGCTGGAAAGGGAGTGTCGCCGCCCTGGCCGGACCCTTTCACCGCGGTATGGTGAAGCTCCTCGTGACAGAAAACAACCTTGGGTTTCTGGTGGTTTTTTGCCAGGTCTCCTTTCAACCAGCGCTTCTGTCCGGCATCAATAAAATACCCGCCCACCACGCCATCATGCCCCCGTTCCGGGGTGCTTTCATCCGGACCATTATTTCCGTCCAGGACGATCACGTGGATCCCCCCGGTATCAAACGAGTAATACCGATGCTCCGTCCCGGTCACCTCCAGGAACTCCTGCTTGGTGATATCCTCCCCCGCATGCCCTGTCCCGATAAGGTCTGCCGGGGTGATCGTCTCATCGCCCCCCTTGATCCAGCCCACATCGTGGTTTCCCATCACATGGTACCGAGGACATTCCAGCTGGCGAAATACCGACACATGATGCCTTAGCCCTTCCAGTTGCTTGTCATGCATCTCTTGCGTTGTCGTCCCTTCCGCCGCCTGGCAGCCAAAATCCCCCAGGTCGATGGCACAATCCGGTTGCCAACGTTTCATCTCTTCCACGAAAACAAGGAAATTTTTTTCGTTGCCCGGGCTGCGCCGCCCAAGCAGGTGCGGATCGGCGTTCACACCCATCCGCAGCCGGACCTCCCCCGTTCCCCCGGCTGCGAGGGACCGGCCCAGCGCTCCACCGACACAGCACCCGACCCCGCCAGCCGCCAGGAATCCTCGCCGCGACAACTTTCTTTTTCCTTGCATTTCTTCACCCCCTGGAGGTTCTGCGCTTTTCGATCAGGAAAAGGAACTCGCGATGCGGCGTCCCCGCCGTGCCCGTCCAGTCGCCGGTCCAGCTCATGCTGGACATCACGTGACGGCGGTAATCCACTTCCACCGCGTCGACGAGTTTACCATGCCTGGAGATCACCGACCTCAGGTTCTCTGCCGTCCCTCGCCCCCCGGAACTGTAGGAAAGAATGATCCAGGGGGCTCGTGTTTCACGGAGAAGCCGTTCGATCTGTTCCACGGCAAGGAACCTGCCGGTTTCCGGATTGCGGCGAAAATCCTCATAGGCACTCGTGCTACAGCGGTCCGAGGAATCACAGCGCCGTAGCGACTTGCCAAAAAGCTCGGGCCGATCATTCAGACAGACCGTCGTCCAGAGATGATAATAAGCAGCGTAACGGACCCGCGAGGGGGGCATCTTTTCATTGTTCGAACCATACGGCGGGTCGTAGTAGGCCAGGTCCACTTCCCGATGGCAGCATTCCAGCACATCCCCCCGGCAGACCTGGTGATCCA
>CAYYZW010000028.1:0-19525 GCA_964476375.1 uncultured Pirellulaceae bacterium
GCAGCTTATCTCTGCTCGGGCGAGGCGGATTACATTACCGGCTCGGTGCATGCCGTGGACGGGGGGTTTCGTGCCTAGGCATGCCGCGTAGGAGAGTGAGAGATGGGGTTTCGGCATTTGTTTGCCTCCCTGCTACAATAGTAGGGGTAGAGACAGCCCCCTTGCTGCGAATCACGACCATGCCGGACAAGATGATTGTGCCTGGAAAGATAAATGAACAGGACCTGCTGGGCCGTCGTGCCCTGCTTTGTTCGCTGGGCCTGGGGGGGCTCGGTATCAGTTGCCTGCCCCGGCCCTTGCCAGGGGCCGGGTCGGACCAGCGTCGCCCACCCCTGTTTGGGAACGCCACATCGTGCATCGTTGTTTTCCTTTTTGGGGGCCCCGGCCAGCAGGATCTCTGGGATCTCAAGCCCGATGCGCCGGCGGAATTAAGGGGCGAGTACCTGCCGATATCGACCAGTGTTCCCGGTATCCAGATCAGTGATCATCTTCCCCTGCTCTCCGAGCAGATGGACAAGTGCACGATCGTTCGCAGCGTGAGCCACACCGATTTCGAACATGGATCCGCATCGTACACGGCGCTGACCGGCCATCCCCACCCGCTGCCTGGTACCAATACCCCGGCCAGGAAGGAAGATTTCCCCACCTATGGTGCAGCGATAGCCAGGCTCAAGCCAACCGACCGTCCGGTCCCCAGTGCCGCGGTGCTGGGGCCGGTCATGCACCAGGGGAACCGGCCTCCGATGGCAGGTCAGAATGCAGGCTTCCTGGGCGAGGCCTTTGAACCCTACCGGATTGACGGGGACCCGAGTGCTCCGGATTTTCGTGTCCTGGGACTGGATGTTGCCCCGGACCTGGTGGGGAGGCGACTGGACCAGCGTTTCGCACTGCTTGAATCCCTCGACGGACAGCGTCCATCCCTGCTGTCAGGGAGGAGCGTGGACGGCATGAGCAAGCTCAAGAAACGGGCATTCGGACTGCTGGGGTCATCGACCAGCCAGCGGGCCTTTGACCTTCAGCAGGAAAAGGAAACCACCCGCGACCGTTACGGCAGACACAAGTTTGGGCAGACCCTGATCCTGGCGCGGCGACTGGTCGAGGCGGAGGTACCACTGATCACGGTCAACTGGTCCAAGCTGAACGCCGACCAGTGGGACACGCACAAGGACAACTACAAGAGACTGGGTGAAAAACTGCTCCCGCCCTTTGACCAGGGGATGTCGGCGCTGCTGGAGGACCTCGACCAGCGGGGACTGCTGGAGAGTACGATGGTTCTCTGCCTGGGTGAATTTGGACGCACCCCGAAGATCAACAAGGACGCGGGCCGGGATCACTGGCCGGACTGTTACTCGGTATTGATGGCCGGGGGCGGGCTCCCCCGTGGTTTTGTGCTGGGGACATCGGACCGGCATGCCGCCTACCCACTCTATGACCCGGTCGGGCCCTGGGATATTGCAGCCACCATGTACCACCTGCTGGGAGTGGATCCGCATCGGCATGTGCGAGATCGCGAGAACCGGCCGTTTATTCTTTCACCAGGCCGGGTGATCGAGGACCTGGTCAAGGGCTAGGTCCGCTAGCCGCTGCGGATTTCCAGGAGGCGATCCTCGCCGTCGAGTGGAATAGCTTTCCAGGCGGCATTCGCCTTGTGCGAGGCATGGCAGGCAACAATCACCTCCAGGGTGTGCAGGGAATTGTCAGCCGGGTCCGCGAAATCTCCGCCCTCTTTAAGCCACTGGACGATCTCCTCCACGGCACGATCCATCGAGCTTGTCCCCTCCACAAGGATCGGCCAGGTATCCGTTGGCTGCCCGGCACGCTCCAGAGAGATCGTGTTTTCGCTGCCCACGGCGCGGCCCTCCCGGCCATTGACAAGGATCGAGAAAGGGACGCTGGCAAAATCGGCGGCGTCAAAGGTGGCGATCAATCCACCCTCCATCCGCAGCATCCCCCAGCCGCCGGGATCCTGGAAGGCGGAGCCCCGGCAGTCGGGCCGCGCCGAGAGGTCGAGCATGGCACTGGCCGCCTCGACCCTTCGGGAGGCAAGCATGCAGGCGGCATTGAAGATGTGCGTGCCAACGTTTCCCAGTCGCCCTGAGCCCCACTGCAGGTTGATCGATGTCAGTTCGCCAAGTTCTCCGGCCTGGATTCGGTCCCGCAGCTGGCGAAAGGCATTATTAAAACGGCGGTTATGGTTAATCGCCAGCAGCACGCCGGCCTGCCTCGAGCGGTCGACCATCTCTTGGGCGTCGGCCAGCGTGGTGGAAATAGGCTTTTCACAAAGGACCGCCCGTACCCCCTCGGTGACGCAGCCGAGGGTCATCTCGGCATGCTGTGGGGCATAGGTGGCAATGCTGACCATATCCAGCTCCTCGGTGCGGATCATCTCCTGCCAGTCGGCATAGGTGCGGGCCCCGGTTCGCTGGGCAAAACGCCCGCGTCGTCCCTCGTCCCGGCTGCTGCCGGCGACCAGTTCCACGTCCGCGTGGTTTTGCAGGGCGAACAGGTGGGTGCCGTCCAGGTCCGTGACCTCCTGCCCCAGCGCATCGCCGGAGACCTGGTCCGCTCCACCGATAAACCCCAGTCCAATAATTCCGGCCCTGAATGCCATCGAGTTGACTCCCTTGTGTGCTAGTTGGATGACGGGCATTTTAACGATTTGTCAGAGTGGATGCAGGAATTCACGATAGACTTGCATCGCACACTTTCCACCGATAGGGTTGAGGGCAAATACACTCTTTCTGAGGATCCGATGATGCGATGTTTCCCCCTTTTACTTGTTATAACTTCCTTGGTGTGCCTGCCGGGTCTGCTTTCTGCAGAGGAATGGCCCCAGTTTCGCGGAATCAATGCCAGCGGCGTCTCCACCGAGAGCACGAACCTGCCGGTGGAATTCTCGGTCGACCAGAAGGTGCTCTGGAACATTGAAATAGGCGAGGGAATTGCCTCGCCGGTGATCAGCAGGGGGCGCCTCTGCATCACCACGATGGTCGGCAAGGAGCGGTTCGCCGTGCTCTGCCTGGAAGCTGCGACGGGAAAGGAGATCTGGCGGAAGGAATTTGATACCGGGCCGCTTCCACCTATTACCTCTCCCAATACACCGGCCTCCTCGACCCCGGCGACCGACGGGGAGAGTGTTTATGTTTACTTCAGCACGCTGGGCCTGATGGCATTCAATATGGCCGATGGGGAATTGCAATGGCAGCACCCGATCACGCAGCCCTTTTACCTTTTGGGCTGGGGGGCCGCCGCCTCACCGGTGATCTACAAGGACATGGTGCTTTTTAACCAGGACGATGATCTTGCCCCCTTCCTGCTGGCGCTGGACAAGAAGACCGGGACCGAGCGATGGAAAACCGCCCGGCCGGAGATGCTTGCCGGTTATGCCGTGCCGGTCATCTGCAAGGCAGCTGGTCGCGAGGATATCGTGATTGCCGGTTCGGGGAAGCTCAAGGGCTACGATCCCCGGACGGGATCCCAGCTATGGACCTGTAACACGCTGCTCCGCACGATCATGACGACGCCCGCCGTCAAGGACGACCGGATCTATATCTCGCTGCAGAGTTACGGGGATACGGACCGGGTCTTGAAATTTGCACTGCTGCAGTGGAAGGACACCAACCAGGACGGCAAGCTGGAAAAATCCGAGTTCCACGAAGCATTCTGGGAAAAGTTCGATAAGGGCGACAAGAACAAGGATGGTTTTCTTGTGGACACCGAGATTGACGCCGCCTTCCAGGCACCGTCCAACATGGCCGGGGGTGGGAATACCATCCAGTCGGTTCGCGGTGGTGGGACGGGCGATATTACCAAGACGCATGTCGTCTTTAACCTGGATAACACCTCTCCTTCCAATATCGCCTCCCCGCTGGTTGTTGGCGACCAGCTTTTTATCGTCAAGAAAGGGGGGATCTCGGCCAGCTTTGACCCGATCAGTGGGGAGACCCAGTGGGTCAAGAAACGCCTGAATAACTTTGGCAATTACTATGCCTCCCCGATTGCCGGCGACGGGAAGATTTACGTGATGGGGGAAAATGGTTTCCTGGTTGTGCTCGAGCAGGGCAAGGAAATGAAGATCCTCGCCAAGAACGACATGGGGGACAGCTGCATCGCGACCCCATCGATCGCCGATAACCGGATCTTTGTCCGCACGCTACACAAGCTCTACTGTTTTTCGAAAGAAGCCAAATGAAGAACAAGGAATCTTTCCACAGGGTGACTCCCTGGCCGGCGGTGATGGCGCTGCTGCTGCTGCTGGCGGTGTGCTGGCCCGGCCCGGCCGTGGCTGCCGACAAGATCGCTGTTGTCATAGGCAAGGGAGCTCCCCCGATCGAGATCCGTGCCGGGCAGGACCTGCAGGGACAGCTTTCCCGCCTCACCGGCACGGAGGTGTCGATTTCCACGACTGTCCCGAACACGGCAACCCTGATCTTCTTCCTCGGCAGCCCCGGAACCAACCCGGCTATCCAGGAGCGGTTTGGCGCAAAATGGCCCATGCTTTCAGACCAGGGTGTCCTGCTTCGAAGCGTAAAAAGCAATAACCGCCGGGGGGTGATTGTCGGGGGAGGCAGCCCGATCGCCAGCCAGTGGGCCGCGCACGAAGTGGGTTACCAGCTTGGTGTGCGTTACCTGCTGCGGGAAGATATTTACCCGGACCCGGTGGAGCGGCTGGCCGTGGACGACCTGGACATCCTCCAGGAACCGAACCTTCGCACGCGAAGCTGGCGGACGATCAACGATTTTGCCATCGGGCCGGAGTCCTGGTCCCTCGAGGAACAGAAGCGGATGCTTGCCCAGCTGGCCAAGCTGCGATTTAACCGGATCGTGCTGCAGGTTTACCCATGGCAGCCATTTGTCGACTACCGGTTCAACGGGGTTTCCAAGCAGACCGGCATGCTCTGGTATGGTGATCGGTTTGAGATTCCCCGTGGCTCTCCCGGTCGAAACGCACTGCAGGGACTATCGGTTTTCGAAAATCCCGAGTTTGCCGGAAAAAAAACCTACCAGGAGATGACCGGCGCCGGTATCGAGTATGCCCGCGCGATCATCCAGGAAGCAGGGCGACGGGGGATGACCACCGGCATCTCGATCTCTCCCCTGGAGTTTCCCCGGGAATTCGAAAAGTCCCTGGAAGGATTTCGGCAGGCCAGGGGACTGAATGACCTGACGATCATGCCGGGGGCGACCCAGCGGTTTGATAACAAGGCACTCGGGAACCTGGTAGCCACCAAGATCCGGGCCTACCTGGAGACCTACCCCTCGGTGGACGCGATTTACCTCACGCTGCCGGAGTTTCCCGAGTGGCAGGAGCACGCCGAGATCGCCTGGCAGGCACTCGCGGAGAACAAGAAAACCAGCCTTCCTCGGCTCGATACATTGCTCAAGAAAGCGGAAAGCCGAAACCTGATTGCCTCCGGCGAACGGGGACTCCAGGCACTGAAAGGGAATGTTGTGGCACTGGCATTCCTGGATCGTCTGCTTGCCGCCCATCCCGGCCTGCTCGACAAGCCGGACGGGAAAAAATTTGAACTGGTGGTCAACTCGGTCGACCCGGAGCTTTTCCCGCTGCTTGAAAAACTCCTTCCGGCTGCGGCCTCGACGCTGAACTTCATCGACTACACGGCACGCCGTGTGGATCAGAACGACCAGTACCTGGCCCGTATTCCCACCGAACGGGTCTCCGCCCAGTTCATTACCACGCTGGCGGATGACAATGTGGGGACGCTCTCCCAGGTGACCACGCGGCGGCTGGAGTCGGTAATCAACAAGATTCGTCGAAATGGCTGGGACGGCTTCAGCACGCGTTACTGGATGCTGGCGGAGCTGGACCCGGCTGTCCATTACCTCTCCCGGGCCTCCTGGGATGCGGAGGTCACAGCCCGCAGCGCCCACGACGAGCTCTTTACCGTGATCACGGGAAAACAATCTGCCTCGGATCGACTCTGGCTGGCCATGGGGCATATTGAAGCGGCCACCGAGCTGGTCGATCAGAACCAGCTCGGTTTCTGCTTTCCGGTCAGGGGGATGTTCATGAAACATCATCATGCCGGCCCGGTTCCCAAGTGGTGGGAGGACATCAACGAACAGTACACGGCAGCCATGATCGAGCTTTACCGCAGCCACGATGCGTCAGATCCTCGCTGCCGGCGACTGCTCTTTTACTGGGCCAAGCGTTCCGAGTATGTTCTGGAGTACCTGGGTGCCGTGCAGGCATTGCGAGAGGCAGCGATTGCCCGCGACGAGGGTGAGAATGAGCTGGCACTGGAGAAATACGAGACCGCCATGGAGCAGCTCTACAATGCCATCGACACCCTCAGTGACGTGGTCCAGGACCAGGGAGACCGGGGCCTGATTGCGACGTTGATCAAATTTGCCTACGAGCCCCTGCTGGAAGAACTGGAAAAATTCAGCGAGCAGCAGTAGGGAAGGGACGAGACCGGATGCGCCGCCGCCTGTTTAACCAGTTGATGTCTCTTGGAGCTGGCGCCCTGGGTGTGGACAAGGCAGCCGTGGGCCAGCAGCAGGAGGAGTTGCCTCCTGTCCAGCCCGGCGATGAGACCCCAGTCAATATCGCGGATGTTCGGGCGCTGGCAGAAGAGAAGATGGAAGCGGCGACGTTCCAGTACATTGATACCGGCTCGATGGACGAGCTGACATTGCACGAGAATATCGAGGCCTTTCGTCGCCTGCACCTGGTCCCCCCGTTGCTTCGGGGTGTGTCGCAGGCGGAGATGTCGACCACGGCACTGGGAGAGAAGATAGCACTTCCTGTCATGCTGGCTCCGGTCGCCGGCCAGCAGCTTTACCATCCCAACGGGGGCCAGGCGGCAGCCCGGGCCGCAGCCGGTGCGGGAACAATTTACTGCATGAGTAGTAGCGTGGGGAACAGCGTCGAGGAAATTGCCTCTGCCAGCCGGGGCCCGAAATGGTTTCAGCTTTACATGCCGAAAGACCGCGGCGTGGCTCGTCAGCTGGTCGAGCGGGTGGAGAAGGCGGGTTTCAAGGCGATCATCATGACCGTGGACCTGGGGGAATGGAAAGATGCTGATCGCCGCAACAAGTTTGCCCTTCCCAAGGCGGCGCTGGTCAAGCACCTGCGGGATATCGGCTTTGACCAGGTCACCGACCGGATGAGCTACCAGGAGGTGATGGATTTTAATGCCGATGCCTGGCAGGTGTCGCTCTCCTGGGATGTTTTCGACTGGCTTCGGTCGATCACCAGCCTGCCCCTTTTAATCAAGGGCGTCCTTCGCAGGGACGATGCTCGCAGGGCAGTCTCGATCGGACTCGATGGGATTGTCGTCTCCAACCATGGCGGCCGCCGGCTCGACGGGATGCCGGCCACGATTGACGTGCTGCCGGAGATTGTCAGGGCGGTGGGGGAGCGGGCGGAAATCTACATGGACGGGGGGATCCGCCGCGGGACCGATATTCTCAAGGCAATCGCCCGTGGCGCCCGGGCCGTGCTGATCGGCCGGCCCTATGCCTGGGGCCTGGGGGCGGGCGGGGAAGGAGGCGTGAGGATCGTGCTGGAACTGCTGCGAGAGGAATTCGAGAACACGATGGTCTCGGCCGGCTGCGCCCGCCTGGCGGATATCGATGAAACGCTGCTGCGTTGACAGGCGTCAGCAGGAGTTATTCTCCACCAGGATCTGCCCGCACGCTCCGGCTGGGGCGAGATAGAAGACCGCTGCTGTTGACAGCAATCACGCTCAAGCGGGAACCGGGCTGGACGCTCCCGGCAGGAAGGATCAGCTTCATCTCCGCAAGCGGCGAGGCGGGGGTATCGTGGTAGGACATGCCCTGGAACAGGGGACGGCCGAAACGATTGACCGGTTCCTGTGGATGAGAGGCAATCTGCTCGCCATCGGCCAGGATCAGGAAACGCTGAAGGCCGCTCTCCAGGTCTGCCTGGCACGTCCAGCTGAGTTCCAGGGAACCTGATGGCTGTCGTCGTGCCTGGAGATGGCTGGGAGCCTGGGGGGCTGTCATGTCCCGGGTGGACCCGGTCTGCACGTATTCTTCCCAGGCGCGGGCGACGGATCGACCGGGCAGCCAGACGGAAACACCGCGTGGGCCGTCGAAGCGGACCTGGGGGTCGGCCCGGGTCCCCAGCAGGGGTGCCAGGTAGTGATTGGACCAGTCAACCGGCCGCAGCGATGGATCCGCCTTCCGGCCCCGTGGCAGCCGCATTGCCAGGCAGGCATCAAAATACGGAATAGCCAGGTAACGTGAATCCCCACACTCGTGGGCAGTACGAGGATCGGGGGCAAATCCGATCGGGGCCCCGCGGGCCCGGTAGTACTTGAACATGGCCAGTGTTCCCTCCCAGGCGTTGATGAAACGTCCTTCGTTTTCCTTGATTCCCGGATTACACATGACCGGTACGGCAAGAATGGCAGGGGTGATGGTTGGTTTCTCGATCTCGCCCTTTTGCCAGGAACCAAAAGCAGTTCCCGAGCGGAGCCAGATCGCCACGATCCGCTGGGGATGAAGGGTCTGCATCAGGCTGGCCCAGAATCCACCCCCGGAGTGTCCCCACAGGCACCAGGGAGCCTGCTTTAACTCGGGGTGTCCCGATTCGGCTGCGAAAGAGTCGATCGCCTGCAGGAAAGTCTTGTTGGAACCATTGCGAGGATCACACCAGGTGCGGCAGTTTGCACCGGCCGAGAGGTATCGGGATCCCATCAGGGCGCAATCCCACTTGCGGGCCAGCGCTTGCCAGTGAAGATCCTGGTGGGCGGTCAGGCCGCCTGTCTCGGCACCCTCACCACAGCCATGCTGGTGCACGATGATCCCGCGGAGCGTGGTGACGCCATCGGGAACCCAGAGAAAATAATTGGATTCGATGGCCAGTTCGCCAGGGGTTTTGGAGGGAGGGTACGTGACCGAGTAGGTGGAATCGGCTGCCAGCATGGCAGGGAGCAAGACGGCCGCCAGGACAAAAGCGATAAGGGACTTCATGGTCGAGGTCTTTCGGGCAGAGGGGGAATGGACCGTGGATGCAAGGAATTTAACCTGCCGGCCGGCGGTCTGCTAGGTGCGGCAGTAGTGGGACTGCCGGGGCGCATGGTAGCGGATGGCCAGTTGCGGGGTCAGCTGTGGCCGATGGCCGTCGACACGCGAATCGTGGGCTGCTTCGAGCAGGCCGCTGACCAGCAGGGTCCTCTCAATCGGGTAATTCGGTCTGCCGGTCACGATCATCTGCTCGATGTGATGGGCCAGGCAGGCGGAGTAGACCACGTTGGGGTCGGGTGGCAGGTGAAACTTGGTCGAGAGGATCTCGTCGCGTTTGCCGGTGCGTACCGCGGCCGTGTAGTCGCCGGTTGCTCCCGGCAGCATCAGCAGCGTCGCCTGCAGGCCATCCTGGTAGCGAAACAGCACCGCCTTGGGGTCGGTGACGATCTGTTCGAGCACCCCCGGGGCGGAGAGATCCTGGGTGCGGGCATCGACAAGCGTGATTCCCTCCACCAGGTCAGAGCGTGAGAGGGCCCGGGACATCAGCTCGCGGGACCAGGCCCCGCGGTGCATCGCCTCCCAGACCGCATCTCCTTCCAGCAGCTGCACGCCCCGGATCCCCGTCTCTCCTCCCTTTCGGCGTTCCACCAGGCACTGCATGGCCTCGAGTGCATGGAAGCCGGACGAGTCAAGCGACGTGCCGGGGTCGATCGTGAGAGCCTCGCTGATCGGTGCCCCCAGCGGGATTTCCATCTCGGGCATTCGCCAGGTCACCGGCAGGCTGGATCCGGCCAGCATCGGGAAACCGAGCCGCCGGCCGTGATCGACCATGGCCAGGGCCTTGTCGAAGCTGTAGGAGAGATGCTTGTCATTAAAGACCGGGACAGACCTGCCGTCGGCATCAAAGACATCCACCACCTGCTGGAAGAACTCGGCCCGGGGGTAGAGATGCTGCCCTTTCTCGTTGTAGGGATACTCCCCGTGCTCGGCGATAATCACCACGCCATCGACCGCCAGGGAATCACCCCCACAGCGGAGTGCTTCGGCGATCGTCGGGTAGAGCCCGAAACCGAACTGGCGGGCCCGCTGCGGGGCCAGGTCCCCCTGGGGAAACCCGTATTCTGCTTCGCGGGATTGCATGTCGGCAGCGGTCGGCTCCTGGGCGACATGGGCGGAGACCACCTCGACCTGGGGGGTGTGCCAGTCTCCTTCCCAGGGATAACCGACCAGGAATCGGTCGCCAATATGCTGGCCATGGTGGAGATAGGACCAGAGCGTGGTCAGGATGGCAATCCGCTTGCGGGGTGTCCGCTCGGTCGCTGCCGAGGCCGGCGCCAGCGAGCTGGCCAGCGCCGTGGTGGCAGCCAGCTCGAGGAAGTCTCGCCGTGTGTTACTTCCGGCCATGATTAATGACTCCAGTAAGTCGAATGACGGGTTGGCTGGTAGCGAATTCCCAGGTGCGGGGTGACCAGGATCTGCTGGTCCTGGAAGAGCGATTCCACGCCCGAGGCGGTCAGTCCTGTTGTCAGCAGGGTGCGTTCAACCGGGTAGGGCGCCTGGCCCGTATGAAAGAGCTGCTCGGTGGCGTGCGTGAGCGGGTTAAAGAAGTTGCAGACCTCGCGCGGTGGCAGGAACATCTGCACCGAGAGCGGTTTCTTTTTACCCGCCAGCCGGGCGGCGAAAGTGAAATCATTCACCACCCCCTCGATTAGCAGCATGCTCATCTTCAGTCCGTCACGGTGCTGGTAGCGATAAAGGACCGGCGTGTTGGGGTTATCCTCGGCGGTCATCCGGTCATGGATCTCGTCGCTGGTCGGCAGGTGATGGTTGAAACCCTGCCGGGTTGGGACCAGCTGGTGGCTACGGCAGAGGCAGGCCCGGAAAAGATCCGGATCCCAGCCCCCGGCATCGAAAGAACCGGACCGCAGGGCCGCCATCACGGCATCGGCCCCGCGGACCGCGTGGATCCAGGCCACGCCGGATTCCCCGCCGCGGCGGCGCTCGACCATCGACTGCATCGCCTCAAGGGCATGGATGTCATAACCGTCCACTCCTCCCACTGCCACGCACATCGCTTCCTCGACCCGCGCGCCGAGCGGCATGTCGACCTGGGGGATCCGCCGCGTGACGGGCAGGGAAGAGCCTGCCAGCAGGGGAAAGTCCAGCTCGCGGGAAATCCGGACCATCTCTTGTGCCCACTCCCATTTCCAGGAGAGATGCTTGTCGTTAAAGACCGGCACACTGCGGCCACTCTGTCGAAAGACGTCCGTGATCTGCTGGTAGAACTCGTAGCGAGGGTAAAGGTGCTGGCCTTTCTCGTTGAAAGGGTAGTTTCCGTGCTCCCCGATCAGCAGCACGCCGTCCACGGCCAGCTTCTCACCGCCACAGGTGAGGGCCTCGGAAATCGTGGGGTAGATTTTCATCTGGGGGCAGAGGGCACTTCGAGAACGGCTCAGTTCCCCGTCCGGCTGCTGGTCGGTGTAGAGCGAGACCAGGTCAATTTCCGGAACGTGATGACGGCCGTTCCAGCTGTAGCCAAAAAGGTAACGGTCCAGGATGTGCTGCGCATGGGAATAGCGGCGATACTCGGTAACGACAGCAGCAATTCGTGGTCGTTGGATCATTGTCCCACCCGGGTGAACATCAATAGCCGAAAGTCCATCACCTGCGACCCTGGAATTTCCAGGGCCCGCAGGGCGAGCATGCTGCGGCCTGCCTCGAGCTTGATCGATCCGAGCTTGCTCGCACGGAAGTCCTTGACATAGGATTCGGTCCGCTTGACGCGGTCCTGCCCGGCTCCCTCCAGCGGTGGGTCGTGCGGTTTGGTAACACGCCCTGTCAGCACGCTCGGGCCATGCCGCAGCTCAAACAGTGAGCCGACGTCCGCTTTGGGACAACTGTAATAAAGTTCGACCCGGTAAGTGCCTGCCTGGCGAACCTCCACGTCCCACATGATACGGTCATCCAGGCTCGTCCAGTTGGTAAAGAAGGAGCAGTTGGGAAAGCGGTTGGACCGCTGGATGTTCCCCTCGGTCACCCCGTCCCGGGCGGGGAGCTGGGTGTAACGGAAGACCGGATCACCGAGCAGGAAGGGCCGGTCCTGCGGCTCCTGGCCTGGGAGAACGTCCTTTTTCCAGGCCTCCACCGCGGCCTGGAGGCGGGCACTGACGACCGGGTGGGCCGATGTCACGTCGCGTCGCTGCCCTGGATCTTTCGGCATATCATAGAGCCGCCCCTGGTGGTCCAGCCTGTACTGCTGGGTTCGCACGCTGATGCGTCCTTTCCAGTGGGAGAAGATCATTCGCTCGGGCCAGTCCTCTCCACTCCCCGAGAGCAGCGGCGTGAAGCTGACGCCGTCGAGCGGCCGGGTACTGGCGACCGGGATCCCGGCCATCTCGGCCAGTGTCGGCAAAAGGTCAATCGCGGCGGTAATCTGCGGGATCTCGCTTTCCGGCTGGATATGTCCCGGCCATCGCATGATCAGCGGCGAGCGGACACCCCCCTCGTCGGTCGACCCCTTGCGGCCCCGCATGTCCCCGTTCCAGCGAACGCCGGTGGGCCCGTTGTCGGCGAAGTAGGCGACGATCGTGTTGTCGGCAAGCTCCAGTTCATCGAGCCGGTCCAGCAGCCGGCCCACGTTCCAGTCGATGTTCTCGCACATCGCCAGTGCGGCTCGCACGTGGCCGATGTTCTCTCGCTCCGGCTGCCGGTTGTGCATGGTGAGTGTCTTGTCCCGGAAGGTGTCCCACCAGCGGTCGGGAACCTGCATCGGCGAATGCGGTGTGTTGTAGGGAAGGTAGACAAAGAACGGTCGGTCTCGGTTCTGCTCGATAAAGCGGATTGCGTGGTCGGTAAAATCGTCAATCACGAATCCCTTGCCGCGGACCAGCCGGCCGTTATGTTCCAGCACGGGGTTGTAATAATTTCCCCAGTGGCCCGAGCAGAACCCGTAATACTCGTCGAACCCCCGTCCGTTGGGATGGTAGGGATACTGCATGCCGTTATGCCACTTGCCGAAGGCGGCGGTGGCATAACCGGCGGCCCTGAAAGTGTCGGCGATGGTCATCTCGTCCAGGTCCATCCGTTCGCCACCGGCGGAGGTGCTAAAGACACCACTGCGTGGATGATAGCGACCGGTAAGAAACTCGGCTCGTGTCGGCGAGCAGACGGCGCAGACGTAAAAGCGGTCAAAGCGGGCACCCTGGCGGGCCAGCTGGTCGATCCGCGGGGTGTTCAGGTTGCTGTTGCCGTTGCCGCTCAGGTCTCCCCAGCCCTGGTCGTCCGAGAGGAAGATGACCACGTTCGGCCGGTCGGCGGCGTGGAGTGATCGGATGCCCAGGCCATCTGCCAGCAGGATCGCACAACAGGAAAGCAGGAGAGGATAGTTCTTCATCAACAGCTGCCTGGATCTGGAGGGAGGAATGCCGAACAGACTGATTATCCGTCGTGGGGCGCGTCAGGCAAGCGGAGAGCGAGGGAATTAAAACAGGTCGGAGATTGGTTGCCCGTGGTAGACAGGATGTGGCCTGCCAAGCGAGTCGGTCCAGCGGGCCCCCGGTGGCAGGCCAAGGGCATGGTAAATCGTGGCCGCAAAGTCCTCGGGCCGCTGGGGGCTGTCGGCCGGGTAGGCGGCAATCCGGTCCGAGGCTCCGATCACGCGCCCCCCCTGTACACCGCCCCCGGAAAAAAGTGCTGTCTGCAGCGCCCCCCAGTGATCCCGGCCGGGCGTGACGTAGGCGTTGGGGACCTTGAAAATCTTCGGCGTGCGTCCGAATTCCCCGGCGATCACCACCAGTGTTCTCTCCAGGCGACCGGCCTGGTGAAGATCTTCCAGCAGGGCGGCAATCGCCTGGTCGGCAGGGGGGTAGAGCAGGTCACGCGAGATCTTGAAAATGCCCCCATGCAGGTCCCAGGTGTTGTAGTTCCCCAGGTTCGCCTGGACCAGGGTGACCCCGGATTCGACAAGCCGGCGAGCCATCAGCAGTGTCCAGCCAAAAAGGTTGCGGCCGTAACGGTCGAGGGTGCCCTCGTCGGCATGGACCACGTCGAAAGCCTGCTTGACTTTCTCATCCGTGAGCAGGGAGACGACCGACTGCCGAAAGCGGCTGAGCTTCTGTACCCGGGCCATGCGATCCAGCTCGCGGCGCTGGCTCTCGATGGTCTCGAGCAGCTGCACGCGACGTGTCATCTGCTGGAAGCTCATGCCATCGGGCAACCGGATCGTGGGCGCCTCGAAAGCAGAGTGGTCGACGACCTTCTTTTCATGACGGCGGCTGTAGGCATGGTCGGGGTAGGCGCCCTTGATATCATTGCCCCGGTAAGGGGATGCCTCCACGAACCAGGGGTCGTGCCGTTCTCCCATCATCCCGGCGAACTGGCCGGGGGTGACCACGCCCCCCTGGTTCATGTTCACCAGCCGCTGGGGGACGACCATGGCCTGGGGGAGGCCGACCGGACGCGGTTTGACCATGCGGCCCACCGTGGCGGTGATGGACGGCCAGTCGGTCGCCTGGGGAGTCTTTTCCTTGTACCCCGGTGGAAGCTCCGAGCGGCCTGTCAGCATCAGCGTGTGGGCCTCGTTGTGCTCATTGGAAAAGTGGGTCAGGGAGCGGACCTGGGACCACTTGTCACTCTGTGCGGCAATTCGCGGCAGGTGCTCACAGACCTGGATGCCGGGTATGCGCGTGGGGCGGGGCTGGAATTCGCCTCGTATTTCCAGCGGGGCGTTCGGTTTCATGTCAAAGCTGTCAAGCTGGGAGAGGCCGCCGGAGAGGAAGATGAAGATCACGGCATCGGCAGAGCCTGTACCGGGATTCGCAGCCGGCGCCAGGCTCGCCATTTCCAGCCCGAGCATTCCCAGGCTCCCTGCCTGCAGGAGGCAGCGGCGAGAGATGCCGGGGCTGGAGTGTGATGCAGGCCTGGTCATGGTCATCTGGTCATCTGGTCATGGGGTTGGGAGGTTCATGTCTCAGCTTCGGTCCAGTCATTTCTACCGCCGTATCCGGCAGTCGGGCAGGGCGTCCTGGAGTCGCTTGACCGCCTCGTCACTGACCGGTGCGTTGCTGATCTGGAGCTGCCTGAGCGCCACAAGCGGCGCGAGCCGGCCGAGGCCCGCGTCGCTGATGCGTGCTCCTACCAGGTTCAGGGACGTGAGCTGGGTGAGTGTGGCAAGCGTGGTCATGCCCTCATCGGTCAGGTTGGTACCCCCAAAACCTTCCGAGTAAAGCAGGTCCAGACGCCGGAGCTTCGTGAGTGGCTTCAGGTGGACCAGGCTCTTGTCGGTAATTCCCAGCAGGCTCAGGTCCAGCTGGCGCAGTGCCCCCAGCGATTCGATGGCACCGGTCCCTTCGTCGTTGATGCGGTTACCGTAGAGGTTGAGGGTTTCAAGTTTCTCCAGGGTGGCAAGATGCCCAAGGCCGACGTTGGTGATGCAGTCCGGTTCAAAACCGGTTTTCTTGAGGCTCAGGCTCCTGAGCTGGGTCATCTGTCCCAGGGTCAGGCAGCCCCCGTCGGTGACCCCGTCACAGCCCTCCAGGTCGAGGGCGACGAGCCTCGTCAGCGGCAGCAGGTGAGCAAGCCCGGCATCACTCACCCGGCTACCGGTCAGGTCCAGCAGGCGCAGCTGGGTGGCCGTCTGGAGGGCGGCGAATTCCTGATCCGAAAATGCCCGGCAGAGTTCCAGATTGAGGCCCAGGACGGCCGGAAACGAGGCGATTTGGCCCAGCCCGTCGCTGGCGATCCTGGTTCCACCTGTATATAAGATGAAGGGGTTTTCCAGCTGGGCCAGTAAGCGGGCAATTTCTGCATCAATATGTCCCTTTTCACCGACGTGCTGGTTATCGAGCGTCACGGTCAGCGGCGGCAATTGACTGTCAATTGCCAGTAGCCGGGTCGTTTCCAGGTCGAGCGGGGCGAGGCGGGCGCCGCGTGTGAGCAGTGCCTGCAGTGTGGCGCCTGGTTTGAACGGGAGCGGTGCCGCGGCCGCAGCGACCTCGGGGGCCTTGCCACGGACGTGGTAGCACCAGAGCGTGTCCTTTTCACGCAGGAAAAGCTTGCCATTGGCAACGACCGGGTGGGACCAGCTATCGGCCCCCGCGCCGGGAAGCTGGAAAGTTCCCTTGAGCTTGTAGCCGCTGCTGCTGGCCTGGATCAGTGCGATCACGCCGTTCTGGTAATGGAAGTAGAGGTGTCCGTCGGCGTAGACGACCGAGGCCGAGCCGATTCCCGGTCCGCGGCGTTTCCAGCTCACCCGTCCGCTGGAGAGTTCCAGGCAGGTGGGCAGGCCGTTGTTACTGCCATGGCCGCCAAAGATGTGGTCGCCCACCAGGACCAGGCCACCGTGATGGTTCTGCAGCTGGCTGCCATTGAGCCGGTAGACCTCGGTCGCCTTGACGCCATCGGCGCCGTCGGCCGAGAGCTTCAGCAGCACGCTGCCGGCGTTGTAGCCGTTGGCCGAAAAGACCATGTCATCCCGCACGATGGGGGTAGGGATGTTGGCGGTCGGGTTGGCGATATCGTTATAGCCCCAGAGGAAACGTCCGTCGTCCGCGGCCACGCCGACCAGGCCCCGGCCGATCAGCTGGACATACTGTCGTACGCCCCCGCCGCGGGAGACCTGGATCGATGAGAAGGAGGCGCCATCGCCGCCAGCCATTCCCAGCCCCGGAATGCCTGTCTTCCAGCGGGTGGTACCTGTCCTCTTGTCGAGCGAGACGATCATGGCCTCGGCGCCGCCGGGGGTACAGACGAGCTGGTCCCCGTCGATCAGCGGGGATTCCCCGTAACCGCGCCCGGACTGCAGCCGGCCGGTGAAGTCTGCTGCCAGGTCCCGCTGCCAGAGGATGCTACCGTCGGTCACCTTGAGGCAGATCAGCTGGCCGTCCGGGTCCATCACGTAGAGCCGCTGCTGGTCAACGGTCGGAGTCGAGATCGGGTGCCGGCCGGTGGTGCCGACCTTCTGTTTCCAGAGCAGCTGGCCATCTTTTTCATCGAGGGCGTAGGCAAACAGGTCGCTGGCATGGTTGCCGATGGTAAAGACGCGGCCATCGGCGACGACCAGGCTGGCGTAGCCACCTCCCAGTCCATCGGTATTCCAGGCGCTGGCTGGCCCTTCTTCCGGCCAGGAGGAGAGCAGGCCGGTTTCTGTGGAGATGCCATTCACCTGCGGCCCTCGCCAGCGGGGCCAGTCTGCGGCCGGCAGGACGGTTGCCATCACGAGCAGGCCGATTGTACAGGTAATTGTCCGGGGTGAGTTCAGCATGGAAGGCAAATGTCCCGTGGGTGAAAGAGGGTTCTGTTTGTGTCAATCGTACCCGATTTAGGCGGCGATGTTATTTTTCCTGCGGCGGCCCCCTCTTTTGGCGGTAGCGTGTGGAAGAGAAGTAAGAGTTCTGCATTGACAAAGGCGGGTAGTGAGAAGCTAAAATAGCGATGTGCCGATAAGAATGAATAAGGGCACCCTTGATCTCCTTTATGGGCAAACCATGAGTTACCTGCCGACAAGACGAGGCGCGATCCAGGCCGGCATGATTGGGACCGGGCTGGGGCTAGCGGAACTGCCCGCGATGCAGGCCATCGCCGCGCCGCAGATTTCACCGCGTGCCAAGCAGGTGCTGTTTGTCTTTCTCACCGGGGGCATCTCGCATCACGACACCTTTGACATGAAGCCGGATGCCCCGGAGGGGATTCGCGGCGAGTTTAACCCGGTCTCCACGTCGGTGCCGGGCTTGATGGCCAGCGAGCACCTGCCGCTGCTGGGGGCACGCGCGCATAACTACACGCTGCACCGGGGGATGAAGACCAACAGCTCCGGCCATGAGCCAGCCTGTCACATGCTGCTGACCGGCCGCATGGACCTGCCCCCCAACTTCACGCTCAACAACGTTCCCAACGCGATGGAATTTCCCACCCTGGCATCCCAGGTCAAGTACGCTTACCGCGGCCAGCGCGAGCTGAACCTGCCGCCGGCAGCGATCCTGCCCGAGCCCAGCGTGAACGAGGCGGCCCGTTTCCGCCCCGGCCAGTATGCTGGCCAGATGGGCAAGCTCTGGGAGGCCTGGCACATTGATATTGCCGCCAACTGCCCGCTTGGCAACGGCGCCTGCCCGGACTGTTTCCGTTTCGAGGGAACTCCCTTTGAACATGCGGCCAAGACAATCTTTACCACCCCGTCGCTGAAACTTCCCGAGGGGGGCCACAAGCGGTTTCGCGGTCGGCTGGATTTCCTGGACTTTATCCAGGGCCAGCAGTCACAGCTGGAGGAGTCGACCGGCGGCCTGGACCAGCATCGACGGCAGGCGATCAGCGTGCTGACCGCCCCCAACGTGCGGGCGGCCTTTGACGTGGAACGCTCCGATCCCAAGGTGGTCGAGCGATACGGCAGGAACAAGTTTGGCCTCTCGCTGTTGATGGGGAAGCGATTGATCGCGGCGGGCGTGCCGCTGGTCCAGGTGAACCTCGGCAAGAACAGTTCCTGGGACACGCACCGGCGAAACTTCCCCAACCTCAAGGAGAACCTGCTGCCGCCGCTGGACAAGGGGATGTCGGCGCTGCTGGACGACATGGCGGCCAGTGGCCTGCTGGACGAGACGCTGGTGATTATGGCCGGTGAGTTTGGCCGTACTCCCAAGATCAACAAGGACGGGGGGCGGGACCACTGGGGACCGGTCAACACGATGCTGTTTGCCGGGGCCGGGGTGGAAGGGGGCCGCGTGATCGGTGCCTCGGATTCCAACGGTGCCGAGATCATAGACGGCATGCAGACGACCGAGAATTTTGCTGCCACGATCTTTAGCATGCTGGGGATCCCGCGGGGTGCGACCTGGATGGACATGGAAGGCCGCCCGCACCAGATCTACCATGGCCGGCCGATCGAGGGGCTGCTCTAGAGCCTGCCGGTGGAGAACAACTCCCGCCCGAGAATTCATTGGAGGGGAAGGTCTATCGATGCCACTCGGTGAGGATTTTGAAGCAGCCCTGCTTTATGCATCGGATATGCACCGCCAGCAGGTCCGCAAGGGATCGGGGGCTCCCTATCTTTTGCACCTTTTGCAGGTGGCCGGCCTGGCGCTGGAATATGGCGCGGACGAGCAGGTGGCGATCGGGGCCCTGCTGCATGACGTGGTGGAGGACTGCGGCAAGGAGACGATCGAGCAGATCCGTGATCGGTTTGGTGAACGGGTCCTGGCGATCGTGATGGGCTGCAGCGACACGACCGACAAGGTGGCGGAAACACGCCCCTGGAGGGAGCGGAAGGAGACCTATATCGATCACCTTCGCGAGGCGGCCTCGGCGGATGTGCTGCTGGTCTCCTGCTGTGACAAGCTGCACAATTCCCGAGCGATTCTCTCGGACCTGAAAGAGCAGGGGGAGTCGATCTGGGATATTTTCCAGGGAGGGCGTGAGGGGACGCTCTGGTATTACCGGGCCCTGGTGGAGAGTTACCGTCAGGTCGATGCCCCGCCGCGCCTGGTTCGCGAGCTGGACGAGGTGGTCAGCGAGATCGAGCGGCTGGTCGAGTTGTCGGGATGACAGCCCCGGTCTCCCGGGAACAGCGGGATGGCGACTA
>CAYYZW010000029.1:0-22606 GCA_964476375.1 uncultured Pirellulaceae bacterium
CTTTCCGGCGTCGTAATCCTCATCGCCGGAACCGACCAGCGTGATTTCTTCCTCATCGCCATAGTCCAGATCCTTGAGCTGAACCGTCGCGCCAAAGACAACCTCGTCGTCGGGCAGCTTGGAAGCATCCATGATCGTGGCACGCGACATCTCTCCCTTGATCTGGTTAATCTTGGCCTGGAGCATTCCCTGGGCTTCCCGCTGGGCATGGTACTCCGCGTTTTCTTTCAGGTCCCCCTCTTCACGTGCCGCGGCACTCTTGGCAACGATATTCGGCATTTCCTCGTTCTCAAGGCGGAGCACTTCTTCTTTTTTCCGCTCGTAGGCGGCACGTGTCATCGGCACAGAGTCCATGATTCATTTATCCTCGCACAGTAATCCGACAGCCTGCCATCAGGATCCACCGTCCTCGTTAAGCGTCGCCCCCTCAGGCAGGTACAAAAGGCAACCGCAACTCTTGCAAAACACGGGCTTGGAAAGGTAAAGCTCGTTGAGCATCTGGGCCGTGATCATCTGGTGACAACCGCTGCAGCATTCGTTCTCTACCGGAGCAAGTGCCCTCTCACCTCGCGTCTCGGCCATGTGATTGTAGTCCTGCTTGAAATCTTCCGGCAACTGGGATTCGGTCTCCTTGAGTTCCCCCTGTACTCGATCCAGATCCTCGTTGATGTTTTTTTGTGACAGCTCCACCTCCCCCTGCAGCTGTGCCAGGGAGGTCGCCACTTCTTCCCGGTGTCCTCCCGCTTCTGTCATTTTCTGCTCGAGTCCTTCCATCTCTTCCAGCTGGACAAGGATCTGGTCGTCGATCTGGCTGGCCGTTTCCTGGTTGGACTCAATCTCCTTGACGAGGCTTGCATAGACTTCGTTGGAAGAGCAGGCATTGAGCTTGGCCCTCAGGTCCACGATGTTTGCCTCGCATTCCCTCCCGGCCAGTTGCTTCTCATCCGCCTCCATCTGCAGGCGGGTGGCCTCTTCTTTCAAGTCGGTCTCCACCTGCTCGGCGCCCGCCAGTTCATTCCCCTTGGCAGTCAGTTGGCGGGGACCTCGTTCCAGTCGTTCTCGCAGATCCGCAATTTGTTGATGGAGACGATGGAGTTTCTGCAGGTTCTCGGTGGTTAATGTCATCGCCGCGTCCCCCGTTCTAGTTGGAGCCGATTCCAGGTTCACTTGAATCCGTGCCGTGTAATAAAAAAAGTCGCTGGTCGTGAAACCAGCGACTGTCTTGTGAAAGGACAGGATGCCGTTGTTCAACGGCAGAGGGTGGAATCATGACCACCCGTTTAGCTGACGAGTTCCCGCAGGAATCCCTCCAGTTGATGGCTGCGAATGGGATGCTGCAACTTGCGCACCGCCTTGGCTTCAATCTGTCGAACACGTTCCCGGGTAACCTTGAAAATGCGGCCGACCTCTTCAAGCGTGTAGGTATATCCGTCACCAAGTCCATAACGAAGCCGAATGATCTCGCGTTCCCGGTAGGTAAGCGTCTTGAGCAGGGATTCGATTCTCTGCCGGAGAATACCATTATTGGCTGTTCGAACCGGGTTATCACTTGCGACATCCTCAACAAACTCACCAAAACTGTTATCCTCGCCATCCCCCACGGGACGATCCAGGCTGACCGGGTGGCGGCCGATATCCATGACCCGCCGCACCTCGTCAACCGTCATACCTGAACGCTTGGCGATTTCTTCTGTTGTCGGTTCTCGCTTCATCTCTTGCAAGAGCCCTTTCTGTGTATTTCGCAATTTGGAAAGCACATCAATCATGTGCACGGGAATGCGAATGGTACGGGCCTGGTCAGCAATGGCACGCGTGATTGCCTGCCGGATCCACCAGGTCGCATAGGTGGAGAACTTGAACCCGCGACGGTACTCGTACTTGTCTACCGCCCTCATCAATCCCGTGTTCCCTTCCTGGATCAGGTCCAGGAAGCTGAGGCCTCGATTCCGATATTTCTTGGCAATCGACACTACCAGCCGCAGGTTCCCGCTGGAGAGCTGGCGTTTGACGTTATCATAATCAAGAAACTGCTTCTGAATCGTCTCGCACCGCCGTGCCAGGCTGGCCGGGCTCTCCTGCGTGAGCACCATCAGGTCATGAAGTTCCCGTCGCAGGTTGTAACGCTCCTCGGCCGCCTTGTGGGAGCGAGCGCGTTTGAGCTGCTGGATACGGTCACGTATTTCCAGCATCCGCCTGCAAAACTCCTCCAGCTCATACATCAACGGCTGGATGCGACGAGTTCGCAAGCTCAATTCCTCCACCAGCTGCACGGCTTTTCTGCGACCCCGGATGAAATGGGAACGAGCCTGTTCTCTCTCGCCCGGCCTGGTGGAATGGCGAATCAACTTGTCAAAGTTGTCCTTGTTCTGCTGCAGCACATGGTCGAGCGTGGGAAGGTTATGGGGCATCCGGGCCTGGATCTGCTCCTTGGTCAATCGCTCGGTCAAGGAGACCTTGATCGTGCGGTCAAAGGGAAGCGTTCCCTTGTGAACCCGGTGCAGGGAATCCACTGTCAGTTGCATGGCATAGTTGCATCCCAGCACCGACCGCCGGAACTGCTTGCGTGTCACCTCGATCTTCTTGGCCAGAGCAATTTCCTCTTCCCGTGTCAGAAGCGGAATCTCCGCCATCTGCGAGAGGTACATGCGGATCGGGTCGTCACTTGGGCGGGGCAGGTCCTCGGCCGGCGTGGGGGTGGGTGCCGGCGGCTTGGCCACCTCCGACGGTTTGGCCTGGGCCTTGTCTTCCGGCTTGGGTGGCGAATCCACCAACTGGATACCGATCTCGTCCAGGTTGATCAGCAGGTTGTCAAGCCGGTCCGGACTGACATCTTCATCCGGCAGGAAATCATTTACATCGTCATAGGTCAGGTATCCCTGCGATTTCCCCTTGGCGACGAGTTCTTGCAGGTCTTTATCAAAATGTTCCACGAAAAGTTCCCTCCTTGCGCTTCCTGCGCCTGGTGACAAACCGACAAGTCAGTCTGTCCCGTCCCTACCCATCCTTGGGTGAGGAAATACCCTGGCGTAGTCGCTCCTTTTCAAGTAATTGCTTCAGGACATCTTTTTCTTCCTCCGAAGGAAGATCCTCGCTGGCCAAACGGTCCAGGGACCGTCGGTTCTCCTGCTGGATCTCTTCATCGCGAAAACCAGCGACCAGGCCAGCCAGCCGTTGACTGGCATCCTCCTGGACTGAAGACGCCTTGTTATAAGACGATTCATCCAATTCCACCAATACGAGTTTGAGGGCTGGATCGTCAATTTTGGTCAAAATATTGGAAAAATTGGCTTCTTCACCCCGCTGGCGAGCATTTCGATACACCAGGATCAGTTGCTGGGCCGTAAACGTGCCTAATTTCTCGTCCTGGATCTCCAACAGGGCATCCGAAACCAGCTCCGGGTGTCCAACGAGAATCTCGAAAAGTTCGGTCTCCACCGGTGTCAGGGGGGGGTAATGCCGTGGCACAACAGCATCCTGCTCATCGGCTGCCCCCTGATCAGGAGACCGGAGTTCCGTGAGTCGGCCACGCAGGTCAATCTCTGGCACCGAGAACAAGCGAGCCAGACGACCAATGACCTGCTGCTGTCGAAGCCGGAAGGCCTGGGGGGTGGAGGAACGAGGAACCGGCGCACGGGCCAGGGAGGCAAGGATCGACTCCAGGGCCTGGTTTGCCCGGTGGATATCGGACGCCAGGTCAATACCGCCGATGGCCACCTGGATCTTGTATTCCAGTGCATCCACCGCCGAGTCGATGCGCTGTTGAAATGCCTCCGTCCCCTGCTCCAGCAGGAAGTCACAGGGATCCATGTTCTCGGGCAGAGCCAGGACCCGCAACTCCACCTGGGCGGCAATAAAAAGATCCAGCACTTCCGATGCGCGACGCTGTCCTGCAACATCTCCATCCAGCACAAGAACGATGGAATCCGTAAAGCGGCGGAGCAGCCGTATATGGTCTTCCCCCAGGGCCGTACCGAGCACGGCAACCGCATTATGAAATCCCTGCTGGTGTGCAATCAGGACATCCGTGTAGCCTTCCATCACGAGCACCGGAACCTCGGCACTGACATGGTTCCGGGCGACATCGAGTCCGTAGACATTCTTGCTCTTGGTGAAGAGCTTGGTTTCCGGCGAGTTGATATACTTGGCCGGATTCTCCTCGGCATAAGCCGGCAGGATACGCCCTCCGAAGGCAATCGGGCGACGGGACGTGTCTCGTATGGGAAACAGAACCCGGCCCTTGAATCGATCGTAAACGCGGCCCTTCTCGGTCTTTCCCAGCACCCCGATTGCTGTCAGGATCTCGACTGACTGCCCTTCTCGGCTGGCGCGATCGGACAGCCACTGCCACTCGTTGGGAGCAAAACCAATCCCATAATCGGCGATCGATTCGTGGGTAATCTGCCGTTCTGCCAGGTAGTCTCGAGCCGCCTGTGCCTCCTTCGAAGAGACCAAGTACTCGTGGTGGATGGCCTCGGCCCAGGCCATCGCTTGAAAAAGTGCCTGCCGATCATCAGGACTCCCAGGCTCGGCTGCTTTCCCTCGCCGGGGCAGCGTGACACCGGCCAGGTCGGCCAACAACTCCAGTGCTTCACGAAACTCGATACCCTCGCGTCGCATGGCATAGCTAAAGACATCCCCGCCGACATCACAGACCCAGCACTTCCAGCTCTGGCGATCCGGGTTCACCTGCAGGCTCGGACGCGTGTCTTCATGCCATGGACAAAGGCCAAGAAACATTCGGCCACGCCGCTGAAGCTGGACATGCTGGCCGATAAGCTCCACGACATCCACCGCCTGGCGGACTTGCTCCTTGGCATCGTCATGAAATCCGGAGGACACCGGCGGACCTTCCTGCTGGCGAAAAAAAAGAGCGACATGGAACAACGGGCTGCCACCTTCGAGCAGCGTCCGTCGGATTATAGGGATGCCCTCTTTGCCCGGTCAATAACATCGACTCCTGCTAGAGAGTGGGGGGCGGGAAATCTCTGCCCCGGACGTGACACCGGGGAGCCGGGAGTATTACAATCACACCACCACGTACCGTCTTCCAGGAATCGACCGAGCCATGCGAGAACCGACGCATTGCCTGCCAGCTGCCTACCGGGTTTTCCAGGACTCCCTGGGACGGATCGAAGAAGATGGTGGCCTGACCGAGATCGCCACGGCCATCGCCATGCACTACCAGCAAGACGTCCGAAGCGAGGAGGTCCACACCGAGCTGGACCAGATAGCCGACGCGGTCCGCCGTCGCGTCCACAATGACGATCCTCGTGCACTTGTCGCTCACCTGCACCATCACCTGTTTGATGAACTTGGATTCCGCGGAAACGAATCAGAATACTATGACCCTCGCAACAGTTTCCTCCCCTGGGTGCTTCGTTCCCAAAGAGGAATCCCGATCACGCTTTCGCTTGTCTACAAGCTGGTCGCCGAGCGGGTCGGACTCGCCGTCCATGGCCTCAATGTTCCGGGACATTTCCTTGTCGAAACCCGCGTCGGTGACGAGTCGATGATTGTGGACCCCTTTCACGGCGGGACCATGTTGACCCCGGACGAAGCACGTGGACGAGTACGGCAGATGACTGGCCACCAGGCAGGCTCCCTGTCGAACCTGATGCAACCGGCAACCCACCGCCAGTGGATTGCCCGTATCCTGGCAAACCTCCTGCACGTGTTTTCCATGCAAAGTCACGTGGAACATATCGGGGCAATGTCTGAACTGTATGACCTGCTCAAGGGGGTTCACCCCTAGTCACCATGCCCCCCTTTCGATGCCTGCACGTCCATCCGGCGATCATCTCTCCCCTGCTGCCAACCGTGGCCAGCCTCCTGCTGCTCGTCTCCAGCTGCAGTCGTCCCTCCCCCCCCGAGGTGGAGATGGAAGAGACCCTGCTGGAACAACTTTCCCAGGTCCGGGCGGGCCATCGCGATTTCATCGCCATGGCTGGCGACGTGGTCGATGACGACACCATCGAGGCGCTCCGGGGCGTCCCGGGCATCCACCGCGTGGTGATTGAACAGAGCCGATTGTCAGCGGCCGGACTGGAGGTGCTTGCCACCATCCCAGGGCTGGAACACCTGGTCATTCGTGGGCGAGCCGTTGATGACGAGGGGCTCTCCCGGCTGGCAACGGCCCGCACGCTGACAGTTCTCAACCTGCCACAGACCACCGTCTCCGATGCCGCCCTGAGAGAGCTTCAACGGCTCCCGGAACTGATGCTGCTGCGGATAGGAAGTCCCAACCTGCAGGACGAATGCCTGGAAGTGATCACGGGCATGCCGGCATTAAAATTCCTCCACCTGATCGACGTGCCGGTGAGTGACCAGGGACTTCGCCACCTTCACGGGTTCACGCAACTGGAATCACTTTACCTGGATGGTGCCCAGGTGAGCGGGGATGGTGTTGCCGAGCTGATGAAAGAACTGCCACGATTGCACCTGCACCTGGACCAGCACCACCATGACCGAGACCCCAGCCGACATGACCACCCGGACCAGTCCAACCGTGGCCCTGCAGCACCCGGTGCGTTATATTGTGGGCCTGTGACCTGAGCAGAATGGCTATCTTCCTGTGAAACCTGTTTGTGGAGAAGGAGAGATGATGCGACGTCGTATAGCACTGGCGATGATGGCCGTGGTAACGCTGGCAAGTTTTGGGTGGGCTGCACTCCGGGTCACATCCTCCGGACGGGGGATGACGGCATCGGCCCAGGATTTCCTGGCTTCGCTCGACGAGCAGCAGCGACAGACAGCCACGATGGATTACGATGACGCCGCACGTGTCGACTGGCACTTCATTCCCAAGGACACGCGCAAGGGCGTCCGCATCAAGGACATGAATGAAGCCCAGCGGCGAAAGGCCCGCAAGTTGCTTCGCAGCTGCCTTGGCAAGATCGGATTCAATAAAGCGACCGTGATCATGGCCATGGAGGGGGTCCTTGGAGAGCTGGAGAAAGCGAATCCGGGCCGTTTTGCCCGGGACCCGGAACTCTATTACTTCACCATCTTCGGTGAACCGAGTAACGAGAGCCGCTGGGGCCTGAGTATCGAGGGGCATCATATGTCACTCAATTTTGTCATCCATGACGGCGAGGTCGTCTCTTCGACGCCGACTGTCCTCTGTGCCAACCCCACGATTATTCCAGATGACCTGGCGGGTCTCCGCAAGGGAACACGCGTGCTCGCCGCCGAGGAATTACTCGCCTTTGAACTGCTCGGTTCCCTTGAGGGGGACCACCGCAGCACGGCGATGATTGCCGAGCAGGCACCAGGTGAGGTACGTGCCGCCGGGGAGGCCCAGCCCCCCCAGGAGGAGCCGAGCGGCCTGGCTGCTGGCGAGATGGACGAGCAGCAGCAGGCACTGCTGCGAGCCCTGCTGAGCAGTTATCTCTCCACGGTGAACGGCGACGTTGCAGCGGCCAGGGTGGATGCAATCGAGGAGGCCGGTTTTGAGCAGGTCCATTTTGCCTGGGCAGGCGCGAGCACGCCTGGAACCGGTCATTATTACCGGATCCAGGGACCCACTTTCCTGGTCGAGTTTGTCAACACGCAACCGGATGCCGCTGGCAACCCGGCCAGCCACATTCACTTGATCTGGCGTGACACGGCAGGAGATTTTGGCCTGCCGATCAAGTAAATCTGCAGCCTGCCGGGGACAAGCCGCATCAGGGGACGGCTCGCCCGGGGACCTGGCCTCTTTTACGTGATCACCGTGGACCACGATCCTGCAGGAAGAGATCCCGCATCTGGCGAATTCGTTCCAGGTCCAGTTCCGCCGGCTTGTGCTCCAGGAACCAGTCCAGGTCAGCGATCGCTGCCGATTTTCGGCCTGTCTCGTAACGTATGATGGACCGCATTCCTCGTGTCTGGATGGAATCAGGGGCGACGACCATCATCATTTCCAGGTAGCGGAGCATCCGCTCCTTGTCATCCTGTCGCTGGGCGAGCCCCATCAGGTTGTTGAGCATCCGTGTCAGGATGGCTCGCTGATCCACCGCGGCCAGAAGATCGTCCGGAAGAGGTCGTCCAGCAGCACCCGCCAGGCGACTGGCATCCTCCAGGCTCAAACGCGTGGCGGCCTCAAACACGTCAATCAGCTGTGGCTCCCCTTTCCCCGGGACGAATCGCACGACGCAATGTCCAGGCAGGCCAACTCCCTCGATCGACAGACCCAACCGTCTGCCCAGCTCCATATAGAGGACGGAGAGGGAGATCGGAATTCCCTCCCGGTCACTGATCACCCGGTTCATGTAACTGTTGGCCCGGTGGTAATAGTCAAAACGGCTGCCGTGAAAGCCATTGTTCTGGAACAGGTACCTGTCCATGGCCTCCAGCGTCTCCCCATCGGTCGCCTTTTTCTCAAGCGTCCGGCGAATATCGCTGGCCATCCGGTCCACCTGGGCCAGGTAGGCATCGATGTCGATATCCTCCCCGTCCAGGACCGCGATTAACAGGGCCGCCCGCAACAAATCAAATTGCTGTGCCTGCTCTCCTTCCTTCGACTCATCCATCTGCTGCTTGAGGATCCCTGTCAACTGAAGACAGATATCCCGGCAGTGCACATCGTTGGCAAGCCTCCGCAACTGGCTTACCTGCTGCTCGATCTGCTTGATGCGCTGCTGAATGATCGCGCCACTTCCCGGCGCCGATGCAGCAAGTGAATCGAGCTGGCCTGGCAGAAGGTGTTCAAGAGCCGGGAGTTCCGTCACGATCTTCCCAAGCCGCTCGGCCTCCTGCGGGGCGATCTGGCTGCCAGGAATTTCACCAGCCACCTTGAAATTACGAAACTCCGCCCGGGTATCACGAAACTTGGCCAATCCAACCTGGCCTGTCGTCGGCCCGCGATGGGGGGACTCCACCACGATCTCGTCATTCACGTAGCAGACCAGCCGATCTTTCTCAATCCGAACCTTGAGCGCATTCCATTCTCCGGGACGGTAATGTTCTGACGGCTGGTCAAAAAGCACTTTCCAGCTCAAGACATCGGGTCCCTCGAAAAGGGTAAGTCGCAGTTTTCCGGCGGTCGGGTAAAACCCGTAGTGCCTGTACTGCCCGTCACTGTGAAAGACCAGCCCGGCAGCGCCTGCTTCATCATCAAGTCGAACCTTGACAGCAACCTCGTAGGGAATCTCCGGGAGATCGCTCGTGGAGAGGCAGAGGCTGCGACCGGCGAACCCCTTCCCCGCACCACCGGCCAGGAGTTTCCCACCTCGCTGGTGCCAGCTGGCTCCGAAGAGGGTCTTCCAGTCACGCGGATCAATCACACCGATCGTGAGCCAGCGATCAAGCGGAACCGGGTTGGGTTTTTCCAGCAACGAGGCAAGTGTTGCGACGTCCACCGCAAAACCAAGGTTCTCGGTGACCGCTGATTTCATCGTCACCACACCATAGACATGGCCACGACGGTCCATCACCGGCCCCCCGCTATTGCCCGGCTCGATAGGGATCGCAAGCTGGAGCATCTGTCGCCCCTCGATTTCACGGATGCCGGAGTTGACCCCACTGACAACACTCTCCTTGAGCCCATGGGGATTGCCCATCACCACGATCGGTGCGCCCTGTTTTAAATCGGATAGTTTTCCCAGCTTCAGTGCCGGCAGATCCTGTTCCTTGACCTGGATGATCGCCAGGTCCATGTTTCGATCCGATGCATGGACGCCGGTGACGGTCAACCGCCGGCCATCTCCCAGCTCCACGCGAAATGGCCGGGCATCTCCAATCACATGCAGGTTGGTGGCAATCAGCCCGGCCGAATCGATAACGAATCCTGTCCCCACCCCCAGGTCCTGACCGTCCCTGCCCGAAAGGGAAATCACCGCCAGGGATGGTCGAGCCAGATCCACAACCTGCTCCACGCTCAGCAACTTGTCCGGCTCGTCTCCCTGCTCCGCTCCGGCTACCACCGGGAGAGGGAGAACCGATCCAGCAAGCAGGCAGAGGCCAACAAGGACATGCGCCCAAACGTGGGGCACCAGGGGCCAGCGACGGGGGTGGATCTGAACCATGGAACGAACTCCTCCAATCGCAATAAAAAACGGACACTGCCGATTCGTACTGGCAGACCACTGCCAACCGGATCATTGTACCGATTGACCACTCACGTGGCACCAGATCCTCGCCAGGTCGCCGAGAAAGGACGACAGGGGATGTGCTGGCGAAAGAGGAAAAGCCATGTTAGAAAAGCCCTGGAAGCGTTCAGACGGGTGTCCAGGAAGAAGGCTGGAAAGATGGCTGGTTGGATGGAACTGGGACTGCTGGTTTTTTCCACCCTCGGTGGACCTTTTACCCTGGGAATTCCTCCCGGGGAAATGGATCCGCAACTCCATAACCTGGTCCCAGAGCAATGCCTCGTCTTTCACCAATGGGCCCCCGCCACAGAGGCCCGGGCGGAGAGTGACAACCGACTTGAACAACTCATCGCTGAACCGGATGTGCAACTGGTGGTGGCCCGACTCGGTGGCGAACTGAAGAGGCTTGTCAGTGAATTTCCCAGCAGGGACAAGTCACCTGGCGCCCCCCCTTTCAGCCAACTCCTCCTCCATGGTGCAGAAACCCTGCATGACCATCCAGGAGCTGTTTATGCCTGGAGATCTCCCCAGGAAGAAGGCCCTGAAGCGATCCGGGTTGCGATGGTGGTCCGGGCCGAAAAAGACGCGGCCCGGTTCGACAGCCTGCTCACAGCACTGCTCAAAGCCGTTGCCGGGGAGAGCGTGAGTGGCTGGGAGGCTGGCGAAGGACACTTCCAGAAGGCCGTCATTACACCGGATTCCCCACCCCTCGTCTGGGGACAAAGGGGCGATTACTTTCTTGTATTTCTCGGCGAAACATCCGCGAACGAAACCCTGGGCCGCTGGCAGAATGCCCCGCCCGACTGGCTGGCCGGGATACTCGAGAAGGTGCCCCTCAAGCGGCGGTCCACCCTCACCTTTTTGGACCTGCAGCAGGCTACAGGGCTGGCCGGAAGCTGGCTGGGGGATTCAGAAGACGTCGACAGGATCCTTCAGGCGACGGGCCTGGCCAATCTCCAGCACGTTGCCTTGACCACCGGCATGGCGGGCCCGGACTGGGTCAGTCACGCGCTGGTATCACTCGATGGGGAGCCAGAGGGACTGCTCAAGTCCCTGCTCGCGGGCAACCTGGCCCGGGCGGACCTGGAACAGATCCCTGCAGACGTCCTGCTGGCTCTTGGCTGGAAAATCCATCTCGGCGAATCCTACGAGTCGGGGCTGAGGGTTGCCCGACGTTTCAATCCCCAGGCAGCAGATGACTTCAACGAGATTATCCAGCTTATCGAGGAGGAACTGGACTTAAAGCTTCGCGAGGACCTGCTGCCATCCCTGGGAGACCAGTGGACTCTCTACTGCAGCCGGCAGGGAAGCCTGGCCACAGGCTGGACCGCGACCGTCGAGGTCAACAATCGCGACGTCGTCGAAAAGGTCCTGCTCACCCTGGGCCGGGCACTGGAAGGGTTCGGCCCCGATGCTCCCCGGGTTCACAAGGAGAAACTCGGGGACGCTACCCTCTTTATCCTCGATATTCCTGACGACGATGTCCTCGTGCTTCCGAGCTTTGCCCTGACGGATCAACAACTGGTCCTTGGTCTCTTTCCACAGGCCGTTCGCGAACATCTGCGAAGGCCCACGGGCAATCCATCCCTTGCAGACAACCCCCAGGTCAAGGAACTGTTTCTCGAGAACAGGCGAGTCGTCGGATGTGCGATCTCGGATAACAAGGGCCTTTTCGAGTTTGCCTACCCCGCAGCACAGACCCTGTTTCATTCGGCATCCACGTCGATTTTCAGAAATCGTCCGCCGCTGGGGCCGCGTGATGGCAAGGCCCTTGCCAATCCTGGTGCTGCAGGAAACGGGAAACTGGATGGAGCTCTCCTGCCATCGGCAGAGAGCATCTCACGCCACCTTGGCCAGGAACGGTTGGTCCTCTACGTGGATCCTGACGGCATCCATTTCGAGCAGCGGGGAGACATTCCTGGTAATCTTCTCCTGCCAGCCATGCTTCCGCTGATCTGGCTGAACACATCGTCGTCAGGACAAGCTGCCCCGGAACGGGTCAGGATCCAGGTCAAGTAATGCCAGGAGTGAGAAAATAACCATGGGAGCTGGCTTGACCGAACTCATCCTCCTGCTTGCGATGTCATCGGGCGTTGGCATACCACTTGGAGTCCCCCCCGGCCAGGAAGATCCATTCCTGATCCAGTCGGCTCCGGACAACGGGCTCTATTACAGCATGTGGGTTGAGTCCCGGGAGCCACAGGCCACCAGCGACCACCCGCTTGAACAACTCCTGGCGGAACCGGAACTCCGGCAATTTATCGGGAACGCGATCAGCGAGGCGGAAGCGCTGCTGCGACGTTCAGCAACCCGGGACAGTCCCCAGACCGAGGCACTGGGTGACCTGGGGATTTCCCTTTCCCGGAGGGCCCTCAAGGGCCCTGGCATGATGTTTGTCAACACGTTCCAGCTCACCGAGGCAGGGCCCCGGGTAGAAGCCGGCCTGGTGCTGGGCGTGGACGGCGACCATGATTTTACCGGGCAGATCAACCAGGCCGTGGAACAGGTGATGCAGGTCAAACCCACCCCCCGTCAGATCGAGGGGACGACGTTTTACTCGGTCGCTTTTGAAGCTCCTTCCCCACCCCTTTACTGGGGCATGCGCGATTCGCACCTGATTGTGGGAGTGGGGGAAGGGAGTATCGAGGGTCTGCTGGCACGCAGCACGACACCGGCCCCCGCGTGGTACACCACCGCCAAGCAGCAGGCCGGCATCTCCAGGCTTTCCACCATCGGTTACCTGAACCTGGCCGGCCTTCGCCCACTACTGGAGCAGGCTGCCCCCCCGGGCATACTGGAAGCCGTGTTGAAATTCACCGGCGCTGACACCATGGACCAGCTTGTTTCGGTCACCGGGGTCGAGAAGGACGGACTGGTATCGGTGACCCGACTGCAAGCCAGTGACAAGCTCCACGGCCTGGCTGACCTTCTTAGCCACTCGTCCCTGACGCCCGGGGACCTGTCACAGATCCCGGCGGATGCAACGGTCGCCGTTGCCTTTCGGCTGGACACTGCCAGGCTTTTCGACGGGACACGGGATTTCCTTGGCTCGATCGATCCGGCAGCCCAGGCCAGCCTCGATTCGGCGCTGGCATTACTGAAGGAGGAGTTCGATATCGACCTGCGGACCGGCCTTCTGGCCTCGCTGGGAACAGGCTGGCGCGTTTACACCAGCCCCTCGCATGGCAACTGGGTTACCGGCTGGGCCGCATCGATCGACGTCAGGGATGCCGGGATGATGCGGGAGATCAACACCAAGATCAGACAGGTGTTGACCCAGCTTCAGCAGGGGCAGCGACAGCCACTACAGATCCGCACTCTCCAGGTCGAGGATCACGAGGTGAATTACGTTGTCATTCCAGGTGCCCCCTTCTCACCTGCGTGGTGCATCACGGAGAACGAACTGGTGGTCGGCCTGTTTGCCCAGACGGTCAAGTCCCATCTGGCCAGGGACCGCAGCACCGGTTCGCTGGCCGGGATCCCGTCGGTTGCATCCCGGCTTGAGCAGGAAAACGTTGTCATGCTGCATTATGTCGATTCAGCCAAGGTTGCCGAACTCCTCTACCCACTTGCCCAGGTCGGCCTACGGACCGTGGGACAGCAGTTGCTGGAGGATGGCATCGACCTCAAGATCCACCGGTTCCCGGCTCCAGGAGCGATCCTCCCGCACCTCAGGCCCCATACCGGACACCTGATGCGAAGTGAGGATGCCCTCGTCTACCGGAGTGTCAAATCGATCCCGCTGGGAGGAGGTTCGGTAACGACCGCCCCGATCACCGCGGCCCTGATGTTGCCGGCGGTCCAGGCAGCCCGCCAGGCGGCACGCAAGGCGGTTTCCATGAACAATCTCAAGCAAATCGGTCTTGCCATGCTCACCTGGCACAACAGCTATGCGGCCTTCCCGGCCGCCTATAGTATCAACCAGGACGACAAGAAACTGCTCAGCTGGCGCGTTCACCTGTTGCCCTTTGTCGAGCAGGCTGCCTTGTATCGCCAGTTCCGACTGGACGAGCCCTGGGACAGCGAGCACAACAAGAAACTGATCCCCCTGATGCCGGCGGTCTTCCGCTCACCGCTGAGTGCATCGGCTCCCGGCACCACCACCTACCGGACCATCATGCTGCCAGGGGGGGCCGGCGCCATGTCCTCTCCGAAGAAGGCTCGCATGTCCCAGATGATCCGCAACAGCAAGGTTTTCATGCAGGGAAATAGCTTGCGGGACATCCAGGATGGCTCCTCCCGGACGATCCTGGCTGTCGAGGTGGGAGATTCCCAGGCCATTGCATGGACCAGGCCTGACGAGCTGGTTTACTCGGACAAAACCAACCTCGCGGGCTGGGGAGCCGAGTCCCAGAAGAACTTCGCCACTCTCTTCTGTGACGGTTCCATCCGGATGCTCTCCAGGCAGATTCAGCGTGAGGATCTCAAGGCGCTCCTCACGCGTTCCGGTGGTGAAACGGTCTCGCCCAAGGCCCTTGCTCCCTGAACGGATTCATCGAGCAAGCAATTCGACAGCACGTGTGAAGATGGCGTCGAACATCGGCTCGGTAAGCCGGCCGGTAAAGGTATTCTGCTGGCTTGGATGATAGCTCGCCAGGACCAGCCTGCCATCCTCCAGCTGCTGTTCTGCTCCATGGGAAAACGTGGGGCGACCCCCGTGCCATTCGCCACGGGCCTTGAGGTAATCAAAAACCCCGTTCCAGGCAATACCGCCGAGCGCGAGAAAAATGCGTACCGGAAGGATGTCGATTGTCGCATCCAGCCATGGCTGGCAATTGTGAATCTCGGCGGAGGTGGGCCGGTTCTGCGGGGGCGCACAGTGGCAGACATTGGTGATCGCACAGCCGGTCAATTGAAGCCCATCGCTGATGGATGTCGATTCCGGCTGGGAGGCAAAGCCCGTCTTGTAGAGTGCCCGGTAGAGCCAGTCCCCGCGCCGGTCACCGGTGAACATCCGGCCGGTGCGGTTGGCACCGTGGGCACCCGGGGCCAGCCCGAGGATCAGGAGCCGTGCCGCAGGATCACCAAAATTGACAACCGGCCCGCCCCGGTACGGTTCGTCGCGGTACGCCTTCCGCTTTTCCCGTGCCACTTCCTGGCAATGAGAGATCAGCCGCGGGCAGAGTTCACAATCGTGGATGCGACGGTTGAGCCTTTTCCACTTCTGCTGGGACATGGGGATTCCATCGAGGTTGAAAGGAAGAGGCTATTCTCGCCCCAAGAGGTGCCGGAGGGCGGGATCCAGGTCAGGGTAGTTAAACGAAAACCCCTCATCCAGCAGGCGGCGGGGAGCAACTCGACTGGAGGCAACCAGGATCTCGGTAAACTCGCCGATCAACAGCTGCAAGATGAAACGGGGCACGGGGAAAATCGTCGGCCGCTTGAGGACGCGGCCGAGTGTCTTGGTGAATTCAAGGTTGCTGACCTCGCCAGGAGCCGCGGCGTTGACCGGGCCTGCCAGGTCCGCTCTGGTCGCCATCCAGAGCAATGCCTCGACCAGGTCGTCAATGTGAATCCAGGGCATCCACTGCCGGCCACTGGAAAGACGCCCTCCCAGGCCGAATCGGAAGGGGGGCAGCATCTGCTTGAGAGCACCCCCGCGGGTTCCCAGCACGATACTGATGCGGGGATTCACAACACGCACGCCGGCTTCTCCCGCGCGAGCCGATTCCGCTTCCCATTGCCGGCAGACGTCGGCCAGAAAGTCATCTCCCTGGCTGGACTCTTCGCTGAGGATCTCGTCCCCTCGCGATGCATAAAAACCGACGGCCGAGGCCGAGACAAGCACCCCGGGCGGATCCGCCATCCCCAGCAGGCCATCGACAAGGTTCCGCGTGCCGATCACGCGGCTGTCACGAATACGTTTTTTCTTGGCAGCCGTCCAGCGTCCCTTCGCTACCGACTCACCAGCGAGATGGAAGACCACGTCCACCCCCTCCAGGGCCTCCGGCGGGGGCAATTCCTCGTCCGCATTCCAGCCGTGGCAGGTAATATCGTCCCGGCCGATCTGCTGCCGGGCCCGCTCAGGATCCCGGCTGAGAATGACCGGGGAGGTAAGTTTTTCCAGCAGTTGTCGGCCCACAAATCCAGTGGCGCCGGTGATCAATGCTCGCATCAAGAAAACCCTTCTTGGGGAATAGTGACTTTCGAGAACTGATGGTTTAACCGTCAGGGAAGACGCCGTGTAACGACCGGCCAGGGCTCATGAGAGACGTATTTTACCAGCCAGGGAGCGGTGGAAATGGACGTGTTTCCAGTTCCCTTCCTGCTGCTGCCAGAGGCGTGTCTCCTCGAAGGCCCGGGTACTGAGCCGTCCCCGGCGGTCCTCTCGCTGGACCAGCCGAACATAGGTCACCACCGCCACATTCTCTCCCAGCATGCGGACCTGGGCCGAACTGATCGACGACTGGTGACGGCCCTTGCCCTTCTCTCCCTGAAAGTAAAACTCGTGAAACGGCATCCCCTCGACCAGGCTCCCTGCCCCCTCCGGTTCAAAGGCAGTGATCGTGGGATCGCAGAGGCTCGAGTAGGCCTCCCAGTCCCCCTCGTCAATCGTGGCAAGGAGCTGGCGGCTCAATTCAATGAGTCTGCTTTTTTCGTCAGGCATGATGAAGGAAATCCAGTTATGTAAAGATTTGGCAGCTTGCAGCAGTGCCTAGCCAAAGATCTTCGGTAGGACAGCATTAACCAGCACATTGATCGACATGACAACGAGCAACAGGAATCCGATACCGCCCATTGTCTTGAGGACTGGCCCGTTCACGTGTTTGCCCATCACCTCCTTGCTGGAGGTGAGCCAGAGAAGTGTACCGGCAACAAGGGGAGACGCGATGACCGTCACCGCTTGGGCAGTAATGATCAAACCCATAGGTTTTGCTCCTGCCATATAAATGATGCTGTAAAGGCCCACTCCCATGCCGACCAGTAAAACCAGGATCGTGAAGACACGTGGCCATTTATGCTCCGGGGCATCACCAATCCCAAGTCCGTCGGCCAACATGAAACCGCCGATCATGGAGTTGACGAGAAAAGACGAGTAGGCCGCTGCGAAGAGGCCGAGGAAAAACAAGGCCGGGCCGAATCCGGCAAACAGTTTGTCGAGTGACTTTCCTACTTCCGTCAAACTGCTGAATCCACGAGTTTCAGTTTCGGCAGGTTCCTTTGCCAACTTATTGGCCGCATTCAACTCCGCTTCGCTGATGACATGCCAACGCTTCTTTACCTCAGCTGAACTATCGGTATTGGGCAGTATCATCGCTTCCAGATCCGCCTTCATTTTCTCAAATTCTGGAGAGCCAGGGACGAGTTCCGCACGAATTGCCAGGGTCTGTCCCGATACAAAGTCGGTGGTGCCGACTGTGGTAACCACCAACTGGTTCTTGAATTCCGGATGGAAACGAGTGGCGGGTGTGAACATCAGCATCAGCGTGATCAGCGTCATTATTGCCACGCCCACGCGGACATCAATCATGCCGGTCTTGAGATCCTTTTCTTTCCAGCCCTTTTGTCGTACCAAGTAGGATTGGTAGAAAGCTGCCGAGGTAACAAACGTCGTGCCAATCAACCCCAGAACAGCAAGACTGATGTTCCCGGATGTGGGTAGAAAGCCGGAGAGCATTTCTCCAAAACGTGGCTTGGATATTGCCAGGTTCAAGGCGAACGATACCAGCATGATGCCCACAAAGGCCATCATCATTTTTTCAAGAACCTTGTACATGTCCTTGAAGATCAACAGGAAAGCAATCGCCAGCCCATTAAAAAGGACGATCATAAAGTCCCAGGAAACAAAACTCTCCAGGGCAAAGTGGACTCCAAGGTTGTTACCGAATTGGAATGCTGCCGAAATGAAAAAGACACTTCCCCCGACCAAAACGGCCAGCCAGCGTCCGGCCCGACGTGTGATGATGGAAGCCGCCGACTGGCCGGTCGCCACTCCCAGTCGTGCTCCCATGGTCATGAAGACAAGCATGAAAATCACAGACGTGAGCACTACCCAGGCCATCGAATAGCCCTGCCTTGCACCCACGTTCGAACTGGTGAGGATGCTACCCGGTCCGATCACCACACAGGCGGTGATCAGCCCAGGGCCGATGGCCTTGTACCACTTGCGGGAGGACTCAATAACCGGGGGGCTTGTGGATTCAGACATGGATTTTCTCTGTGTATTCAAAGGAGGTACAGAACCTGGGTCACTATCACGCCGGTTATCGTAACCGCTCCGCGCCCCACTCGCCAGCAAAGACGGCTATTGCCCCACCACCAGCTCGGCGGCAGCCTGGCGGATCACATCGATGCAGTGCTGGACGTGTTCCAGGTGCGTGCGGAACACAATCACACAGATACGAATCGCAAACCCGCCGTCGAGAGATGTGGGAGAAAGAAAGATTCGCTGGGTGGCACCGTTAATGCGGTCGAGAAAATCGCGATTGAGTTCATTCAGCGCCTCGGGCTCCAAGCCCTCACGGGCAAGCCGGAAGGCAAGGATCGACAGCTGGGGCATCGCCAGGACCTCGACCCCGGGGATCGCCCGTAGTTCCCGGGCAGCGAACTGCGCCAGGTCCAGCTTCTCGTCCAGGTAATTCGAAAACGTTTCCAGGCCGTGGATCTTGACCGGCAACCAGACCCGCAGTCCTCGACACTCCCGTGAGAGTTCCGGTGAGATCTGGCAGATATCCACGCGGTTCGGGTCCTCCTGCATCTCCGGCATATAATCCACATCCACCGCATGGGCCCGGTAAAGATCCTGCCTGTCGCGGACCAGCAGGCACCCGGTGCCGTAGGGAAGGAACATTCCCTTGTGTGGATCGAGCGTGACGCTGTCGGCTTGCTCGATCCCCTGCAGGATCTCCCGGCCGCGCTCGGTAAGCAGGAAGGCCCCGCCGTAGGCCGCGTCGACGTGAAACCAGAGTTGATGCTGCTGGCAGATCCGGGCCACACCGGCCAGGTCATCGACAGCCCCCGTGTTGGTCGTCCCCGCGTGCCCGACCACCATGAAGGGACGCCTGCCGGCCTGCCGGTCCTGCTCGACTCGTTTCTCGAGCTGGTCCAGCGAAACCCGGTACTCTGCATCCGTCTCGATCAGCTGCACGTTGCCAGCAGGAAAACCACAGAGTCTCGCCGCCCGCGCGACCGAATGATGGGCCTGGTCAGAAGTATAAATCACACCATCAAGAAAATCCTCCGGCAGCCGACAGCTCCGGGCCGTGACCACCGCGCTCCAGTTGGCCAGCGAGCCACCGGTGGTCAGGTACCCTCCCCCGGTATCGGGGAGCCCCGCCAGCTGTCGAAACCAGTCCACCACCTCCGCTTCCAGTTCGGCAAGTCGCGGTGCTGCCTGCCAGACCGTGACATACCGGTTGACGGTACTGGCGACCAGGTCGGCCACGGCGGAGTGCAGCAGGCCACCACCGGGAACATAGGCCATGTAGCCGCCGCTGGCCGGGTTGTAAGCCGGGGAAAGGTGATCCTCGAACAATTCCCTGATAACCCCCTCCCAGTCGCCAGGGCCAGCCGGCAAGGAACCATCTGGTCGGGAACCCGCTTCGGGAGGCTGCCAGGCAAGCTGGCTGTCGATCGAATCCACGTGGGGCAGTAAACGGCGCAGGACCATTTCCAGCACCTCACGCAGTTCATTCCCGTCCATTTCAAGGCGACGGTCGGGAGACTGCAGTTTTGCCAGGAGTTCATCCATGGTCTTTATTGTGCTCACAGAGGGTGCCCGGATCGGGCTGGAAACCTCCCATCGTATCCCGATCTGTTAGGATGTCGAAGACCCGACGCGGAGGAAAAGAACATTGATCCAACCTGGCATTGTGACCAATTGCTGGCAAACCCTGCTTGAACAGGGACATCCCATCGGTGACCTGGTAAGGCACGGGCGCGACCTGGGGTGCCCTGTCATCGAGTTACGACAGGGATCCCTGGGGACAGCGGAGACGGACGCCCAGCTGGCCCGGCCTGACCAGCTGGGCCTGCTTGCCGAGGACGCCCCCGACATCGATTTCGATTATGCCATGGCCTTTCCATTCATGTCCCGGGAGGCAGATTACCAGCACGAGGCTCTCTCACTGGGCCAGCAGGCCGCCCTGGCTACGGCCGGCCGGCATGGTGCCCACCTGCGAATCGTGGATGTGACAACGACTGCCCACAGCCCGGACCTTTCTCCGAACACCCTTTCACTCCTTGGGCTGGCGACGGACTGCCGGGAGAAGGGGATCCGGCTCTCCCTGGAACATGCACGGCAGCCATGGAGCCTGTTTTACGAAACGGTCAGCCAGGTGCGCCAGGCGCTGGATAGCCCGCTTTTTCCGGCCATCTGCTTTGACCCCGCCAATTTCTCGCTCGTCGGTGAACAGGACCTCTCGGCCGGCTTACTTGAGTCCCTGGATCTCTCCGAAATATCCATGGTGCACATCAAGCAGTTTCGTGATGGCCGTTTCCTGGAAAGCCTCCAGCCAGGGGCCGTCGACTGGCACCAGCACCGCACCCTGCTCCAGCGGCGCGGCTACGAGGGCCCGCTGCACCTGGAAATCACGGCCAGCGAAGCGATCTGGGAGTGTCTGGAGGAGAGCCTCCGCTACTGGGACGCCTGTACGGACTAGGCTTTACCCCCGGCCGGCATTGAGAACGGACTGGATATCCATCACGCTTGATGGCCCTCAAGGTCCATACCTTCAAAAAGTGCCGAGCCAACACGTACCAGCGTGGCTCCCTCCTCCACCGCGACTTCAAAATCCCCACTCATGCCCATCGACAGATCATCCAGTGTGATATTCTCCGGACAGTTGCCACGCAACTGGTCTCGCAGTTGTCGCAGCGAGGAAAAGTCCCGGCGAGCCTGCTGCTGGCCGCCCGTCCGGCTCGCCATGGTCATCAGTCCGCGCACGTTCAGAAATTCCAATTCCGATACCTGCTCCAGGACAGCCGGCATCTCGTCCGGAGCAAAGCCATGCTTGTTCTCGTCCCCCGAAACATTGACTTCCAGTAAAACAGGCTGGCAGCGACTGTGCCGGGATGCTTCCTCATTGACCGCCCCCAGCAGCCGCAGGCTGTCTCCCGAGTGAAGCATGCTGACCCAGGGGAGTGTGCGCCGCACCTTGTTTCGCTGCAGGTGGCCGATCAGGTGCCATTCGGCTCCCGTCTCCACCAGCTGGTCCGCCTTTTTCCAGATCTGCTGCGGGCGATTTTCGCCTAGCCGATCACAACCTGCCTCGACCAGCAGGCGAGTCAGGGGAGTGCCGATATACTTGCAGACGCCCACCAGCGAAACCTGCTTTCCATCGCGACCGCTGCGGGCTGCCGCCTGGTCAATCCGCTGCTGGACGGCCGCCAGGTTGGCTGACAGCACATCGATGCTGGATGAAGAAGTGTCTGGCATGGACGGTAACCGGGATGGAGGATCGCTTCGGGTGACAAACACCAGGCGGCCCTGGCAGTCGTCATTGTAACGGCTGGCACTGCCTCCGGGAGAGACTCCCGCCATCACGTTTCCTGCCGCAGGACTTGCCGCAGTCGCCCGCCCATCGTGTAAAATGCCATCGTCAAGGACAGATGGTTCCGATCCCCCTCCCTCTCACGCAGGAAAGGTCGCCGATGAGACCGTCCATGCCGTTTTTATCCTTCCTGCTGGCCGCCGTCCTGGCCACATCCGGCCCGGGCCAGGAACCCAAGCCGGAATCGAAACCACCAGGAACAGAAAAAGACAAGACAGGCGTTATCCGCACCTCACAGCTTCTGCGTGTTTCCAAGGACCAGAGCATCTGGATTGACCTGAAACGCAAGTGGGTGGTGGTCGATGGATGGGTCTGCCTGCGCGAGGGCGAACTCGAGATGTTCGCCTGCACGGTGGGGACCAAGGAGCACGAGTCTGTCATCACGCTCAAGACCAAGGCCAGCCTGGTCCACGCCAGCCTGCTTGCCGTGGGAGCGAAGGTTGGAAACACCGTGAAATTCTCTCCCCAGTACAAGGCTGCCAGTGGAACCGTGATCGATGTGGTTGTGATCTGGAAAGACAAAGACCAGAAAAAGCATGCCGTCCCCGGACAGCAGTGGGTCAAGCACCATCGCACCGGCAAGCCACTGGAATACCCCTGGGTTTTTGCCGGCAGCGGTTTTTTCCAGGACGAGTTGTCGATGTCCAGGATCTACTACGGGGATGGCGGCGACCTGCTCTGCGTCTCGAACTTCAGTTCCGCGACCATGGACCTGCCGGTCCAGAGCAGCAAGGACAACAATGACCTGCTCTACCAGGCCCGCACCGCCAGCATTCCCCCGATCCGTACGAGCGTCCGCCTGGTGATGATTCCCCGGACCACGAAAAAAATCCCCGAGGGAAAGATCGCCCCCGTGATGGACGCACAATCCCCGCTTCTCAAGGAGGTCCTCCGTCTCGAGCCTGCCCCGGACAAAAAAGAAGCCGCACCCGGGCAACCGGGGAAACCGGACGACCCCAAGAAACGCAGCGAGCCCGCGACACCCGACAAGTAGTTTCCTGTCGGTCTTCGCCTAGGATGGGAGACCGCAATGGTCAAGCATCTCGG
>CAYYZW010000030.1:0-8165 GCA_964476375.1 uncultured Pirellulaceae bacterium
CACGGCTCCCGCACGGCTGGATTCCGGGGCGGCAGCAGAAGAAATAAAAGGTTGAAAGCAGTCTTCCATCCCGACTATTCAGTATACTGGCTTTGAAGAGGTCGAAATGAAGGAAGTGAGTCTCTTCTGAGTGGACCCACCATGTTGCAACTGATGCCGGGGGCCCGATCCCCACGTTCACGAATCACCCGCCGCGACATGGTGCGGATCAGTGCGATGGGAGCACTCGGGGCAGGACTCAGCGGCCGCCTGGACCAGGTCGAGGCGAGTACCGATCGCCCGCTCGCCGGGCCAGCGCGGCATTGCATCTACATTTTTCTCTGCGGTGGCCCGTCCCAGCTGGATATCTGGGATCCCAAGCCGTTAGCCCCCTCGGAGATCCGTGGCCCTATCAAGCCCATCGCCACATCCGTACCTGGAATCCAGTTTGGTGACCTGATCCCGCTGACAGCCAGGCACGCCGACAAGCTCTCGGTCATCCGGTCGCTCCACCATGACAGCAACTCGCACCAGACGGGAATTCTACGCACCCTTCTCGCCAGCAAGCGAGAAACTGGAGCTGCCTTTCCCCCGGAACCGAGTGATCATCCCAGTATCGGCGCCATGCTCAGCCATCTCTACGGAGCCCAGGGGACACTTCCTCCATGGGTTGTGCTGCCACGGTACTTCACCACGGGCAACCAGTTCTACAAAGGACAGACAGCCGGTTTTCTCGGAAATCGTTATGCACCACTGGAAGTTGGCGAGGCCAAACAGGATTCCCTTGCCCGGACGGAATTTAACCTGAAAAACCTGGACCTCCGTGGCAATGGCACCAGCCCCGCTGAACTGGAATCACGTCGTTCCCTGCTGGCGTCGCTGGAGGAAAACAGGGACATCGGAACCGAAGCTCCCGTGCAACAGTTCCAGTCCCTGCGTGATCGAGCGCATGCCCTGCTCACCTCTCGCCAGGTGCGAGAGGTTTTTGACGTCACTCGGGAACCACAACCGCTTCGCGAGCGGTACGGCATGAACGAGTATGGCCAGAGCTTCCTTCTGGCGCGCCGCCTGGTGGAGGCCGATGTGCGGATGATCAACGTATTCTGGACGTTCTACGGGAAGGATGGCTGCCAGTTTAACCTCTGGGACAATCACGGCGGCAAGGCCGACACGGAAATCTGTGGTGGGATCAACAAGGGACTGGATATGCTTCGGCATGACTACTGCTGCCCCTCCTTTGACCGGGCCTTCTCCGCGCTGCTAGAAGATCTAGACCAGCGCGGACTCCTCGATGAAACACTGGTCGTGGTGGTGGGAGAATTTGGACGGACTCCCAAGATCAACGCTCATACCGGCAGGGACCACTGGTCCAGTTGCTACTCGGCAGTAATGGCCGGCGGCGGGATTCGTGGGGGAACTGTCTACGGACAAAGTGACAAGCACGCGGCCTACGTGGCAGATATGCCAGTCACCCCCTACGACATGCATGCGACAGTACTCCGCGGCTTTGGTGTCACACCGAGTCATTCGGTGCCAGGCCCTCTTGGCCGTCCGGTACGGGTCACCGATGGAAACCCGATCGAGGCTTTATTCTCCTGATAGCGACCAGGACGAAATGCAATCAGGTGGTTCCGCCACTGTAGTTATTCAGGCAATCGCAGTCGCCCTGCGCGAGAAGGATCGATCTCGATTGCCATCCGGACTGCCTTGACCGCTTCCTCGCGGTTTCCTGCGGCAAGTTCGTACTGGCCCAGGTACTCCCAGTCGTCGGCATGACGGCGAAGCCTGGTCACCTCCCGCATTCGCTTGACCGCCCCGGAAAAATCCTGTTTCTTCAAGTGCTCGGTTGCCAGGACCAGCAGGGCACTGACTCGCTGCTTTCCGGTCACCTGCTCCTGCTGCAGCACAAAATGGGCAAAGTCCCCGGCATCCTCTCTTCCCATGCCTATACTCACCTCCGCGAGGTTCCTGGCCAGTTCCACATCCCGCAGTCCGGCCTGCCAGCAATCACGTAACATGGCCGCTCCCTGCTCGACGTAATCTCGTGCATGGTCTCCCCCTTCCTCCCGCTGGGAAAGGGCGATGTAGGCGATCCCCAGGTTTCGCCTGGCGTCAAGTTCCGAATGCTCGACCGTGGTAAAGAGCGGCACCAGGCGGGCCACTTCGTCCAGGGGGGCCTGCGAACCAGCCTGGCCCTCGTGCAGACCGATGCGGTGGTGGTGGAATGTCATGTGTGGCAATTCCGTATCCGACCGGGGCATATGGCAATGCACGCAGTAATTGTCTGCCCGCTGCTGTTCCCTGACAGCCGGATCGACCTGGCATGCCTCCTGCTTGTGGCATTGCATGCAGATCGAACTATAGTACTGCACCTTGTCTCCCTCGGCAGGCATATTATGCGGGTCGTGGCAGGTCACACAGGACATCGCCGTTTCCCGGTAACAGTTACTCAGCCGTAACTGGTCCACGTGGCCCACCACAGTCATCGCGTCCCCGGGGTTCTCCAGCTGGTATCCATTGCGAAAGGCATCCAGCGGCAAGCCTGGCCGGTAAGCATCAAGCGAACGGCCCCGCGAGGGAACCACCGCCGGCGACCCGAGGTGACACTGAGCACAGATCGAGTCGGCCAACTCCCTGCCCAGGTCGGCCGGACTGACAATCGTCAGATCCAGCTCCCCTTCTTCCAAACCGATTTCTGCTTTGCTCCCGGTCCAGCGATCCACATGATATGATCCCGGGCCGTGGCATCGTTCACAGCTTATGGAAAGTTCCTCCAGTTCCATACGGTGTACTGTTCCTTCCTTTGCTCGGGTCCGACCGGCATGACAGACGAGGCACTCCTGCCCGATCTCACGGTGGAAACCACGCTGATCCGGATGGTCATATCCCGGAGACATCTCCCAGGCCCCGATCTTGCTGTACCAGGTAAGCGGGGACTCGTACATGAAGCCGTCGACCTGGATCACATAGGTCTTCGTGTGCCGCCCCGAGCCAATCACATAGGGCACCTCGTGCTCGGCCAAAAGCACCTCCGGCTCCCCCTCGGCCGTGATCGCCAGCTCGCGATGGACGAGCCGGCCGGCCTGGCGCACGACCTCGTATCGGCGACCGGATGGCTTGTGGTCGTAGGTTCCACCCGGTGGCTCAGCCTCGGGGACCACGCTGGCCATGGATCGCCCCATGCCGGTATGCAGGTATCCTGCATGTTCCTGCTGGTGGCATTCGATACAGGTGCTACTTCCCACGTACGTCGCATCACGCGCGTTCAGGTAGGGACTTTCCGGCAACGGCGGAAGCGGTGTAAGGGCCGCCGGGTTCAAGGTAGTTTCATCACCGTTGCCTGGCCTGGTGGCGGGCTTTTCATCGGGCCCACAACCGGCAAGCAGGAGCATGCCGGCCAGGATGACATAGCAGCAGGATCCCGGGAAACGGCCCGCTGTGGCCCGTTTCGCCTGGCATGGGTTATATGACATGAGCTGATCCCGATCTGGCACCCAATCCACTGTCGCCGATGACATGAGTATTATCGGAAGTCGATAAAGACAGACACCAGCCATTCTAGCGGGCCTGGGCTGGCGGACAAACCTTGCCTGCTAGCCCCGCTCAGCGGCAAAGCGATCCAGCACGTTGGCGGTGATCCGGCTCACCGAATCATCCACCAGGATCGAGGCGGGCCAGGTAATGGAACCGACCGAAAACACCTCCCCGCCACTGGGCGTATCGAAAGAGACAATCTCGGCACCCCCGTCATTGGCATTGGTGCCCTTGGCCACCAGGTGCACGTTTCCAGGCGACTGGGCGGAAATCTTGTCCGTCTCATGGCCCGATGCTCCCCCGGGAACTCGCATGTGAAGGCTCTTCTGGCCAAAAATATCCCCGTTGGCAAGCCCGGTCCCGGCCAGGCACCAATGATCGGCATCCAGCACCTGGTAGGGAGCAGCAGTCATGATCCCCGGGCAGGTGAAAACCACACCCAGTAGATTGGCCTCGGATTCCTGTCGCTTGTCGAACCGGCTTTCGTACTCACCTCCCTCCTCTCGCAACTGCGGTTCTGAATGGCTCCATTTCGTGTTGTGATGAACGACACGGTGATCGTCGAGCATTTCCACTTCGCAATTCAGGCCATTCCCTCCCAGGTACATCAACCGGCCGCCTTCCTCGATGACCCTGCTCTTTAGACGATCATACATCCGGCGGGTCCTGTACTCGGGGTGCGTGCTGATCACCTGCACGCGGTACTCCGACAGCGGCAGCTGGTCAAAATGATACTGGCTCTCACTGTAATAGTCATACCCGTACCCATTCTGTTCCATCCATCCAAGCAACCGCCATTCGGCAGCCGCCAAATGACACCCCTGGCGCCCGGCAATCGGGTCGGTCAATTGTTCATCCAGGTCGATGTGATTAAAAGGATTGGGACGATCGAGCGAGAGCGGCGCGTAATCGTCCGAATCATAGGTGCGATGTTCACGCTCGGTGTAGCGCTTCAACTCCAGGCGGGAATTGACGGTCGGAGTGGGAGGAAAACAGGAGGCATGAATATAGTTACTCCGGCCTCCAAAGCTGTTGTAAGCGTTCCAGTTCAGGTCCGATGCCAGAACCGCAATCGGTTCGGACGGTTCGGTCGGGGCCACGACCCAGGGAAAGTTATAGGAACTTCCGGACTTGCCCTGCAGATGAAAGTAGTAGAGGCCCGAGCGGGAAGGAGCTTCTACCTGCTGCGCCAGGATGGTGCTGTGATAACCGTGCTTGTTCCATTGCACACCGGTCTGCGTGTAATCCCCGTCCGGCGTGATCTGCATGGTGGCACGCGGGCCGTGCTCATCAAATGTCCCAATCCGCCGGATGAACTCCTTGCTGGCCCCATACCGCCATAATTCCAGGCTATACTCCTCGACCGCATGCACGCGAAACTCCGCCGACTCTCCCGATTTCACACAACCAGGCCAGGCATAGCCAAAGAGCCCGTCTGAAAGCAGACGAAAATGGTACGGCTCATTACTGGTGACCGTCATCTGGACGATCTTGGAACCAAACCCCTCCTTGCCGACCACCACCTCGCAGGGGCCGGGTTCCAGATCCGCGTAGACCGCGCCGGAGATCGTGGATCGAGCCGTGGTGACCTCTCCGCCGGATGAACGGAACTCGAATATCGCGTCCGCCAGGGCGACGTACCGCTCACTGCTCACGTAACCAACCAGCATCATCGTTCTCCTCGCTTTCCCGGGTCGACAGACAGGACGCTGTCCCTAGCATAACAGCTTCCCCCGGCCCAGGCAGAACGGCGGCCGGTTGCCCACAATAATCGCTCAGCCATCCCAGTCGATTTCCAAGAAAGCCCATCCCGAATGTCACAACCTGTCCTGACCGCTCCCCTCCTGCTCGCCCTTCTCGTGGCCCGTTTCGAGATTTCTAGGAGACGTCCGCTTCGCTGTCGTCAGCTGGACTGGGATTGCCTGGCAGCCAGATCACGGCCACGAGAATCCCCAGGAGAACCACGACCGCGCAGACGGCAAAACTGACCTGGAAGCCAAAGCCACGGCTGCTCTGGCCAAAGGCCGTTATCTGGGCCCCATGGATACGATCGGCGATCTGGCCAAACACCGGACCGAGCTGACCCACCGGAGCCATCAGTACCGTCATCATCACCATACTGCGCCGCATCTGTGATTTCCGGGACGCCGAGAGAATGTAATTGGGGGCATAAACACCGACCAGCTCCCCGGCGCCGAAAATCCCAAAGGCAAACAGGTACAGCTCGCGGCTGGCACAGATCGCCCAGCCAAGTGCCAGCACGTAGAGCCACGACGTGACCAGGATTCCCGAGCGAGCATTGGTCCGGGTCAGAATCCAGCCCAGCATCAATCCGGCAATCGCCTTGAAACCGAACCGCATGGCGTTCTGGTAACCTGCCGTCTGCTGGGGATCGAGTCCCATCACCTCTTCCGAATAGAGTGCCATGTTGGAAGGAATCATGTTCCCGATGTAGACAATCATGGTCACGATCGTTGCAATGCGTATCAATCGCACCGACAGCAGGTCACGGAAGTGATAGGCAAAGAGCACGACGGAGACCCCCATCAACAGGTAAGCCACCGAAAAGAGCCACTCGCCTCCCGGGCCTTGCTCAGAACCGCTCCCGTCGGCCAGCAACATACAAATCATGGCAGCGATACTGCAGATCACTCCCAGGAAAAGATCCCGCACGTCCGCAAACGGCTTGCGCCCCGGTTCTTCCAGCGGTACAGTTCCGATATTGAAGCGGCTGGAAAGAAAAGCGGCCAGTGCCATCACCGGTGCTTCAAGGAGAAAGAGCAGGGCAAAGTTACCTGGAAATTCATATCTCAGTGTTTCCAGCGTGACCGCGAAGAACTTGAATTCCCCCGCCAGGATCAGCTGAGAACCCATCGAACCCAGGGCAGCCAGGACAGGGCCAACACCATAGGCCAATCCCAGGGCAAAGCCCCGTTCGGATTTCAAGGTCGCCCGGCCCAGGACTTCCCAGATAAAGGCAATCGCCGTCGGGATCGTGGCCCCGGTGACCGCGCTCTGGGCGATCACCGCAACGATCTTGAAGTCATCCGACACCGGCGACACCAGGGCCACTCCAACCAATGCCGATGCGACCGCCGCCAGACTGTAACACCAGACAAGTACTGGCTTGAGGTCTGCCACCCGTGGCTTACACCAGGCAATCAGCGCCACCAGGGTTGCCATGACAAAAAAGGAGGCTGCCGGGAGGTTCGCGATCGTGGCATTGGCACCCAGTTGTTTCAGCAGGGCTGCCTGGGTAATGCCGACATAAATCACCGGCGCTGCCAGGTATTGCAAGGCGACGCAACTAGAGAACACAAGGAGATTCCGGCGATGGCCGGCAGGTGGCGAATCGATGCCCAGGTGGTCCACCTTACTCATCAAGACTTTCGCTTTCCTGGCTCCCAGCCAATGGCAACTCGATGGCCATGCCCGTCTCTGCGGACCGCAGGCAGGCTTCACATATCTCCACTGCCGCCCGCCCCTCGGCGCCTCCTATCGTTTGCGGTCGCTCCTCCAGGATACTGTCGACAAATCCCTGGATCACCCGGTAGTGGGGCTCGAGCCGCACCGGGTTCTTGGGATCGTTCGCCCAGTCAAACTTCGGCGGGATAAAGATATCCTCCCAGCCCTCTCCCTTCCCCATGCGGAGGAAATTGAAATTCTCCAGCTCCAGGATGGCATCCTGCCCGACAATCTCAAACCGCACCTCGCTGTCGGGAATACTCGGATCAGGTAACTCGGAGGTAGTCCACATGTGGGCCATGATGCCGTCCTCGAACTGCAACTGCGCCATCACGCTCTGGGCCGGCGAGTCGATGTCACTAAAGGTATGCACCTGCGCAAAGACCTTCTCCACATTCTTCCCACAGAGCCAGCGGAGAAAATCCGTATTATGCGACGCCATCCCCATGAACAGTCCACCACTTGCCGGGTCATACATCCACTGTCGCTCGGCAAAGACATCCCGTGTCAGCGAGATCGGGAAAGCCGAGAGCGTGCGCATCATCCGGATCGGACCGAGGGCTCCCTCGTCAATGAGTGCTTTTGCCTTGCGGGTGATGGTGCGAAACCGCTCGGTCTTGACCACTCCCAGGCTGACGCCCGCCTGCTCACAAAGCTGGATCATCTGGTCGCACTCGGCGACCGTGGGGGCCATCGGCTTCTCCACCAGCAGGTGCTTGCCGGCGGCAGCCACCTTCTCGGTGATCTCCAGGCGGCACTGGTCCGGGGTCGCCACGATGACCGCATCAATCTCGGGCCGGGCAACCATCGCCTCCACTGACTCATCGGCAGGAACACCGTGCTCCTCGGCCAGCCTGCCTGCCCGGCTGCCACCGGTGATCGACACCAGGTGAACTCCCTCCACATGTGCCGCCACGCACTGGCTGTAGCTGAGTCCCATGAACCCGCTGCCGATCATCCCGATCCCAAGTGAGCCTGCCATCTTTATCTCCCAGGCCGCCAACACCAGGCAGCATTACGAGGAAACCTACCAGTCCACAGAAAGTCGCGTCCAGCGAATCCCACACGACCCTCCCTCCACGCACCAGTGCGTGGCCAGGATCGATCCATCATCCAGAACGATCCCTGTAGGAAAACCAAAAGCGAAATCATCCAGTTCATCCACTCCCGACTGCACGCTCTCGGGC
>CAYYZW010000031.1:0-28423 GCA_964476375.1 uncultured Pirellulaceae bacterium
GAAGGGAACAGCATCTCCGACCTGGGACCGATCAAGGAACTGAAGAATATCCAGTCGCTTAACGTGGCTGCGAACAAGGTCAGTAACCTGGCACCGCTTGCCGGACTCACGGCACTGCAGTACCTGCACCTGGCGGGCAACGAGGTCAGTGACCTGGCCCCACTCTCCGGACTGGAGAACCTGCGGTCGCTCTACCTCTCCAATAACAAGGTCGCCGATACCGCGCCCATCGCCGGGCTGGGAAAACTCTGGTCACTCTACCTGGATGGGAACCAGCTCGCTGACCTGGCCACCCTGCAGAAACTCACGAACCTCTCCTCGCTGGATCTGCGAAAGAACCAGGTCGCAGATCTTTCCCCGCTGACGAACTTGACCGAACTTCGTTACCTGCTGCTCAATGAAAACAAGATCGAGGATCTTGGCGTGCTGGTGGAGATGGCAAAAAAGGACGCGGAGGGCCAAAAGCGTTTCGCTCCTTTCTGGAACATCTACCTGGCTGACAATCCGCTCTCTGGCAAGACGCGGGGCCAGGTTCGTGACCTGCAGAAGCTTGGGGGCCGCGTGCATACCGAGTAATGCCCGCAGTTTTTTTCCCGGCAGAAAATACACGGGTGGTTCCAGAAAGCCACGTTTTTCTTGTTGCCACCGGTGACCTGCTGCGGTACTTGTCGTGAGAACGAAAGAGAGAACCCAGCAGAGGATCCTCTGCTGTCATCTCTTTTGAAGGCATGCATGATGAATTCAGCTGTCCGATGAACAGACACCGCCCACCCGCAGAAATACTCCCCACCGACCAGGCCGCGGGAATACCTGCTGCACAGCGAGAACTCGACCGCCTCGCCCCCTCGACCCGCCCTGCTGGAAGTCCCAGGGGATACCAGTCCTGGCGTTCGCTCCTCTTCCTGCACTGGCCAGTCCCCTGCGACCAGCTGCGCCCGCTTGTTCCCGAGGAGCTTTCACTCGACCTCCACCAGGACACGGCCTACCTTGGGATCGTGCTGTTTGGCATGCAGGATGTCCGCCACCGCAGTTGGCCACGCTTCTTGTCATTTAATTTCCTTGAGGCCAATGTCCGCACCTACGTGCATTACCGCGGAAATCCGGGTATCTACTTTCATTCCCTGGATGCCAATTCTCGTCTTGCCGTCTGGGGAGCTCGTACAGCATGGAGTCTCCCCTATCACCATTCCCGGATGGAGATGGAATCCGGCAACGGGGAGACCGTCTTCAAAATTCGCCGCAGCAGCTCAGCCGCTTTCCATCGTACTCGCTACCGGGTGGGGCCCGTGCTCCCTCCTTCCGAACCGGGCTCGCTGGAACATTTCCTCCTGGAACGGTACTGGCTGTTTGTCCGGCACCGCGGCCGCCTCTGCAAGGCCCAGGTCCATCATCGCCCCTACCCCACCCGGGAGGCCCATCTCCTGGAATTTGAAGACCAGCTGCGAGCATCGGCCGGTCTCCACGAGCTTCATGGAGCCCCCCCACTTGTTCATTTCTCGGAAGGGGTTGATACCGAGGTTTTTGGCCTGCAGCGGGCCTGACGACGAGTCCTACTCGCTTCCAAGGCAGACCAGTTGCCCGTCCGTCAGGGCGATTGTCACACGTCCCAGGCGATCGACCGAAAGGCCCCACGGACGAGGTTCGGCGGGAAGCGGCATCGACCAGACTGTTTTTCCGTCTGTCGCATCGAGTGCCGCCACGCGGAAAGCGGGCTGGGATTCCTCTTCATTTTCTTCCGCCGCGGCGTTCTCTTCTGAAGCCACGGCCCCCACCACAATGACCTGTTCACCGGCGATTGCCAGCGCCGCGGTGGAGAGAAATTCCTTGTTCTCCCAGACCCCGACCAGCTCCCCCGATTTCTCGTCAGGTGCCACCCGGAGTACCTGCTCCGCCCTGGCTCGAACCACGATTTCACCAAGGACCGCCTGGGCAAACCGATCCTTGGCATGGTAACGCCCTACCTGGTACTGTTCCGGGCCATAGAGCAGGCGGTCAAACGCATAGACCTTGTCATTGACCAGGAAGAGTTCCCGTCCTCGTGGAGTCTTGGTCCAGATCTCTTCCAGCGTGTTCAGGCAGGCTCCATTCTCCACATCGTAGATCGCCGGGGAGACAACGTTTCCACCCGCCATGTAGAGCCTCTGCTTGTCCTTGAGAAGATGCCCCTGGACACTGACCCCGGCACCGTCCTCACTCTCGCCGATCCGTCCGGAGGTGTTGTTCTGCCAGACGATACTCCCATCCTGGGTATCCAGGGCATACACGTGCGTACCGTCATAACTGGCAATCCCCGCGGCGGCGTAGACCACCCCATCCTCCACCAGCACACCACTTCCCACGGGCCATGTCGATGTCAGCCGTCCGTAAGCCGGGATCTTGCGATCCACCGGAGCGGCCCGAAATCGCCATAACTGCCTACCACTTGAAGCCTCAAAACAGTAAACCCAACCGTCGCTCGACCCCACAAACAGTCGCCCGTCGGCAATGGCCGGCGGGTAGTTTACCGCAGCCCCGGTAAAAGCAGTCCAGACGCTCTTGCCGCTGGACATCTCGATTGCCTCCACACAGCCATTGGTCCCCGTAAAAAAACCTCGTTCTCCTGCCGTTACCAGCTGGGTGGGACGGCTCCCTGGTGTTGCGATGGTCCAGAGCTGGCTGACCTGCTGACCAGGCTGGACCGGTGTTCCCGAGTGCCGCTGGTTCCCCCGCCGGTAGCCAGGCCAGTCCTTGTCATCCACCAGCAGCGGCTGCTGCTGATCGTCGAGATCCCCGGTCACTTCCAGGCGCTGTTTTTCAACGGCCGCTTCTTCCACCGCCAGATCCCCGCGAGCCGCCAGGCTGATGACACCGACCAGCGAGAGGTTGCAGTCACACATCCAGGGCCCCCAGTAGAGTTGGCCGTGGGCTACCACCACGCCATCCTGGCAGGCAGGCCGCATCAGGCCGATCCGTGAGGGGGTGACCTGTGGACCATCCAGCGGTACTCGCTGGGTTCCTGTATGCCGGTAACCGCGAGTAAAGATGCTATCCACAGTTGCCGTTGCCCTCGTGCAATTCCCCCGGAAACACTGCAGGTCAGCGAGAATCTCACCGCTTGTGCGGTCAAACTTCTTGCTCGTCTCGGTCCTCCCCATCGCGTAGACGCCATCCTCTCGAAGGATCAACTGGTAGTTGCCGTGGGGGTGTTTCCAGAGCAGATCACCGCTCGCCGCCGACATCGCAACCAGGTTGGTGCGCTGGGGTCCGGCAAAGTAAATCGCCTCATCATCTGCTTTGACAAAGCTGCTGCTGGAAAATCCTTTGCGGGGCGTCTGGGCCTTGTCATTCTCCCCGATTGCTTCAAGGATCTCCGAGTCGATCCGTTGCCAGAGCTGCTTCCCGGTCGAGATATCGAGGCTGCCCACGAAGTTCTTCTCGCTGTAATAAAACAGCCGGCCATCACGCAGGACGGTTGCCCGGCTATCGAGCGGTTCATCCTTCCGCAGGGACCATTTCAGGTCACCACTGGCAAGGTCAATAGCTGCCAGCGTACGACCAAATCCCCAGGGGTACTGATCCTGGGCATATCCTGTCCCCAGTCCACTCCAGGGCCAGCCCGCGGCAGTCCGTTCTCCCTTGATCACGACCGCTTCCTGTTCCTCGTCACCGAGCAATGCGTACAGTACACCATCCTTGATCACCATCCACTTCCAGGTCCGGTCGGGAGTGGTCCCCTTCGGCAAAGTGACTTCACCCTTTGTCTCTCCTGTCACCGCATCGATAACCAGGCACTTTTCCTTGAAGGCCAGGTAAAGTTCCCTGTCATTGGCTACCATCAGGTTTCGGTGCACCATGAAGCCGGGTTCCAGTTGACGGCGCCAGAGCTCGGTTCCGTTGTAGCCATGGATACAGACAAGCGTGTTGACCAGTGGCCATTCCCGCTCCTTGATCGCGATATGACCAAACACCTTGAACAGCCGGCCACCGGCGGCAACGGTCACCTCGGGCATGGGGCCATAAAACGGTGTGGCCAGGAACTGGGTGATGTAGGGAGCCCGCGCCAGTTGGTCGTTAGAACGTGGGTTGTTGTCAGGCCCATGGTAGGGATGAGACCAGACGTCGCTCCCCTCGGGAACCGGCTTCTGCCAGCGGGCCCCGGCAATCAGCGACACCCCTCCTGGACAGAGTACCCGCCGGACCTCGCTGGTCTCTTGGTTGGACAATGTCCCGGCCGGAAGGTAGACCAGGTCCGCTATATTGTCTGCCAGGTGAATCGATGCCGTGCGCCCCGTTTCCATGGTCACCTTGCTCCCCAGGACACCCTTCTGCCGGGCATGGCGGCGACTTGCCTCCAGCTCCCGGGGGCTGGAAAGCTGGACATGGACCAGCATTCCACTCTCCTCTGCCAGCCGGGCTGGAAAGGAAGTATCTCCATCGGGAAGCCCGAGAACGACAGCCAGCCCCCTGGTCGTCCCTGTCTGCTCAAGCAGATTCTCGACCGGGTTCGCTCCCGGAAGTGCCTGGCTGCAGGTGACAGCGAGCAACAGGGATATTCCATGCGACCACAAACGTCCAAGCTGGATAAGTCGAAACAACATCTGGCACCATTCCTCTGGAAAAAAGCGTCAACAGGGCAGGTCGACAGCCACCTTACCGCAGTCCGCCGAAGATTTCCAAGGAAAAGACCGTCATTTCGAGACCAGCTGGATCACTCCTTCAAAGTCCACAGGAGGCGTCGCACCACGGTCCGTTATGTACATCTGCAGGAAGCTGGCAACCGGATCCCTGTTCACCAGCGGAGAAAGCTTGTCGGCCAGGTGTTCCCATTCTCCACGGTCAAAAGCGGCCAGGAGCGACTCATATTCTCCTAGCAGATCCAGCGGGATTTCTTCTCGCCTGAGCAACTGGCTGATTTCCGTTGCTGTCTGCATTCCATAGGGCAATACCCGGCCAACCCGCCTGAGGCAGTACTCTGCATCCCCCAGTCGGACCACGGGGATCTCCAGGCCAGAGGCCGTCTTCTCCTGCCGGACCGCCAGCGACCGAAGTCGCTGGGCGGTCGTGCCATCCACCAGGATGGCAACGCCAAAGATACGTGTCATCGCTTCCAGTCGGGCGGCAAGGTTCACGACCGGGCCAAACACCGTCACCTTGACCTGGTCGGAGGATCCGATTTTTCCGGCCACTGCTTTTCCCGAGGCAATCCCGATGCCGGTCTGGAACCCCCCCAGCGGCAGGTCTCCATCTGCTTCCCCCTCGACAAACCCGGAAAGGATCTCGCTGGCCGCCGTACAGGCGCGTTCCATGCGGTCATCCTGCCTCAGCGGCCATCCCCAGAATCCCATCACCGCATCCCCATGGAAGTCCCCGACAACGCCTCCGTGTGCCAGGAGTTTCCGAGTCATGATCCCCAGCGCAGCGCTGGTTCTTTCCAGCAACTGGGCCAGGTCATCGGCCGACTGTTCACTTTCACGAGAAAACCCGTGCAGATCGCAAAACATCACCGAGACATCCGTTTCACGCGGTGAGAGGACCTCGTCCGGATCACGCTTGCGAAGGGCATCAAGGACGACGGTGGGGAAAAACTGGCGAAAGTGTGTGTGCGTCTGCTCCAGCGACTTCAGGTGCCGCAAGCTGCCCAGCGTGGAAGCCGCCAGCTCCGTAAATTTCATGTCATCACGGAGAGAACGTGCCTGATCGTCATTCTGGACGGAGGAATCTTCCGAGGCGAATTCACCTGCCACGTAAATCGCCCAGCCGGAACAGGAGGGTGAATCAACCGGCACACAAAATGCCCAGTCAATTCCCTCCATTTCCGTGAAAGTAGAAGCTGGGTTTCCGCGCGACTGGCCCCAGATATGGACAATGCTGTGATTGTCATGGACCGCCGCCTGGATCAATCGCTGGCTGGGAGCAAACGAGGCAAGCTGGTGACCACGGTAATCCCAATGCAAAACCGCCACGGAAAGATCTGCCAATCCGTCGCCTGGCGAATCGCAGGATACCAGTGCAGCCCCACTGGCCCGCGGGATACCGGCAAGCAAGAGGTTGATCAGCCGTATAAACAACTCCGTATCGTTATCCGCACTGGAGATAATCTCGGGAAGCTGCCCGAGGATCTCGATCCGCTGCTGCGGATCCCCAAAGGGATGTTCCTGCAGGTCATCAGCTGAAAAGGTCCGTTCCAGGACCGGTTCAATCTCCTGGAGCGTGGCTTCCAGGCGGCTGTCTGCCATGGCAAACGTCGTCTCACCAATAACAAAGTGCTCTCCCAGCTGGATCTCGAAGAGATCCTGCTCGATGCCCTGGTAAAAGATCGCGTTGGAAGCCCCCGGCATGGCCTCCACATGCAGCCGGCCGTGCTCCCAACGCAACCGTGCGTGCTGGCGGGAAATGCGGGTATCCCAGGAAACGCCCCAGGCCTGCTGGCCTCGGCCAAGCACCACTTCCTGGTCCACCGGAAGGGGACGGCGCCAGCGTTTCCGGTAATCGGCACCCTGGGCAATCAGATCTGGCATGAAGGTGGCCTGTCAATGAAATAGAAACGGGGAAGCTGTCAATATTCTACGAGGCGTCCAGGCCTCGTGAAAGCTGTCGGGCAGGCGAAGCGACGTTCGCTGGCCGAAACGATATGCTAGAATAGCACCGTTTGCCCCGGAGGCCCGCCGCCGTGTTATCCCCATGGATACTTCGAATTGTACTTGCCGTCATGCTGGCAGGGATATCGTCTTGCCCAGCCTGGGGCCAGCTTCCCCCACCGGCTCAGCGGACCGTTGACTTCGAGAAGGACATCCTGCCGATCTTTCGCAGGCACTGCCTCGATTGCCATGGTCCAGCAGAGCAGCAGAGCGGTCTCCGTGTCGATCGACGTTCCTCCTTGATGCGTGGGGGGGATAGCGGGGAAGCAGCGGTCCAGCCCGGGGCAAGCGAACGAAGCCACCTGGTTCGTGCCATTGCCGGGCTCGACGAGGATCTCGAGATGCCTCCCGAGGGTGAAAAACTCTCTGCCACGGAGATTGGCCTTGTTCGGAAGTGGATTGACAGTGGATTCCACTGGCCCGAATCCTATCTCCAGGAGGATCGTGATCCACGCCTGGACCGCTGGTCCTACCAGCCCCTGGCCAGGCCCAGGCCCCCGCGCACCCGTTCCCGCTGGGCCAGGAATCCAATCGACCAGTTTATCCTTGCGGGCCTCTCCCGGAAACGGCTGAAGCCTTCCGCCATGGCAGGGAACCGGGAGCTGCTGCGGAGAATCACACTGGTCACCCTTGGCCTGCCTCCAACCCTGGAGCAGCTGGAAAGCTACCAGGATCTAGAGAACGATCAGAACTACCGTTCCCTCATGGAGGCGATGCTCCAGAGCCCGCACTTTGGGGAACGCTGGGCCCGCCACTGGCTGGACCTTGTCCGCTTCGGTGAAACCACCGGTTTCGAGGTCAACCGGGAACGCCCCAATGCCTGGCCTTATCGCGACTACGTGATCAGGGCCTTCAACGACGATCTCCCCTACGACCAGTTCCTGCGCGAGCAGATCGCCGGGGATGCAATCGGTGCCGATGCAGCGGCCACCGGTTACCTGGTAGCCGGCCCTTCCGACAGCGTGAAGAGTACCGACAAGAACCTGACGCTGATGCAACGGCAGGATGAACTGGCGGATATCGTCAATGTCACCGGCACTGCCATGCTGGGACTTTCCCTGGGGTGTGCCCGCTGTCACAGCCACAAGTTTGACCCGGTATCTCAGAAAGATTACTACGCGATCCAGGCGGTCTTTGCCGGGGTCAACCACGGCACCCGTTCTGTGCCCGCCGGACAGGAAGAAACAGCCCAAGTGGCCATGGTGGAAGCCCGCTTGGGGGAATTGAGGGATCAGCTACAGGATTTCATCCCGCCTGCAGAAAGACGTTTTCAGCTGATCGACGATAACGCCTCGGCGGCAGACGACCGGGCCGGGGTGGTGGCCCTTGTGCCCCGGGGTGGCCAGGGCAACAACCCGAAAGGACAGGCCCGGGGAGAGAAGGACGATCCCGGGGGAAAGAATCATCCGGCCAATACCAGTGGCGGAACATACAGCTGGTGGCCCAGCAGGCCCGGAGAGGTCGTCCTGAACTACCGGCCCATCACAAGGGGCCGGTTCCGTATCTGGCTCTCCTGGGGAAGCCACCACCCAGGCGCGACGACCTCTGCCGAGTACCTGCTGGACAGGGACGGGGATCCTCTCACGACCGACGACCAGCAGATCCTGGCCCGTGTGAACCAGCAGCTTTTTGCCGATGGCACCAGGCGTAAGCAGGAAGGCTCGTCCCTCTGGAGTGGATACAGGGATACAGGGGTTCACGAGATGACTCCCCGGGCAACGATTCTCCTCAAGGCCGGACCCGATGGCAAAGTGGTTACGGCCGACATGCTTCTGCTGGAAAAAGTGGAGGCCGGGTCTGTCAACCCGCCGGTAATTTCTCATCCGGTCTTCCGCCCGGCGACCAATGCCCTTCATAACGTTGATGTTTTTTCACCCCTCCCGTCCCGTTTTGTTCGCTTCACGATCCACAACACCAATCGAAGCCAGCCCTGCATTGATGAACTGGAAGTTTTCTCGGGCACGGAAAATATCGCCCTTGCCAGCCGGGGAACCCGGCCCACCGCCTCGAGTACCCTGCCGAATTACGCCATCCACAAGCTGGAACACATCAATGACGGCACGTTCGGAAATTCCCATAGCTGGATCTCCAACGAAACGGGCCGTGGCTGGGTGCAGCTTGAATTCCCGCAGGTCACCACCATCGACAGGGTGGTATGGGCTCGCGACCGGGAAGGAAAGTTCTCCGACCGGGTGGCGACAAAGTACGTCATCGAGTCATCGCTGGACGGAAAAGAATGGAAAACCGTCGCCAGTTCCAACGACCGTCTCGGCTCAACCAGCCTGGCAGAAGCGACCGTCAGCTACCGGTTTGAGGGATTCCCGGCCGACGTCGCCAGCCGTGGCCGCCAGCTGCTTGAAGAAATGAATGCGTTGACCAGCCGCAGGGCGACCCTGGAGGCGACACGGACCATCTACGCCGGGACTTTCAGTGAACCGGCCACAACCTACCGGCTGCACCGGGGGGATCCACTGGCCCCCCGTGAGGAAGTCGGGCCCGACACAATCTCTGCGCTGGGTTCGCTGGGCATCCAGCCCCAGGCAGCGGAGCAGCAGAGACGGCTGGCTTTTGCCAACTGGATCACGAGTCCCGACAATCCGCTGACGGCCCGCGTGATCGTGAACCGCCTCTGGCAGCATTACTTCGGAATCGCCATCGTCGACACTCCCAGTGACTTTGGTGCCAACGGGACCGCGCCAACTCACCCGGAACTGCTTGACTGGCTGGCCGTGGAACTGGTGGAACACGGCTGGAGCCTGAAACACATTCACCGGCTGATCCTGGATTCTGCAACTTTTCGGCAATCCAGCGCCCCCCGGGGGAAGGGATTGGCGATCGACAGTGACAGCCGGCTCCTCTGGCGTTTCCCACCTCGCCGGCTGGAGGCCGAACCGATCCGAGACAGCATTCTCTCCATTTCCGGGATGCTGGACCTGCGTCCTGGCGGCCCGGGTTTCAGTGGCTTTGAAGTCCAGATGGAAAATGTCCGTCATTACTTTCCGCTTGCATCCTATGGCCCACAGCACTGGCGGCGGATGATCTACATGACCAAGGTCCGCCAGGAACAGGATTCGGTCTTCGGCCTTTTTGACTGTCCCGACGGCAGCCAGGTCATGCCCCAGCGGAGTCGTTCCACGACCCCGCTCCAGGCACTCAACCTGCTCAATAGCCAGTTCGTCATCCAGCAGGCCGAGTTCATGGCGACGCGGATCCAAAATGAAGCCGGAGCGAACACGGCTGACCAGGCACGTCACGCCTTCCTTTTAGCCTTTTCCCGGCCTGCCGAAGCAGGAGAACTGGAGGACTCGGTTGCCCTGGTGGAGGAAAACGGCCTGGTCACGTTCTGCCGCGCCCTGATCAACAGTAACGAATTCCTTTTCATTCCCTAGCACGTTTTTCCCGGACAGAGGTTGCAGAGGTCATGTCGAGTTTCCAACAAGAAAACTATTCCGGCCGCCATCTGCTTGATCGTCGCCAGTGGATGGGAAACATGGCGACAGGATTAAGCGGGATTGCCCTGGCACAGATCCTGGCCGAGGAACACATGCTCGGCCAGCAGCCGGACCAACGTGGAGTGAGCGAAAAAACCCCCGTTCATCCGCAGATTGACCCGGCCCGGCCCCATGCAGCCCGCCCCTCCCACTTCCCTGCACAAGCCAAGCAGGTGGTGATGATCTTTTGCAGCGGTGCCATCAGCCAGATCGACACATTTGACTACAAGCCCGAGCTGATCAAGCGTAACGGTCAGCCGCTGCCAGGAGCCGATGACCTGATTACTTTCCAGGGAAAGCAGGGAAACCTGACGCGGAGTCCCTGGAAGTTCACTCCACGAGGCGAAAGTGGCAAGATGGTCTCCGAACTGGTGGACCACCTGGGAAAGCATGCCGACCGGATGTGTTTTGTTCATTCCATGACCAGCAAGACCAACACGCACGGCCCCGGGGAGAACTTCATGTCGACCGGGTTTACCCTGGACGGCTTTCCCAGCATCGGATCCTGGGTTTCCTATGCACTTGGCAGTGAAGTCTCCAACTTGCCTGCTTTCGTGGCCATTCCCGATCCACGGGGGACTCCCCAGGCGAGTGTGAATAACTGGGGGCCGGGATTCCTGCCGGCCGCTTTCCAGGGCACGGATTTCAATGCCAGCAAGCCGATTCGCAACCTGGCCCGGCCTTCCCGGATCTCCAGACAACAGGAACAGGCAACACGCAATTTCCTGCAGAAGCTCAATGCTCGCCACCTGGCCAGGTTCCCCGGCGACTCCCAGCTCGCTGCCCGAATCTCCAGCTATGAACTGGCAGCACGGATGCAGCTGAGTGTACCGGAGGTCACGGACATCGATTCCGAACCTGCCCATATCCTCAAGCTCTACGGTGCAGACGACAGGGAAAACAAGCTCAAGGCCTCCTATGCAAGGAACTGTATCCTTGCCCGGCGACTGCTGGAGAAGGGAGTCCGTTTCATCCAGCTGTTTAACGGCTCTTACCAGACTGGAGGGGAGGGAACGAGCAACTGGGACGGGCACAAGGTGCTCCACAAGCAGTACTCGATCCATGGCCCGATCCTGGACCAGCCAACAGCGGGGCTGATAAGCGACCTGGCCCAGCGCGGCATGCTGAAGGAGACACTGGTCGTTTTCTGCTCGGAATTTGGGCGGATGCCGACCTTCCAGGCCGGCGCCTCAGGCCGGGATCATAATCCCTCCGGCTTCACGACCTGGATGGCCGGCGCCGGCGTGAAGGCACCGTTTAGTTATGGGGCCAGTGACGAGTTTGGTTACAGGGCGGTGGAAAATACCAGCACGGTTTATGACTTCCATGCCACGATCCTGCACCTCCTGGGACTGGATCACGAGCGGCTCAGTTTCTACCACAACGGCATCCAGAGGCGGCTGACCGACGTGCATGGCACGGTCATCCACGATGTGCTCGCCACCTGAAGTTCATCGCTTGAACGCCAGGTAGCCCATGCCGAGGACAACCAGGACCAGGACCACCAGCGCCATGGCGCCTTCCAGTCGCAGGTTCTGGCCAAGTTCCACGACCGGCATTGTTGCCTCCGCATAATTCTCCTGGACCAGGACGATCAGGTTGGATGACTTGTCGTCGGTTGTTTCCCGCCCACCTGGCAACTTGACCAACTGGGTCGAAGCAATCCAGAGAGCTCCCTTCTCTTTCCTTTGGAGAAAATCATAGACCGGATCGACATACTGCGTGGTCCTGTTCTGCTGCAAGCGTTCCAGATCGCCGGGACCGACATGAAAGGTCTCGTCCGAATCCAGCAGGCCGGGCTGTCGCAGGTCAGGATGCTGTAAAATCACACCGTCACGGCCATCCAGAAAGACCGCCTTCTGGTTTCCCAGGTTCTCACTTCGCAGGGTCGAGAAGTCACCAAGGTTGACCGTGATCGCCATCACACCGATGGTCTCCAGCTGCCCCTCTACGATGCCCTTGACGGGAGTCGAAATCGCCACTTTCCATTTCTTCGTGGTGGTACTCTTGAAAGCAGCCGAGAGGTGGGTTGAGGCGATCGGACGTGCTCCTTCCAGAACCAGGTTCCGCTCGCGGTCGACTGGTTTTCCGTGGAAGTAGGTCCTCCAGCAGTAGTTTTTCCCCTCCGATTGAGATGCCCGTTCGGAATTGGCATAGGCAACGGCAAGCATCGTACCGGTGGCATCCACCACGAACATGCTGGCAAGATTCGGCCGTCGCTGGGGATCGCCCTTGAGATCGGTGATGTAACGCTGCAGGCTGGCATCGAGATGCCCAAGCAGCCTGCCGCGGAAGGGATCGACAATGAAATCGTCCCTGGCAGCGGTCCGTTCCTCGTCGGCCCGGATCCGTAACTGAAGCTGATGAAGTTCTTTGAGCTTCAGTACGTCCTGGAGATGCTGCTGGAGCTGCTCACTTGCCGCTTCCTGCTCCACGATCCGGAAATACTGTTCGATCTCGTCCTCCACCGAACGTGCCACATGCCGGGCGACCCAGGAGTTGTTCTCGTAAGCCCGCTCTCGCACCGCGACTTCGGCCTCTTCCACCGCGCGGGAATACCAGTGGATACTGAGGAAGACCATTCCCACCAGAAGGATCAGTGGCACGCCGATCCCGAGCAGCATCAATGGTCGACGGGCCCGGGACCGCTCTCGTGCCCGGAGCGCCGAGAGGACCTGCTGGGGATTGGCAAATCGCTGATCCGGGTCAACGGCCAGGCAACGGTCGAGTATTTCCAGCAGCGGCCGATCCAGCCCCTGCTGCTGGAACTGGCGGGAGGGAGCCACCTGTTTCTCAATCAACGCCCTGTATCGCTTCAAACGCTCTGCCAGGGTGCTTGCCTCCTCAATTTCATCCACTGTTGTTTTATCTCGCCACGGCGCCTTTCCGGTGAGCATCGCATGCAGCAGTGAACCGAGGGCATAGACATCCCACCGTGCATCGGGAACTGCCTCCAGGTCTGCCTGTTCCGGAGCCATGTAGAAGAGCGTCCCCAGCGCCGGCGTCTGTTCATGGGAGAGTCGTGACTGGCCGAAATCAGCCAGTCGGGGCTTGTCATCCATATCCAGCAGGATGTTCGCTGGCTTCAAGTCACAATGAAAAACCCCCTTGGAATGAGCATGCACCAGGCCGATTGCCAGGTCGGTCGTCATCTCGACAGCTTCCTCAATCGGCATGGGACCGTGCTTGTCGAGGTGATCTTCCAGAGAGCCCTTCTCCAGGTACTCCATCACGTAATAGGGAGGATCTGCATTCCAGCCCACATCCAGGAGCTGAACCACGTAGCGATCGCTGGACATGAAGACCAGCTTTTCTACTTCCTGGGAGAGCAGGGACCAGTCCACCCCGCTGCGGTGAAAGAAGAACTTGACCGCCACCTGGCGCCCGGTCGTCTCATCCACTCCGACCCAGACCTGCCCGTAGGCACCCGACCCCAGAACCCGGTGGAGCCTGTATCCCGGCACGGTCGTCGGCGGCTGGTCCTGATCCAGGCTTAACTGGCGGGCTCGCACCTGCTCGGCATCGGTCTGTTTTTCCGTCGGTTCAAAGTTCATAACGAGGCCTGGCTGTTTTTCCCGTCGATCCCGCGCTCTATAGTGGGGCCTAAGCAAGCACACGTTCCGCAGGTTCTGGTTCATTATAGGGCAACCACGGCCTCAATCTAACTCGGGGAGAAGTTCCATGATCCGCCGTTATTACCACCTCGTCGCTCTTCTCTGCCTGTTTCCCGCAGGCCTGGTTTCCCAGGAGACCGCCGGCCCTCTCGACGGCCGAGAGGGAAGAAACCTGGCACTGGGCCATTTCCGGCCCCGGGCAATGCTGAGAGTGGACCAGCACGAGCTGGAAAGGGCGAGGTTCCCGGTCGTCGATATCCACACCCATTTTCGTTACCGGCTGCACCATTCGCCCGAGCAGCTGGACGAGTTTGTTCGCCTGATGGACCGCCACCAGATCGCCGTCTGCGTGAGCCTGGACGGCAAGCTGGGGGATCTGCTCGATGAACACTGCAAGTACCTCTGGTCACGGTACCGGGACCGCTTCCTGGTCTTCGCCAACGTCGACTGGCAGGGTGGCGGCAGCAAGGACGATCCTGCCAGCTGGGACTGCCATCGACCCGATTTTGCCCGTCGCGTGGCCCGCCAGCTGGCCGAGGCCCGGCAGCGTGGGGTGAGCGGGCTGAAACTCTTCAAGCAATTTGGGCTCGGCTACCGGAATCCGGACGGTTCGCTGATCGCCATCGATGATCCGCGATGGAATCCGATCTGGGAGGCATGCGGAAAACTGGGGCTGCCGGTGATTATCCATACCGCCGACCCGGCCGCTTTCTTCCTTTCCATTGACGAAACCAACGAGCGATGGGAAGAACTCTTCAGGCACCCGGAATGGAGTTTTCCGGCCGAGCGGTTTCCCTCCCGGGAGTCCCTCCTGGAGGCCCGCAACCGGGTCATTGCCCGCCACCCGGGGACGACTTTCATTGGCGCCCATGTCGCGAACAACTCGGAAGACCTGGCCACGGTCGGTCGCTGGCTTGATCGCTATCCGAATCTCTACGTGGAACCGGCCAGCCGAATCGGTGAACTGGGGCGGCAGCCCTACACCGCTCGCCGTTTCTTCCTCAAGTACTCCGATCGCATCCTGTTCGGGACAGATGGTCCCTGGCCGGAGACACGGATCCGGCTTTACTGGCGGTTCCTGGAAACCTTTGATGAGTACTTTCCATATTCTGAAAAGGCATTTCCTCCCCAGGGTTTGTGGAACATCTACGGCATTGGACTGCCCGACCGCGTGCTCAGAAAAATCTACTACCAGAATGCCATGCGGGTGATTCCAGGCGTTCGCAGCCGACTCTCCACTTTCAACCCGTGAATACCGGCTGGAGAAAAGCAATCGGCTGCCTCCCAGGTTCTCAATCCGACATTGACCCTCCCTCGGGTTTCACTAAAATGTTGCGGTTCAAGAGTTGAACGGCATCGCGGCTGTGCAGCAGAAGATCTGCATGGCAATCCTATTTCCACCCATTCTGGCGGGCAGGCGGGCACCCATGGCACCGACCGATACGGACTCTGCATCCCCGGAAGACCGCAGCGTACATGCGGCAGCCCGGCGTGAGAAGCTTGCCAAGATCCGCGAGATGGGTATCGACCCCTGGGGAAGCCGTTTTGATGATCGCCTGCTGATCAGGGATCTTCGGGAACGGGCGGACCAGGTCAAGTACCGGCTGGAAAGTGGCGAGGACATCGAGCTTCCCGAGCTGGATGACGATCCAGACGAAAGAATCAACCTTCGCCAGTGGCGAAGTGACCAGGGACCGGGCGAGGAGACCGGCCCGACGGTGCGGGCAGCCGGCCGAATCCAGCTGCAACGTGACAAGGGCAAGCTCCGCTTCGTGGATATCGAGGACTGGAGCGGCCGAATCCAGCTGTTCATCGGCCAACGACAGGTTGGTGATGATGCTTTTGAACTGGCAGGCCTGTTTGACCTGGGTGACATCATCGGTGTCGAGGGGAGGCTGGGAAGAACCAATACCGGTGAGCTGACGATCTTCGCCGAGCAGCTGTACTTCCTTACCAAGTCACTCGAACCCCCCCCGGCCAAGCACCTGGGACTGGTCGACCCCGATCTGCGTCAGCGGATGCGATATGTCGACCTGGCTTATAACCCGGGAACCCGCGAACGATTCCTCCACCGCACCCGGATAGTCCAGTCGATAAGAAGTACGCTGGCGGTCCATGACTTCATCGAGATCGAGGGCCCCACGCTCCACACCATTGCCGGCGGTGCCGCGGCCAAGCCCTTCATCACCCACCACAACACGCTCGATATGCAGCTGACGATGCGGATCGCACTGGAACTGCACCTGAAGCGACTCCTGGTCGGTGGCATGGAACGGGTCTATGAACTGGGACGTGTCTACCGGAACGAGGGGATCAGCCCCCGGCACAACCCGGAATTCACGATGCTTGAAGTTTACCAGGCCTTTGGGAATTACGAGTCGATGATGGATCTCTCCGAGGCCATTATCGCCGATGCCATCCGGGCCATCGGGAAGGACAACAAGCTTCCCTGGGGCGAAGAAGAGATTGACTTCAGCACCCCCTTCCCGCGGGCCCGTTACCACGATCTTTTCCAGCAGCATACCGGTGTGGATCCGGCAGATTCAGCGGCGGTTGCCACGCTGGCCGGTTCGCTGGGGATTGAAACCGGCACACGACATCCGGACGTGATCAAGAACGACGTCTTCGAGGAAAAGGTGGAGGACCAGCTGAAGGGTCCGGTCTTCGTGATCGACTATCCTGCCAGCATCTGCCCATTGACCAAGCGGAAAGTGGAGAATCCCGAGATCGCGGAACGATTCGAGCTGTTCATCGAGGGTATGGAAATCGCCAATGCCTACACGGAATTGAATGATCCTGACCTGCAGGAGGAACTTTTCCGAACCCAGCTAGAAGGGCTTTCCGAGGAGGACTCGATGGCCCGCATGGATCATGACTTCGTTCGCGCCCTGCAGCATGGCATGCCGCCGGCCGGGGGAATGGGAATTGGTATTGACCGGCTGGTGATGCTGCTCACAAACTCAACATCGATCCGGGAAATAATCCTGTTTCCCCTGTTAAGACCGGAGACCTAAGGGGATCCTCGTCACGTGCCAATGGAGTGGCCCATGTACAAGTGGTTGTTGATTTCGCGATACCTGCGAACTCGTTATATCGCCCTGGCATCGATCATCAGCGTGATGCTGGGCGTGGCCACCCTGATCGTCGTCAACAGCGTGATGGCAGGATTCGGCCAGGAAATGCACAACCGCCTGCATGGCATCCTTTCGGACGTGGTCATCTCCAGCTATGACCTGAACGGCCTTCCTGATGCAGAAAAGCACAAGCAGGAGATTCGCGAACTGCTGGGCGATGACGTCCAGGGGATGACCGCCATCGTACAGGTGCCGGCAATGCTCAACTTCCAGTACGACGGCCAATGGCACACTTTCCAGGTCAACCTGATCGGTATCGATGATGCATCCTACGCCCAGGTATCCGATTTCTCAGGCTACCTGCTCCATCCGGACAACCAGAAACAACTGGATTTTCTGCTGCGGGAGGACGGCTATGCGGTAGGACGAGAGAACTTCCCCGAATCAGGATGGAAACGTCGCCGCGCGAGGGCCGAGTACGAGAAAGTCCTCCGTGAACAACAGGTGCTCGAATCGAGCCTGCTTGAGCCAGGTGAGCCGTCTGCCAGCGAGGAACCCGTCCCCTCGATCCCCGATTTTGGGGAAGGAGGTGGCGACAGCATCCCGCCCCCGCCGTTTGCGGTCGGGGACAACCAGCCGGACCTGGATGGTGGTATCGAGTTTGACCCGGCGGTCGAACAGCACACCGGAATCGTGCTGGGCATTTCGATCTGCAGTATTCGAAGTCGGGACGCGGACGGGGAAGTCCGGGATTATTTCCTCTGCGCCCCGGGCGATGATGTCCAGGTTACTTTCCCCAACTCGGGACGTCCTCCACGGGCTGTCAGCGACAGTTTCACCGTGGTCGACCTCTACGAGAGCAAGATGAGCGAGTACGACTCCAGCTTCGCTTTTGTCCCGCTCAGTCGCCTGCAGTCCTTGCGCGGGATGATCGATCAGCAGCGAGGCGTCGCCCATGTCTCGGCAATCCAGATCAAGCTTCGCGAGGGGGCCGATCTGAATCGTGCCCGTGACCGCCTGCAGGCACGTTTTCCCGCCATGCAATATGGTTACCGGATTGAAACCTGGAAAGACATGCAGGGCCCATTACTTTCCGCAGTGCAACTGGAAACGACCATCCTCAACATTCTCCTTTTCCTGATCATCGCCGTGGCAGGATTCGGCATCCTGGCAACCTTTTTCATGATCGTGGTGGAAAAGACCCGTGATATCGGTATCCTCAAGTCTCTCGGTGCCCCCAGCCGTGGAGTGATGAGTATTTTCGTGGGTTACGGCCTGGCCCTGGGGATCGTGGGGGCGGGTATTGGCACCGTGCTGGGACTCCTGTTCGTCGAGAACATAAACCATATCGCCGACGGAATAGGCTGGCTGACTGGTCGTGAGCACTTTGCTCCGGCGGTCTTCTATTTCCAGGAAATCCCGGTCATCATCAGCCCGCTGGCTGTCCTGTTGGTCGCTGCCGGATCGGTCCTGATCGCCGTCGCGGCCAGCCTGCTGCCGGCTCGCAAAGCTGCTCGCCTGCACCCGGTGGAGGCCCTGCGTTATGAGTAGCCTGCGTACCGACCGTGGTGCCTCGTCCCTGGTCACCCCCGGCCCCCACCAGAAAAACAAGCCGGTCCTGGAGAGGCCGGAGAACACCGTCCTGCTCTCCTCGGTCGGGCTGGAAAAAACCTACCACAAGGCAAAGGTCGCCATCCCGGTACTGCGTGGTGCTGATTTTGAAGTCCACGAGGGAGAGTTCCTCTCGATTGTCGGACAGAGTGGATCGGGCAAGAGCACGTTGTTGCACCTGCTGGCAACACTCGACCAGCCCGACGCCGGGGAAATCTATTTTGAAGGAAACCGGATCGACTGCCTCCCGGCGGCTTCACGTGATATCCTGCGGAACCGCTATTTCGGGATGATCTTCCAGTTCTATCACCTGCTTCCGGAACTGACCACGCTGGAAAACGTGCTGATGCCAACCATGATCCAGCGTGGCCTTTTCAAGTACTGGTTCAGCAAGTCCCGTCACCGCAAGCGAGCCAGGCAACTGCTGGACATGGTCGGTCTGTCCCATCGCCTGAAACACCGGCCCAGGGAACTCTCCGGCGGTGAGATGCAACGGGCCGCTATCGCCCGTTCGCTGATGTCCGAGCCCCAGATCCTGCTTGCTGATGAACCAACCGGGAATCTCGACCAGGAGGCGGGCCAGGAGATCATGGCGATTCTGCGAACCTTGAACCAGCAACGCAACCTCACTATAGTCATGGTTACCCATGATCAACAAATCGCCAGGCAAACCGACAGGACTGTTTGCCTGGTCGAGGGACGTGTCGAGGGCAGTTGACCATCATTCTCCCTCCTGGTCGGAAATAGCTGGTTGAGTTTCTGATGCCCCTGAAAGTCCATATCAACGGTGAGCTGGTCGACAAGGAAGACGCCCGGATCAGCGTTTTTGACCACGGCCTGCTCTATGGCGACGGTGTTTTCGAGGGCATGCGCAGTTATTCCGGCAACGTCTTCCGGCTCGATGAACACCTCGACAGGCTCTGGCAATCAGCGGCGGCAATCCAGCTGGAAATCCCGGGCAGCAAGGAGCAGATGGCGGCAGCGGTGATCGAGACCCTGCAGGCCAACCGTATCGAGGATGGCTATATTCGCCTGGTGGTAACACGGGGTGAGGGAACGCTGGGGCTGGATCCCAACCGCTGCAACACGCCCCAGGTGATTATTATCACTGATTTCATCACCCTCTACCCGGAAGAATTCTACCGGGACGGGATGGAGATCGTGACTGCCAAGACCATTCGCAACCATCCACAGGCGCTGGATCCACGGATCAAGTCACTCAATTACCTGAACAATATCCTGGCAAAAATCGAGGGCCTGGAAGCTGGTTGTGTGGAGGCCCTGATGCTGAACCACCACGGAGATGTTGCCGAATGTACGGGTGACAACATCTTCATTGTCCGTGACCAGCAACTGCTTACGCCACCCCGCGAGGCCGGTGTCCTGCATGGCATCACCCGGGCCACCGTGATGGAACTTGCACGGGATGATGGAATTTCAGTGGTCGAGGAGACGATGACCCTGGAGCATCTCTTTGCAGCCGATGAGTGCTTTCTGACCGGAAGTGCTGCCGAAGTGGTGCCGGTGATCAAGGTCGATGGAAACGTCATCGGGGATGGCATGCCGGGGCCGATCACCATGCGATTAACCGGCCTTTTCCAGCAGGCCGTGCAGCAAGAGCCCTCCTAGGAAAGTCGATGCTGGGGCCGACACGTCCCTTACCCGACACCGCTTCCCGGAATCTCCCCTGGGACTGCCAGAGGCAATGGACATGCCCCTGATAACCGTTACACACGTCGTTTTTGAACCAGAAAAACACTTCACTTGCAAGACATTCTCATCGTAACGGTCGCACCGGATTCGATTGCCGGTTTTCTTTTTTCCGCGGCAATTAACCATCACTTATGCCTTGCCAGCAGGGGGATTGTTATTAGATTTGAAGCTGTGGCAGGAAGCTGCACGGTAGTCTATTGATTGGTTTTTTCCCCGGCAAACATCATGAGTTGGCCTGACGCAGCATCCCCCGGCCCCCCATCCAGTGACGTCGACCAGCTGATGCTCAATGCCCGGCTGCGAGATGACCTGGAGCCCTACTGGGATGAAGCAATCCACCTGGTCGACACGCACCGCATGTCGACGAACCAGGAAAACCAGTACCTTGCCTCCATGCTGGACTGGGAACGGGCCCCGGTATTACCGATCAGCCGCTGGTTTGAGCCGGAACTCACACTTCCCCACCCGGACCGGATTCCAAGGGAAGAACTTGGCACACGACTGACCGAGACACTGGAGCGTCTTTTCCAGCAGCATGTCACGCTGGAGATGACCGACCACCTTTCAGACCGGGAGCTCTACTGTATTCTGCTAAGGGATATCCTCCCCTCGGAAGAAAAGAAACTACCAACCGCCGCCCACCCTCTCAGCTGGCACTGCCTGGACATGGAAGATGACCCGGAGACATGGCTGCGTTACTACGCCAGCCAGGAACAGCGCGCCGCCTGGCAACGGGACACGGGTTTCCCCCTTCCATCGGTGAAACCGCTACCTCATGCCCGCAGCTTGCCCCAGCATCGCAGCAGGAGTTAGCCAGCGCCGAACCTGACCGGGAGGCATGGCTCAACCGGATTTCGGATGCCTTCCAGGGCGACGTCTTTCCCTGACGATCGTTTTCTGGATTTCGCTGCGGATCTCGTAAAACTGTCGTACCTGGCCGGCCAGTGCGGCGACCGGATCGGCCGGTTGACTACTGGCTTCAAGCATCACCCAGCCGCTGTAGTCGGAGCGGACCAGCAGGTCCATCAACTGGTGATAGGGGTAATTATCGCTTTCCAGCTCACGGACGTGCAGAGTCGCTCCGAAACGATCCTTGACCAGGTTGAAGTTATACTCCAATCCAAGCTCCTCAAGATCCTGGGCATTGCTGTTCCAGCAGACTGCAACGTTCGGATTGTCGGCAACATCCATAATGGCCCTGATGGTAGGAAGCTGGGCGCACTGCCCATGGACTTCCAGGCGTACCTGCTGCCCCCACCCTGCGGCAAAGGAACCCAGTTCGTTCAGCGCACGACCAATCTGTTCGATCGTCTTTTCTCTCGGCACGTCATCATAAAAGCGATCTGGCTTGACCTTGACTCCCGAGCCTCCCACGTCATGGCTCAGGACCACAAACTCCTTGCTGCGCTCGATGGCCTGGGTCACCACAGCAGGATCCGGATTGTCAAATCGCTCGTTACTTCCAATTCCCACCAGCACCACGGGGGAATCGGCAAAGCGTTTGGAAACCTCCCGCCTCTGGTCCTTGTTGAGCGTCGTCTCCACCCCGTGGGCATGGGTCGTTCGCAATTCCACTCCCAGGCAGATGGACCGCGTACAGTTCTCGATCAACGTCGGCAGATCCCAGTCCTTGCCCCACTGGTAGGTGACCAGCCCGTACCGCATGTTTTCCCCGGGTAACGGGGAATGCTTGCGCCCCTGCCGGCGCGACTGCCCCAGGCTGCTTCCAGCACAAGCAAGCATTCCGGCGGTGGCAGCAAGCATCTCACGGCGGTGAAGATTATCGATCATTCCGGATCCCATTGTGTTAATATTGTGATTGGAGAGACTGTCGTTAGAGTGTAACGTCAGCAAAACGGCCCGGCCAGCATTTATCTGCCAGGTCGTTGACCGGTACTTTTTTGTATAAGGACACCAGGCATGCCCCACCGGACCATCCTCGGACAGCTTGCGTTGGGACTGGGTACCCTCACCCTTCTGCTTCCCGGCAGTACGGTCATGGGACAGGAATCAAGCCTCCCACCAGGCCTGGAAATCTACATGGGAAGGCCTATTGCCCAGACAATGCATTTCACCGGTGCCCCCTGGTTGATCCGGAACACACGTGAACGCGAGGAACGCTGCTCCCTGATGCTTGCCAACCTGGGAATCAAACCTGGCATGACGGTCTGTGACATGGGATGTGGAAACGGTTTTCACACGCTCAAGATGGCCAAGATGACAGGCCCGAAAGGGACGGTGATGGCGGTCGATGTCCAGCCCGAAATGCTCAAGTTACTTCGAGACCGGACTGAAAAAGAGGGGCTGGAGAATATCACACCGATCCTTGGTTCCTTCCACAATCCCAGGCTGCCTCCCAACTCGATCGACCTGATCCTGCTGGTGGACGTTTACCACGAGTTTTCCCACCCGGTAACGATGCTCAAGGCAATGCGTGAAAGCCTGAGGCCGGAAGGAGTGATCGTGCTGGTGGAATTCCGCGCCGAGGATCCCAAGGTGCCGATCAAGCCACTGCACAAGATGAGCAAGGAACAGATCCTCAAGGAACTTCCTGCCAACGGCTTCAAGCTGGTCAAGGATTACGACAAGCTTCCCTGGCAGCACATGATGTTTTTTGGCAGGAAATAACCCCGTGACATGCTCTCTATCGCCGGACCATTGGCGGGTAGAAAAAAAATTCTCTATAATTTTTTTTTTTGAAATGGTGTTGAATCAATAACCATTTTTGCTAGATTACCAAGCCACTAAAGATAAAAACTACTTTCGCTGGTCCATGTCTTTCCCTGCCGTGGACAGATTGGTTGGTGACGTTTCGGGACCGGATAAATACCGCAACGACATTCCGAATCCGTACCGGCGAGGTGAGTTTCGAAACTCCTAGAAACCCTTGCACATCCCCCGCGGCGTCCTCCTCCCAGGGCACCCACCAAACCCCCACTTTTTACACTGCCGGCCATTAAAAATATGATGACCGATAACACCCCTCCTCTCCCCGACACCTCGCGGCGTTTCTATCCCCAGGATCTCCTCTCCGGGCTCCTGGTTTTCCTGGTGGCATTGCCACTCTGCCTGGGAATTGCCGAGGCATCCGATGCCCCGATGTTTTCCGGCCTCCTGGCCGGAATCGTTGGTGGTCTTGTTGTGGGATTCCTCAGCGGATCGCACACCAGTGTCAGCGGGCCGGCGGCCGGCCTGACCGCCATCGTGGCATCCCAGATAGCGAACCTGGGCTCGTTCGAAGGTTTCCTGGTCGCGGTCATACTGGCTGGTGTCATTCAACTTGTACTCGGATCCATCCGTGCCGGAACGCTTGCCGAGTACTTTCCGGTCAGCGTCATCAAGGGGTTGCTCGCCGCAATCGGTGTGATCCTGATTCTGAAAATGGCCCCGAAGGTGATCGGCAACGATACGGCCCTGGGCATCAGTGACCTGAACTCATTCTCCCAGATTCAATCCACCGTGTCCGGTCTTCACCCGATGGCAGCCCTCATTGGACTGGGTTCGCTGGCATTCCTGGTGGTCTGGGCGAGGGTTCCCAGGCTTAAAGCCAGTCCGATCCCAGCGCCGTTGCTAGTCGTCGTTGGCGGTGCTGCCATCACGCTCCTTCTGCAACGCACGGCTGCCGACGACAGCATGTGGGCCATCCCGACCTCGCACCTCGTCGAAGTGCCAGTCGCCACGAGCATGTCTGACCTCAAAGTGTTCCTGACCTTCCCAGACTTTTCCGCGCTCGCGTCGTCCCAGGTCTACATTGCAGCAATTGTGATTGCCGTCGTCGCATCGCTGGAAACGCTGATTAATCTCGAGGCGGTCGACAACATCGACCCGGAAGGCAGGGTGTCCCCCAAGAACAGAGAGTTGTTTGCCCAGGGGGCCGGCAACATTGTCTGCGGACTGATTGGTGGACTGCCGATCACCTCGGTCATCATCCGTTCCTCGGTAAACATCAGTGCCGATGTCAAGACCCGGCTGTCGACCATTTCACACGGCGTCCTGCTGGTGGTCTGTGTGCTGGCGATCCCGGGGCTCCTGAATGCGATCCCACTGTCTGCACTGGGTGCAATCCTGCTAGTCATCGGTTTTAGGCTGGCAAGTCTCACGCTCTTTAGGCAAATGTGGAGTGGTGGCATGAACAAGTTCCTGCCATTCGTGATAACCGTGGTAGCCATCGTCGTCATTGATCTGCTCTCGGGTGTGCTGATCGGCTTGGCAATTGCCATCGCGTTCGTCCTGCGAGGGGCTCTTCAGATTCCCTTTTCGCTGGACAGCGAAAACCAGTCCGATGGCGATATCCACCGACTCCGGCTGAGCAACCAGGCCACCTTTCTTAACCGCGCCACCCTCTCGAATACTCTCGAGGAGGTACCCGACGGAGGCCACGTGCTCCTGGATGCGACGTCGACCTACCACCTTGACCCGGACATTGAATCGCTGCTGATCGAGTTCATCACTTCCACGGCCCCCGAACACGATATCAAGGTATCGATGACAGGGTTCGACCAATTGAAGTCACTCGGTGACCGCATGCACTTTCCGGACCATGCTTTTCAGCCAGATCCGGGAAGCGGCGACTCCCCCTGAAGCCATGACGATCCTTCCGGCACGTGAGCCAGTCTGTCGAGAAAAGGCGTTTGGCCCTCCCAGCAGAAACTATTGCTGATGGCCCTCTTCAAGCCTGGTGATCTTTTCCAGGCGGCGGGCGTGGCGGCCGCCTTCAAAGTCCGCTTCCAGCCAGGTCTGTATGAGCGGATCAATGTTTCGCTCACCGAGCATGTCCCCGGACAGGCAGAGCACGTTGACGTCGTTGTGTCGTCGACAGAGTTCGGCGGCAACCTGGTCGTAGACCGCCGCAGCCCGGATGCCGTCATGCTTGTTCGCGGCGATGGCCATGCCGATACCAGTTCCACAGATCAGGATACCCCGGTCAGCAGCACCCGACTTGACCCGTTCACTGACAGCAGAGGCAATGTCCGGATAATCGATGCTGTCGTCGTTGTGCGCTCCCTCGTCGATGGCCGAGTGGCCGCAGGATTCCAGCAAATCAATCACCCGGGTTTTGACCCGGATCCCACGGTGGTCACTTCCAACTGCAATTTTCATCAGGCTGGCTCTGCTGGCTTATCGTGATTGGGTAGCGAGGATAAATCGAGTTCCTGTATCCGTTGTTCAATAAAACTGTCAATCTGTTCGGCACAGGTACGGTACTCTTCGATCGGCCCACCAATCGGATCCGACACGTCTCCCCCGGATGGATCCAGGACCTCGACGCGTCCTGCAACCTCCGGCCAGTGGTTCACAATGACATCCCGGTGGGATTGGGTCATGGTCCAGATGTGGTCGGCAAAGCGAACCAGCTGGTTGTCTACCGGGCGAGTCACATGGCCGCTGATATCAAGATCTCGTTCGGCACAGACCTGTTCTGACTCGTGGCTTGCCCGGCTCCCTGGCATGGCATTCACGCCAGCGGACGCTACCATGATACCTTTTTCCTGTAGCTGGTCGAATGGGCATCGGTAATAATCCGCAAGCCTTTTTTTCAGCAGGTTTTCTGCCATTGGGCTGCGGCATGTATTCCCGGTGCAGACAAAAAGCACCATTAATCCGGCCATCGCCCGTACCTGTTCCTGGCGGAAAACACCCTCCCGAAGGATCGACCAGTCATTCTCCTTCACCTGGACGACCGTCGAGGGCTCCTGGTAACGCGACGGACCATCATCCAAGACCAGGGAAAGGGAATCGCCCATGGCAGCTGCCTGATTGGCATCATGGGCGGGAGGGTCGCCATGGAAGTTGGCACTGGAGAGGGCCAGCGGGCCGGCGGAGAGCTGGAGAACCGAGAGTGTTGCCTCGTTGTCGGGAACTCGAAATCCCGTAGTCCCTCCCGGGGCGACAAGATCTCGTACTGACCCGGGCAACTGGTTCACCGCGCTATCCGGGTGATCGACCGACAGGACCAGCGTGAGCGGACCAGGCCATCCACGGCGGGCAAGCCTGCGGGCAAGAGGGCTCATCAAGGGGACGAAGTCCATAACCGATTCGGCGCTCGCCACGGCCAGTGCGACCGGCTGCTGGGTTGACCGCTGCTTGGCAGCCACCAGGGAACGGACAGCGGCCTCGTCCAGTGCCATGGCCGCAATCCCGTAAACCGTCTCGGTCGGTAGTGCAACCAGGCCCCCGGCAGCCAATGCCTCCACCGAGCGGTGAACCGCATCCCGGGAATCGTCGCCCGTCGTTTGTAATATCAGGGGTGCCATGGTGTTCTATCGAAGAGGGGATTGCAGGAAAGGGGTAGAGCCACCAGGTCAGATCGACACGGCAGATCGTGTAAAGACCGACTCCGTCTGTTTCTGACATAACACGACCGCATCACGAGCAAGCTGGCCACCAATCAGGGCAGAGGTTTCCCCTGTCTTGATCGACTCCACCACCTCGCCTATCTCATCCACAAAGGCGGTAATCTCTCCTCCAGCTCCCAGTTCCGGCCGCTGTACGCTGCCGTCATCCTTGAGCACCTTGAGGGGACTCATCTCCGGTTCATCCGCCAGCCCGGAAAACCGAAACTGAAGGGTCGCTCGTTCAAAATGAACCTCGTAGCCATGCATGAAGCCTCGTCCCTGCTGGTTAATAACCCCGGAGGTGGACGCCACCACCAGTGACGGGTCATCGAAAGAGAACAGGGAATTGCAGAACTCGACCACCTCTCCCCGAGGTCGTCCCTGGCTGACAACCTCCCTTGGCATGCCAAACAGGAACCGGATCAGGTGGGCATCGTGGACATGCAGATCAACCAGCGGGCCACCGACACGGGCAGGATCATAAAAGTCAGGAAGCCATTCGGGATCTGAAATCACACGGTCAAACTGGCCACCGAGGAGCTTGCCATAAGTGGAATCTGCCACAACCTTGCGGAGGAAGGCGTACTCGGGAAAGAAAGGAAGCACGTGCCCGACCAGTAACTGGCGGTCCGCCTCGGCAGCAGCCGCCAGCATACGGTCACATTCTTCCGGGCTGAGAGCAAGGGGTTTCTCACAAAAGACGTGCTTTCCAGCCTGGAATGCCGCAATGGCAACATCCGCATGCATATGAGGTGGCAGGCAGATGTCAATCAAGTCCAGGTCCGGATCTGCCAGCAGGTCGTCCAGCTGGTTGTGACAGCAGAGCGAGGAGACATCCACCTGCTCGGCCTGGGGGCCAAAATTTCCCTTGATACTTGTCCAGTCACCTGCCAGCTTCTGCTCGTTGCGTGTGCAGATGGAGCGAAGGTCAATATCATCCCGCTGCTGGTATCCGAGATAGTGAATCCACCCCATGAATCCAACACCGGCAATTCCCACCTTGATCATCACGCATTTCTCCCAGTTTGTTTGTCCTGCAAGGCAGGCCTGTCCTTCAGGAATCAAGTAACCCCACAAAGCGATCGGCGGCCTCATGCCAGGCATCCGCGTCGGAGGGGATATACTGTTCTACCTCAAAACTGGCCCGCACAACCTCCCTTGCCTGGGAAATTGAGTCCACCGCACCAGCTGCCACAAGCTGCATCATCAGGTTACCGATCGCCGTCGCTTCCACCGGACCGGCAATCACCGTCCGGTTACAGGCATCGGCTGTCATCTGGCACAGCAAGCGGTTCTGGCTCCCTCCACCAACAATATGAATGGTCTCCATCGGACGTCCGGTGAGGTCTTCCAGGAATTCCATGACCATCCGGTACCGTAATGCAAGGCTCTCCAGGGCACAGCGAATGACCGCCCCCTTTGTTTCGGGAACCGGCTGGCCGCTCTGCTGACAGTACTGCTGGATCTGCTCGGGCATATTCCGCGGGGCAACAAAACAGGCATCATCCGGATCGATCAGGAAGGTCCTGGCGGGACTTTCCTCGGCCATCGAGACAAGCTGTTCCCAGTCATAGTCCTGCTCCGATGCCCAGGCCGCCCGGCATTGCTGGACGAGCCAAAGGCCGGCGATATTCTTAAGCAACCTGACCGTCTGGCCAACCCCCCCCTCGTTGGTGAAATTGAGCTGCTGGCATCGAGCATTGATCACCGGTTCCGGGATCTCGGCCCCCATCAGTGACCAGGTGCCACTGCTGATGTAGCACCAGTTCCCGGAGGCCTGCGTCGGGGCATCAACCGGAACAGCCATCACGGCGCTGGCCGTGTCATGGGTGCCGGGAAGAACAACCTTTACGTCACGCAGTCCCGTGGTATCCGATACGCTCCGCCGCAGCGGGCCCAGGACCGTTCCCGGGGCCGTCACCGGCTGCAGAATATCGCCTGGGAGGGCAAACCGATCCAGCAGGGAAA
>CAYYZW010000032.1:0-6040 GCA_964476375.1 uncultured Pirellulaceae bacterium
CAAATCTGCTGCCAACAACCGGCGTTCTTCCAGCGGTTCAAGAAACAGGGTTCTGCGTCGATTCCTGTCGCCGCCTGATGCCCGTTTCTTCGTGGTCAAAGCAGGACGCAGGGCACGTTTCCAAAGAAAGTCGAACATGAAAACTTCACCTTCATAGGACGATGGACGAATACCACCAGGAGCTGGAAAGATGGGTAAAATGGGGGGTGTAAGCAGTTCAGCCTAAGTCTTGAGAAATAGGGCGTCAAACGGACGGAACCATTTATGACCGTTTTTTCTCGGCTGCGGGATTGAGACTGTTTTCCTACCGGAGCGCCGCGGTAAAACCCTGCCTGCAGGTCATCGATATGCCTTTCTGCTTGCGTCCTGCAGGGGCACTTCATAGAATTTCGCCCGTTCCACGGCACTCTCGACCGCATTCGGGGATCCCCCATCGCCATGACCACACCCCTTCCCGATGGACCCTCCCCCGGTCTGCATCCGCCACGAGGCATCCGCTGGTTACTGCAGCTCTGGTTCGGACTTACCCTGCCGGTCAACCGTCGCAGCTACGCCATCACCGGCTTCACCCTGATGCTGGTCAAGTACCTCGTCGAGGCAGGCGCCATTCACCACTACACATCCCTGCTGATGACCCCGCTGGACTTCATCAACCCGGTACTGACGATGCGGCAGCAGTTCTTCAAGGCGCCCGGCCCGACCTGGCTGGGGATCGCCCTGGCCGGCTGGTCGATCCCCTTCCTCTGGATCATGGTCGCCATGAGCGTCCGCCGCGCGATCGACGCCGGCAGGCCAGGATCCACGGGCCTGCTCGTCCTGATCCCGGTCATCGGCATGGTTTTCATGCTCACCCTCTGTTTTCAGAAAAGACGACTACCCCAGCAACCCGCCGCCGGGGAACCTGCCCCCGCCAGTCCCCGCGTCGCCCAGCTGGAGCACGGGCTGCGATCGAGCCTGACAGGGATCGCTGTCAGCGTCTCGATCGGACTGCTGCTGCTGGTCATCGTGATTTACGGCACCGGTAACTACGGCAATGTCCTTTTCATGGGGATGCCGATCCTGGTCAGCACGGTCAGTGCATTTCTCTACAACCGACCCTCCCGTCGCACGCTCCGCGGCAGCCTGGCGATCGCCAATATCTCGATCCTGCTGGTGGGAGTCGCCATTTTGCTGTTTGCCCTGGAGGGAATCATATGCCTGGTGATGTTCCTTCCAATCGGAATTGCGATGGGGATGCTGGGAGGCATGATCGGCTACATGCTGGCCTCCATCGCCCCGGTTCAGAAGCGCACGATCCTCCTGCTGCTGGCTCTTGTCCCCCTGCTCACAGGAGCCGAGCTGCTCTATCGTCCAACCCCCCTCTACGAAGTGACCACCTCGATCGAGATTGATGCATCGCCCGAGGAAGTCTGGCCCCACGTAATCCGCTTCCCCCCCCTGCCCGAACCGACCGCCTGGTATTTCCGCCTGGGGATTGCCTGTCCCCAGGAGGCCACCATCGTGGGGACAGGCGTGGGGGCCGTCCGGCACTGCATCTTCTCCACCGGCTCGTTCGTGGAACCGATCACGGCCTGGGAACCGGGCCGGCGGCTCTCGTTTGACGTCACCGAGCAACCCGCCCCGATGACGGAACTGAGCCCCTACCGACACATCCATCCACCGCACCTGGAAGGGTACCTGCAAAGCCGGCGGGGAGAGTTTCGCCTGGTCCCCCTGCCCGGCGGCCGCACCCGCCTGGAGGGGAGCACCTGGTACGAGCTGGAAATGTACCCGCAGGATTACTGGACCCTCTGGTCCGACGCCTGCATCCAGCGGATCCACGAGCGGGTGCTCGAGCATATCAAGCAGGTCGCAGAAGCCAACCCGGCTCGCTAGTCGCTGGCCGGCTGGTAGTCCGGATTGGGAACCGGCATCCTGGCGTTCATTTTCTTTTGCCAGTCTGCCAGCTGCTTCTGTAGCCTGGCAGCCACGGCGGGGTACTTCTCAACAAGATTGTTCTGCTCACCCGGATCCTCTGCCAGGTCATAGAGTTCGACATTCTTGTAATGGTAGAACTCGATCAGCTTCCACTTCCCATCGCGCACCGACGCCCCTGGTTTCCAGGCAGAACCGTGGTAATGCGGATAATGCCAGTAGAGCGGGCGTGACTTGAGCTCCCCCCCGGTAAGCAGGGGGACCAGGTTGATGCCGTCCGCATGCAGCCGTGGCCGCTGCTTGAGACCGGCCAGCGAGAGGATCGTTGGAAAAAAATCCATACTGACAACGGGCGTATCCGACACGCTGCCGGCGCGAGTCACCCCCGGGGCACGGATAATCGTGGGTTCGCGCACCCCCCCCTCGTAAAGCCACCCCTTGCTGGCCCGCAGAGGCAGGTTCGACGTCGGGCCAGGTCTCTTCTTCAGGGTGCACAAACCGCCATTGTCCGAGAAGAACATCACCACCGTGTTCTCCTCCAGGCCCAGCTGCTTCACTTTTCCCAGCAGCGCCCCGACACTATCGTCCACGGCGGCGAGCATCGACGCGTAGGCAGCATTATCCTGCCTCGACCGGGATACCCCCTCGTGCTCGGCGAGCGGCGGGGAGGGTTCGGCAAACAACTCCCCCGCTTTCTGCTGGTAATGCGCCACCCGTTTCCTGTAGGGCTGGATCGGTGTATGCACGTTGTAATAGGAGAGGTAAAGCAGGAAGGGCCTGTCGGCATCCCTCTGCTGGAGAAACGTGATCGACTCCTCCGTTAAACGCTCGGTCAGGTATTCCCCTTCCTGCCGGGCCGTGAGGGTGGGGTTCGTCCAGGGAGCATAGTAGCCACCAGGTGGCGATCCCTTGCTGTTGCCACCAATATTCACGTCAAATCCCTGGTCGGTCGGCCAGTGCCCCTTGTTCCCCAGGTGCCACTTGCCGGCAAAAAAGGTCTGGTAACCCTGCGCCTTAAGCACCTCGGCAATCGTGACTTCTTCCAGCGCCAGGTTGTCCCGGTCCTGGGGATGCAGGAGTGGATTGACCCTGGCATTGCCCTGCCCTGGAATCCAGTCGGTAATATCCACTCGCACCGGATGGCGCCCGGTCAGGATACTGGCCCGGGTGGGGGAACAGACCGGACAGGCCGCATAACCATGGGTCAGCCTCATGCCACTGGCTGCCAGCCGGTCAATATGGGGCGTCTCGTGAAATTCGCTGCCATAGCAGCCCAGGTCGGCCCAGCCCAGGTCGTCGACCAGGAAGAAAATAAAGTTGGTGGATTTTTCCGCCCCGGCGCATGCAAGCGGCACGGTCATCAGGCAGAAAACAACGGCAAGGCGGGTTTTGTTTTTCATGGCCTGATCGTACAGGCCATGCCTCGAAATAACAACGAGGCCGCTCCCTGCCTAGATCAACTCGTGGATCGGCTGTCGACCATCCACCAGGTACTGCGGTCGCCCTGCCCCGTCCCGGATCGTCGTCCTTGTGACATCGACCCCAAGGTTGTGATAGAGGGTAGCGAAAACTTCCTGCAGGTGGACTGGTCGATCCACCGCCCGCTCGGCATTCTTGTTGGACCGGCCGATAACCTGCCCGGTCTTCATGCCCCCGCCAGCCAGGAGACACATGGCAACCTCGTACCAGTGATCGCGGCCTCCCTTGTTGTTATTGACCCTGGGCGTGCGGCCAAACTCTCCCCAGCCCACCACGCTCACATCCCGGTCGAGTCCCCGCAGAGCCAGGTCTTCAAAGAGGGCACTGACAGCCCTGTCAAACCTGGGCAACTGGCTCCGCAGGTGGCCAAAATTATTGCTGTGCGTGTCCCAGCTTCCCCAGTTAAAGGTGACCACGCGGACACCGGCCTCTACCAGTCGCCTGGCAGTGAGAAACATGTTTCCATCTTTCCCATACCGCTCCCGCACATTCGCATCCTCTTTCTCCAGGTCCAGGGCATCGGCCACGCGCCCGGAGGTGACCACGTCCACCGCCTGCTGGGTGAAGGCGTCCAGGGCATCCATCTGGCCCAGGTTATCCGTATCCCGCCGCAGGCCATCGAGCGAGTCGAGCAGGCTTGTCCGCGAGGCAAGTCGATCGGCGGTCATCGTTCCCTGCAACCGCAGTTCTCCTCCCTTGGGCTTGTAAGGCTTGTAAATGGCGCCCAGGTAGCCGGGGTAAACCCCGTTGTAGCTGACAAATGGCGGTGCACCGGCCGAACTGCCAAACAACTTCGACGCCACGCTCCCGATCGATGGACGACCACCCTGGTTTCGCAGGCTCTCACGGTTAAAACCGGTCTGCGTCGGGTAGTCGCTGTGATCAGCGATCGATCCGGTGAGCGAACGGACGATCGCATACTTGTCTGCCTGCTGGGCCAGCATGGGAAGATGTTCACAAATATCCATGCCTGGCACGTTGGTCGATACCGGGCTGAACTCGCCCCGGAACTCACTCGGCGCGTCCGGCTTCAGGTCAAAAGTATCCTGGTGCGAGGGCCCGCCTGCCAGGTGGATATTGATGACCGCCTTCTGCGAGGAACCGTTTCCGGCCGCCGCTTCGGCCCGGTACAGATCCGCCAGGCTCATGCCCGCGACACCGAGCCCACCGACCGTGAGAAAATTCCGTCGCGACACCCCATTGCAGTATCGTGTAGACCGTTGATTCGAGGAGATCGAAAACATCCATTTTCTCCAGCACGTGTTCAGTACAATGACCTTTTTTACTCTATCCTGTCGGCATAACTCAATAGTTCTTCCTCTTTTGTCCATGCGTGCCCCCAGGATGGACAAAAACCATCCCCGACCACCGGCGGTCGTACAGGCTCGATTCCATTGATTGAACGAAAAGTGCGTCGTATAAACAGCCAGCAATACGACCGTTCTTTTCCAGGAGCACACACGTGCCGCCACACAATGACCAGGCTGACTGCAAGGTGAGTCTCCCGATGCGACTGAAAACGGTCATCCGCATCCTTTTGCAACTGCGCCGACCCGATTTCCAGGCCGCCGGGCACTTCATGCAGCTCCAGTGGGGCGACCTCTGGGGTCCCCTTCGCTGGGTGAACTTCTTCTGCTGGGCCACCAGGCAACTGCTGGTCGAGATCCCCCGGGCAGCAGCCGACCTGCAGGTCCCCCCCCGCGTTTCACGGACGCCGATGTGGCTCGTGGACCAGAACCGCTGGGCCAACCATCCATGGCAGCTCGACCCCGGGGCCGGGTTGCCTGAAAAAGTGGACACGCTCGTGATCGGCGCCGGGTTCAGCGGTGCCGCCTGTGCCTTTCACTGGGCCCGGCGAAATTCAACCGACCGTTCCCTGGCAATCCTTGAGATGGAGGACCCGGCCAGTGGTGCATCCGGCCGCAACGAGGGCCTGGTCGTGATGGGGCGTTACTTCAAAATGGTCCACGACACGGTTCTTCGCCAGCTTCCCACCAGCCGTCCCGATCTCGATGCCGACCAGCAGCGTCAACTTGCCTGGCAGTTTGCCCGGCAGTACTGCCAGGCGGCTTACCATAACGCGGACTTAATTGCCCAGACCATCACAGCCCACCAGTTCGACTGTGACTACGTGCGGGCAGGCTGGGTGCAGGCCCGCACCACCGCCGAACAGGCGGCGCTCGAGACCTCGGTCCAGATGGCCGAGCAATCCGGTTTCCGGGACTGGACCCGGATCCACCCGACCGATGCTATTTCGCTTAGCGGGATGCAACTGGACCAGCCTGCCGGTTTTTCTCGCCAGACCGCATCCTGGCACCCGGCCAAGTGGGTCTGGTCATTACTGGACGTGGCCCTCGAGTCAGACCAGGTTCATCTTTTCACCCGGACAAGGGTCCAGTCGGTGACAGGCACCAGCCCACCGTACCGCATCCACACGTCGCGGGGAACCATCCTGGCAGACCATGTTCTTTATGCCACCGAGTCCTACACCCCCTCGCTGGCCCCGATTTTCCACGACCTGATCCTGCCGATCCAGGAACAGGCGGCCTCCGGCACCGGGGGCCCCCACACAATGAAGCCTCATATCGGCATCAGTGGGTCCTGGTATTTCGCCGGACGCTACGGACCCCGTGTCCTGTTCGGCTCG
>CAYYZW010000033.1:0-4596 GCA_964476375.1 uncultured Pirellulaceae bacterium
GGTTCCGCATGCTGTACGTCAACGGGGGTGGAGCCACACTGCATGGCAAGTCACTTGAGCTTTCCGGCCGCCAGGGACTACGCCAGATTTACCGGGCCGGCGGAAGATACTGTGGCAGCTGTGCCGGTTCCTTCCTCAGTGGCAGCAACGTGGAAGCCCTCGAGGACCGGCGGCTCGGCTACCTGCACATTTTTCCTTACAACACCAGTAACACCGGCCTCAAGAAAGAACGGGTCGGCCACGTGATTCCCGAAAAATCACCTCTCACCCGGTACCGTGATTTTGGCGGTGACCGGTACGTGGCGGATATCTACCACAACAACGGGAACTGGCTCTCGCTCACCGACGGCCCGCACCTGGCGGACACCGAGATCCTGGCTACCTACGACACACCGGGAAAGCGGCCGCACGAGGGGGCTGCCATCTGGGCCTACAAGGCAACGCCCCAGGAGGGACGGATCGTCAATATCGGTTCCCATCCCGAGGGAATCACCGAGGGAGAGCGGCTTGAGCTGACCGAGGCATGTTTCCTCTATGCACTTGACGGTGTCGGCACACCGGCCATCAAGGGAACGTTGCTGTCTGGAGAAACACGGGTGATGGATCGGCTGACCAGTGATCAAGATCCGGCTCACACCCGGATTGGGGATCGCCAGTATCATCACTTCCGTTTTGAAGTCCCTGCCGACGGAACCCGCACCACGATCACGCTGGAAGGAGAGGCGGGAATTGATTACGCACTCTTTCTCCGGAAGGACGGCCCCGCCTTCCAGGGCCTGGCAGATTTCGAGGATCCCTCACCGGGCCACAGCAAGACCCTGCGCAAGTCACTCCCGGCAGGTACCTGGCACGTCGGTGTCCAGTGTGTGAGTGGTATCGAGGCTGAAAAGGACGAGAGCAAGAGTTATTACGTCTACTCGGGAGAGACCCGTCTGCTTAACGGGGTTGCTTACGCGCTACGCATGGAGCAGAAACCTCGCCGCTCCCGCCGAAATATCACCAGCATTTCCTCTCGCTAGATCGCGGGCTGCATGCTGTCACAGGGGACCAGGAGACGCGAGAAAGCGAACCGCACGCGAATGTCCGGGCCGTTGTTTGGCGGGGCCGTTGGAGTGGAATACCATGACATTTTCCCCGACACGGCACGTGAATGAGTTGCAAGTGAGAAGAATCATGAACAGCAGCTGGGCATGTCGGTCTGCTTTTGTAGCGATAACCATCCTCCTTGCCGGCTCGACTCCTCTCCCTGCCCAGCAGGGCGTCTCCGACGGGCAGTGGCCCTATTACGGGGGAGACGCGGGGAGTACGAAGTACTCGGCACTGGACCAGATCACGGTAGAAAATGTCTCGACGCTGAAAACCCAGTGGTTCTGGGGTTCTCCGGAAACGGCCCGGATCAAGGAAAACCGTCGACTCGGCACCTTTGCCTACGAGTCAACGCCGCTGTTGATCGACGGGGTGCTCTATGTCTCCAGTTCCCACTCGGACGTGATTGCCGTCGACCCGGTAACGGGCAAGCAGATCTGGGCCCACGACACCCGTAGCTGGAAAGCCGGCCGGCCGACGAACCTCGGTTTCGTGCACCGGGGAGTGGCATACTGGGCCGACGGAGATGACAAGCGAATCTACATTGCCACCGGGGATGCGCACCTTGTCGCCCTGGCGGCCGACAGTGGGGACCCGATCCTGGAGTTTGGTGAAAAAGGCCGTATCGACCTGACCAAGGGCCTGCGGCGACCCGTCTCGCGGCGACTTTATGCTGTCACCTCTCCCCCGATCGTATGCCGGGACACGGTTGTCGTGGGATCCTCCATTAGTGATGCCCCGACGCACAAGGAGATGCCGCCGGGGGACGTACGGGGATTTGATGTTCGTACCGGCAAGCAGAAGTGGGTCTTCAAGACCATCCCGGAGGCAGGAGAATTCGGTGTCGAGACCTGGGAAAAAGACTCCTGGAAATATACCGGGAATGCCAACTGCTGGACGTTGATGAGTGCCGACACGGAATTGGGATATGTCTACCTGCCACTTGGTACCCCGACCAATGACTGGTACGGCGGCCACCGGCACGGGGATGGCCTGTTCGGAGAGAGCCTGGTCTGTGTGAACGCGGAGACGGGAGAACGGATCTGGCATTTTCAGCACGTCCATCACGGTGTCTGGGATTACGATTTTCCTGCTGCCCCGGCACTGGTGGATATCACGGTCAACGGCACGAAGATCCCGGCACTGGCACAGGTCACAAAGCAGGGGTTCTGCTTGGTCCTTGACCGCAGCACAGGAAAACGGGTCTGGACAATCGAGGAAAGGCCGGTACCCCAGTCAACCGTCCCCGGTGAAAAGACTGCCGCAACCCAGCCCTTTCCTGCCAAACCACCGCCATTCGAGGTCCAGGGTGTCCATGAGGATGACCTGATCAACTTCACCCCGGAACTCCGGGCCGCGGCAAAGAGAATTCTCGAAGGCTACCATCACGGCCCACTTTTCACGCCCCCCGTGGTCGACAAGCCGACGATCTACATGCCGGGCTGGGGTGGCGCAGCAAACTGGATGGGCTGTACCGTGGATCCAGAGACCAGCATGGTCTACATCCCCAGCATGCGAAGTCCGATTGGCCTGCAACTGGCCACGCCGGATGCCGCCCGATCCAACTTCAACTACATCGGCAGGGTCATCCAGGGTGTCCCCGGGCCCAGGGGACTGCCACTTTTTAAACCTCCCTACACAAGCATCACTGCCATCGACCTGAACAGCGGTGACATCCGATGGAAAGTTCCGATCGGTGACGGGCCCCGCAACCACGAGTTACTCAAGGAGATGGATCTACCTCCCCTGGGCGACGACGGCCGTCCCTTCGTACTCACGACCCGTTCCCTGCTGCTGGTCGCCCACGCCGCCAGGACGCCCCGCCTATACGCTTTTGACAAGGCCACGGGAAAAGAGATCATGCGGAAAGACCTTGCCGCTACCCCCAGTGGCGCCCTGATGACCTACATGGCCGGCAAGAAACAGTACATCTGCATTCCGGTTGGAGGACAGTTCGGAGCTGGCCTCTACACGCTGGCACTGCCAGATTGAAAACAAGATCACCAGACTTCTTGAGGGGGGCCTGCCACCATGGGTTACCGTTTTCCTGTTTTTCTTCTCTCCCGGGCCTCGCTCAGCCTGATCCTGCTCTGCATCCTCGCCTCCCCGGCCACCGCCCAGTTGCCCCGGGACTGCGTGATGCTCTACAAGCTGAAAATCCCGGAAAAGCAGAAGTCAGTAGACCTCTGCCCGGTCCACCTGAAACCCTCCGATCCGGATCTTCCCAGCTGGACCTACAAGGGCGTGACCTACCGGGGCCACAAGGCGGATGCCCAGGCAACCTTCATGAAAAACCCGCAGAAGTTCGTCGAGATGGCTCGCGCCACACGGTGGGAAAACAATTTCGTATCTTCCATGAGCATGATCTGGTGCCCGGTCACCGACGAGGTGAACCCGGGAGGCGGCCTGCTATGGAAACGACTGGGCCTGCAGTGGGAAAGTTGCTGCAAATTCTGCAACGAGGACGTGCGGGAGAGCGATTTCCCAAACGCCCTGAAGCTCCTCAAGGAGCGGGCGATGCTGGCATACAAGGCAACCGGAGGAGTGTATGCCACGCTGGCCGAGGGCCAGAGCGCGGTGGTAAAAGCCATTCGTTCACCACCCGATGCAGAACTACGGCGACTTCTCTACGTCGCTTCTCCCGGTATCCGCAACTACCTCCAGTTTGGTGGACATGGTGTCCTGGTTTTTGACATCGACCAGGGCCACAAGTTCGTCAGGCGAATCCCCCTCGGTGGCCTCAATGAAGATGGCAAGCCACTCAACATCAAGGGAATCTGTGCTAGCGAACACGTGGGACGGCTGTTCGTGAGCACCCTCCGTCACCTGATCTGCCTGGACCTGGTGACGGACGAGATCCTCTGGGAAAAAACCTTTGAGGCCGGCTGCGATCGCATGTCCATCTCCCCAGACGGTACCATCATCTATCTCCCCTCACTGGAAAAAGACCACTGGAAAGTGGTCGACTCTCTCAGCGGAAACGAGATCGCCCGCGTGACCCCGGACTCCGGAGCCCATAACACGGTCTACGGACAGGATGGAAAGAGTGTCTACCTGGCTGGTCTTCGGTCACCCATCCTGACGGTCGCCGAGACCAAGGGGCATACCATAAGCGGACAAGTAGGTCCCTTCAGCAATAACGTCCGGCCCTTCACGGTCAACAGCACACAGACCCGCTGTTACGTGAACATCAACAAGCTGCTCGGATTCGAAATCGGTGACATCACGACCGGCAAGATGATTCACCGCGTGGAAGTCCAGGGATTCGAGATGGGGGCAATCAAGCGCCATGGTTGTCCCAGCCATGGCATCGGACTGACTCCCGATGACAAGGAGATCTGGGTCAGTGACGGGGCCAATTCTCACGTCCACGTTTTTGATGTCACCAGCGAGCCCCCCAGCCAGGTTGCCAGCATCCCGCTACGCTACCAGCCGGGCTGGGTCACTTTCAGCATGGACGGCACCCTGGCCTATCCTTCCACCGGCGAGGTCATCGACCGGGAGACTCGC
>CAYYZW010000034.1:0-7433 GCA_964476375.1 uncultured Pirellulaceae bacterium
CTTTCTTTGGAAACGTGCCCTGCGTCCTGCTTTGACCACGAAGAAACGGGCATCAGGCGGCGACAGGAATCGACGCAGAACCCTGTTTCTTGAACCGCTGGAAGAACGCCGTTTGTTGGCAGCAGATTTGCTGATCAGCGATGTCTTGATTGATGGGGTATCGCAATTTCCTGGCGGAACACCTGCGACAATTCCTGTACAGAATTTAGGTGAAGGGCAAGTTGTTACTGTTGTGGTACAGGCCACCGAACAGGGTGGAAGTAGCACATTTAGTGCAGATGCAAATTTCTCGGTTAATGCGAGTAGTCTTGGCTCTATTGGTGCATTAGGTAGCGACGTAATCCCAACTTCGAGCAGTGGTGTGTTCCTTAATGGAGCGACCTCTCCCGCAACGCTACCAGTCGCTTTTAGTTTCAACGATGACGTAATTGTGGAGGGTTTTGAATCTTTTAGCTTTGACCTTCAAGCGGGAACGGGAAGCACGACGGTTAATCCAACAAATGTCACGACTGATATCACTGATAATGATTCCGCCACTGTAAGCATTGCCGATGTAACGGTGGCCGAGGGAGTGGATCCGCAGGCGAGTCTGTCTATTGTCCTCTCCGGAACGCTCGACCAGGCTATCAATATTGATTACGTCACGCAGGATGGCGCCGGGGCCAGAGATGCCCGCGACCTGGCAGTTGCCGGTGTTGACGGCACGAACGACTACGAGGGAATTGGCACGACCAACATCAACCTGATCAATAACGGGGATGCCGAGAACTTCACCGTCGATATCAATGACGACAGCGTGATGGAACTCTCCACCGAGACATTCGTCGTCAAGCTGGCAGAGGCGGCAGGAAGCAGCCTGCTGGCCCCCACATCGGGCTACAGTATCACTTTCGATGTGGAAGGGACGGTCACGATCACCGATACGGACACGTTGACCTGGTCCGAGACGGTCAGTCCCGCAACGGCAGCCGAGGGAGACTTCGATATCACCACGTCGGGGATAACCGGTGGCTATGAAATCTATGGAGGATTGGCCGCCAACCGGATCCAGGTCACGGTCGCGGCCCTGGACGGGTCCGCCGAGGAAGCCGGGGCCGGTATCGGCAGCGATGATTACGACAGCAGTCCCTTTAGCGGTGACCTGTTGTCCAGCGCCACGATCGACCGCTCCTCCACCGGGTCAGGCCGGATCGCGGTCGTCAAGGACGATGCGACCGTGGAGCGTGACGAGACCATCGCCGTGGAATTCACGGTCACCAATGACCAGGGCTTCGGGGCCCTGCTGGCGAGCACGCCGGCCACGCAGCAGGTGATCATTGAGAATGATGACACGGCCGTGATCTCCTTTGGCCCGGCCGGCATTTCCGTTGCCGAGGGAGACACGCCGGCATCGAACCTCCAGGCCTTCACCATCGTCTCCAGTGCGGACATCCAAATCCAGGGAGAAACATTTATCATTGCCGCTGACACGCAGGATATCGGCGGGGAAAATGCCACGGCGAGCGGGACAGCGACCGGGGATGGCGATTACACGAGCGAAAGTTACGAGGCCACTTCCGGTACACCAACGGCCTGGGATGGAAACGCCGGGACCGCCATTCTCAGTGATGACGTGAATATCATCACGTACGAGAGCGTCGAACGTGACGAGGAGTTTCAGATCGTCTTCACCGCCGCGACCAACCTGGGGCCCTTTGGCGCCGACCTCTCCCTGGCTCCGGCCCTGGATATCACCATCCTGAACGATGACACCGGCAGCTTGGCGATTACCGCCTCCTCGGCGGTTGGACCGGAAGACAGCGGCACATTTTCCGTGGACCTCTCGCTGGATGCCCGGGTGCAAACCTATGGCATCGGCCCGCTCACGATTACCGGGAACAGCGACAGCGGCGCCCGGACCGCCGACGGCGACACAAACGCCTATACCGGCACCAATGACTACGATGATACGGCCGCGACTTTATCCTACGACGGCACCACCCTGGGCGATACGCAGACGTTCACGGTGTCGGTCACCCCCGACAGCATTGTCGAAATCGACGAGCAGTTCATTATCGATTTCGTCGAGAACAACCTGCTTGGTTATGGCGCCGGTGCCCATCCAGTGACATCGGCACCGGGCACGAATGACCTCTCGGTGACGACAGCGGACACCACGATCACGATCCAGAATGACGAGACGGCCACGGTAACCCACGCGAATCTTTCCGGCAGCGTGGCGGAGGGGGCGGCGGCCACGTTCCAGATGGAACTCAGCACCGCTGTGCAGACGGCCACTTTCAGCGCCGGCACGATCGACAACACACGGACGCTCGATACCCGCTTTGCCACCGCCGATGCCGAGGCCGGGGACCTGGCCGGTTCCCAGCAACCTGCCTCCGCGATCGACGGGACGATATCGTTTCCGGGCGATGAGGACTACACGCCACGTGGCAGTAGCTGGTCCTATACCGGTGGGGATGCGTTGACCTTCCCGTTCTCTGTCGATTCGGCCGATGACACGGTGGTCGAACTGCAGGAGGTCTACCGCACCACTTATGCCGAGAATGATTATCTCGGTTACGGTGCCGGCGGCCTGAACCGGGTCCAGCTGGATCTCTCACCAACGCTGGGGCTGATTAACCAGGAGGATTCGGCAGAATTCAACCTCGTTGTTACGACCCCCTCCTTCACCGAGGGGACCAGTGACAATTCGGAGGATCTGAATACGACAGGTCCCTATGACATTGTGCTCAGTGCGGATGTGCAGGATTACGACGGAGGTGGTTTTGACGTTAACTTCTTTACGCTTGACGGGGTCAGCGCCAATCCGGCAGTGGCGGGGTCGCTGGCGGCCGGCGAAAACGGCGACCGGGATTATGTGGTGGTGAACGCCAGTACCTCGTTCGTTGGATGGGACGGGGCCATTACCCCACCGACGGGAGAGGCACGATCGTTCACCGTGGACGTGCGGATGGACGAGGTGGTGGAGGTGGATGAGGATTTCAGCGTCAACATCTTGGAGGTCGACTTTGATGACTTCGGGACGGCCGGTGCGGCCACTGGCCAGCTGACGATCAACAATGGGTCGGAGACGGTCACGATCGGGAATGATGACTCGGCCTTCCTGGAAGTCCGTGACACGGTGGTGAGTGAGAGTGCGGGAACCGTGGCCGTGGAAGTCGCGCTGAATTACGCAATCGACGTCCCGATCACGGTGCGGGCGACCGCCAGCGACGGGCTGGCAGTGCACCGGACCGCGACATCGGATCCGGCTAACGGGGACGAGGAGTACCAGTGGCCGGGCGGTGTCTGGCAGGACTTCGTGACGCTCTCGTTTGCAGCGGCAGGAGCCGATAGCGGTGTTGAGGGAACGGCCGACCCGGAAAATGGGTCCTTTGCCGAAATCCAGACGGTCACTTTCGATATCCTGGATGATGCAATCGTGGAGCGGGATGAGGAGTTTTACCTCAGTCTCTTCAATCTCCAGCAACGTGCCGAGGGAGCCGTGAACCCACGGGATGTCCATATCGGTGACGATGACGGCAGTATCACGATCACGGATGACGACACGGCCACGATCACGATTGGAAGCACGACGCTGGCGGAGGATGGAACGCCCGCCACGCTGACTGTCTCGACCATCGGCAAGGTGGACACCGGCTACACGTTTGATGTGGTGACAGCCGATGGCAGTGCAGGGAGCAGCCTGGGAGATTACACGCCGACCACCACCGGTTACAGCGTGCCCGCCTTCAGTGAAGGCGGACTGGCTGACTTCAGCGTGCCGATTACTGACGACAGCGTGGTCGAGCTGACCGAGGACCTGCTGGCAACGATCAATAACCTCAATACCCAGGGCCGGTCGGTGGAACTGGTGTCGGCGGGCGTGATCACGATCACGGATGCCGACCTGGCATCCCTCTCGATCAACGACATTTCCTTCATCGAGGGGGACAGTGACACGACGCTTGCCCAGTGGACCGTCACGCTCGATGCCGAGGTCGATGTCCCTGTAACGGTCGATTACGGGACATTGGCCGGGACCGCAACCTCCGCCACGACCGGCCTTTCCGGGGACCAGGATTACCTGGACTCCAGTGGTCAGTTGACATTTGTCGGCCAGGCGGGGGAACAGCAGCAGGTCAGCGTTTATGTCACCGGGGATCGCGTGGTGGAGGCCACGGAAACACTCTCGGCGATTCTCTCCAATGTCGCTGCCGACGGTCGAAACGTCGATATCGGAGATGATTCTGGTTCGTTAACCATCACCAATGACGATGCCGCTGTGCTGTCGATCCAGCCTGCGTCCACGACCACCGAGGGAAGTGATGGCCAGCTGGTCGTTACGCTCAGTGACCCGGTCGATGTGAATGTGAGCTTTGATTTCACGACCGCGAATGGGACTGCCATCGACCCGGATGATTATACCGGCACGTCCGGCAGTGACATCTCCTTTAGTCATGCAGCAGGTGCTCCCCTTTCCCAGGTCATCTCCATTCCCACCATCGACGAATCCCTGGTCGAACTGGCGGAGGATTTGACCGTCACGATAAGTGACTTGCAGCCGTCCGATGGCAGCAGGGATCTTTCTCTCGGAAGCACCGTCGGTACGATCACGATTGAAAACAATGATTCGGCGACAGTCACCGTCAGCGATGTGGTGATCAGCGAGGAAGCGGGGACAGCCAGCCTGGCGGTCACACTTGATAACGCGGTGGATGCCCCGGTCACGGTGCCATTCCAGACCCTCGATGGGACCGCCCTGCAGGCCTTTGGTGATTACACGTCGCTGGCCGGCACCCTCGTATTTGCACCCGGGGAAACCCAGCAGTTGGTCGATGTGACGGTGACAGATGATGACATCGTGGAACTGGACGAGTTCTTCAGCCTGGGCCTGGAAGAGGCGCAGGCATCGGGCCGGGATGTGACGGTTGTGGATGATTCACTCGAACAGACCGACAACACGGAAATCAGGGCAACCGGTCGGATCGATCTGCTCAATACCGACACCTCGGATATCACCATCACCGCCGACCAGGATTTCTTCATCGAGGGAGATGATGGTATTACCAGCGCGACGTTGACCGTCTCCTTGAGCAACCCGGTCGACATACCGATCCTGCTGGCTTATGCGACAGCCAATGGCGACTATAACTCGACAGCCAGTGCGGGCCTTTCCAGCGATGACCCGCTGGCGGTGGCAGCAGAATATGCCGGCATCAACAGCAGCGCCGGCAATGACGATCCATCGGACCCACCCGGCGAGTACGATTTTGTTAATAGTGCCATGGCCGATGGGCACGACTACGACGATACCGAGTCGGTCCTGAATTTCCCCGCAGTCAATGATGGTCTGCAGCATGCCGATCCGCTCACTCAGCAGATCACCATTCCCGTGTACGGGGACACGGTCGTCGAGCTGGACGAGTGGTTCAGTGTGACGATTTCAGGGTGGGAATTCCTTGGGCGGGATGGTGGTGCCGACGAGATCACCGTTTCGCAGCAGACCGATTTTGTCTGGATCGACAATAACGACTCGGCTGCATTCACGATTTCGGATGTCACCCTGACCGAGGGAGATGCCGGTAGCGTGCTGGCCTCGGTCGCGGTCACACTTGATAACGCGGTGGATGCGGCGCTGTCGGTGGACTACGAGACCCAGGACGGGACGGATGAAGTCGGAGGGGATCGTGGTGCGGTGGAGTCCGGCAGTGGAGTGATCGGAGACAATGATTACCAGCAGACCAGCGGCACCCTGCTGTTTGCCGGGATCGCGGGGGAGCAGCACGAGATCCTGGTGCCTGTCAACGGGGACACGGTTGTCGAGCTGGACGAGTACTTCCATGTGCTCCTGACAGGCCTGGAGTCGTCCAACCGGGATGTCTCCATGGGGGATCCCACAGGACGGATCGATATCGATAACGATGATGCCGCTACCGTGTTGATGGGCGATGTCGTGATCGTGGAAGGGGATAGTGGAACCACCCCTGCTTCGGTCTCGGTGACCCTCAGCAGTCCCGTCGACGTGGATGTGACGATGGAATTCACTCCCACGGGGGGAGATGTGGACAGCAATGATTACCAGCTGGCAACCGGGAGTGGTACCGTCACGTTCAGCGCAGGATCCCAGGTCGAGGTGGTGACTGTCGATGTGAACGGGGATACCGATTTTGAGCGACACGAGGACCTGCTGCTGGGATTTAGTAATCTTGCCGCGTCCAACCGAGCAATTACCTTCGAGGATGCCGATAGCAAGGTGACGATCATCAATGATGATCGCAACCCGCTGGGAATGGATGCGCAGCATGTATTGCATTCAGAACCGGGAGAGGTCCAGGCGGGATCCGGCCTGGGGAGCTTCGACTTCAGCGTGGCAGATAACGACCGTCCACTCGACCTGTTGTTTGTTGCCACCGCCGCACCGGGGGAAACACTGCAGGTCGGTCCCTCGATAGTGATCGACAGTACCGGGACGCCGGTGGCGCCGTTGAAGATTGGTCATCAGGACAATAATGATCCCGGCAAGTCGTATGCCGTTTACCGCCTGGAAGCGGGAGACTACCAGGTCGTGGTTCCGGGCGCGAACGGGACATCCGGCCTGGTCGAACTGCTGGTGGCCATGCCGGGAATCATGGGAACGGAGAGCGTCGAGGACCTGGCCATGCAGCTGGCAACCGGCGGGACGCTCCAGTCGCAGCTGGGAGTTCGTGGGATCTCCGCCACCATCTTTAATGATGAAATGGGGATCGACCTGAGCCAGGATCTCTTCGAGCAGGAACTGGATGCGGACCTGGATAATATCATTACCTCCTTCGACCTGATGACGATTAATACCAATCACGGCCAGGATCTTCCCGGTATTTACTTGGTGGAAAGTGATATCACACCGGCCAGTTATTTCCAGGTGAATCCCGCGGGGCAGGATGAGCTGAATATTGCGGAGTTGTTCGGTTTCTCGCTTTACCAGAATCCAGGCCAGCCGCTGGATGTGAATGCGGATGGCAATATTACCCCGCTCGACGCACTCACCGTGATCGATTCTCTCAATGCCGACGGGGCACGCTCGGTCCTGGTGATCGATAGCAATCCCCATCCCCTGATGGTTCATGACCGGTACCTGTATGACACCAATGGAGATTTTTCCATTACCGCGGTGGATGCCCTGCATATCATCAACCAGTTGAATCCTGGTGACGCCGGAGGCCCGGCCGGGGAAGGGGAGGCAGAAGGGGAGCCATTGACCGATGGTGGCCATCCACGGTGGAGCCTGGCGGGGCAGGCTTCCTCGACGACCGTGGGGCATCCTCGCCAGGTCGCTGCGGTGTTCGCAGCATCCGTCCTGGACCCAGCGGCCGGGGATGAATATCGGACGTCGGCGAGTTCGAATTCCCTCAGCTGGGGGGAGAGAGTCGATTCTGTTTTCACCGAAGAAGATCTCCTCCAGGAACCTG
>CAYYZW010000035.1:0-29247 GCA_964476375.1 uncultured Pirellulaceae bacterium
GCTTCTGCTGGCAGATCCGTGTGACCTGTTCGGCCGCCTCGGGTATGGAGAAGTCAATCACCACTTCGACGTCCCCATCCAGCGTTTCCGAGAGCGGCACATCGGCCTTCTCGACACCTGCCACCAGGCCTGCATCGTCCCCCAGTCGCGGATGGCCCGGGTACTCCAGGGCGGCAGCGACTTGAAGCTCACTGTCCTGGCTTGCCAGTGCCACGAGCCTCTGCCCCATACGACCGGCTGCACCATGGATTGCAATTGGTAATACCATCGGTTCCTCAAATCAACTCGTCAGGGTCTTCCTGGAACGGTGACCCGGAAGATCTGCTCCAGCATTCAACTGTGTACGGTCACGCCCGACGCGTCAACTGTAGAGACGGATTGCCTTGATGATCTCGGACAACTCGTTGGCGACCGAAACCGCACGATTGGCATAAGAAGCACGACTCACACCCCGGCTGCCCAGGACCTGGTTGAACTGGTCCTGGTCGGTCGTGTGATAGGCCACGGTGGCCGTTGGATCCTTGAGCAGGTGTCCGGTGAGAATACAGGCAACCCGGTCCCCAGGTCCAATGGTCCCGTCCCGTCTCAGCAGGCGGGCTCCCGCCACGGTTGCCGCACTGGCAGGTTCGCAGCCAAGTCCACCACTTGCCACCTGTGCCTTGGCGTCCATGATCTCCTGGTCCGAGACACTGACCACCACTCCACGACAGGTATCCAGGGCTCGAAGGCACTTGACCAGGTTCACGGGCCGGTTGATTTCAATGGCACTTGCGATCGTTGAGGCCTTGCGGTTTTCCACGTCGAGCCCCGCGTAATAATCACTGATCTTGGCATGGTCAACATGGCCATCATTCCAGCGAAGTCCCTGTCCGTTGTAGAGCCTGTCAAGGGTGTCCGCTCCCTTCGCATTGATCACGGCCAGTCGGGGGATCCGGTCTATCAGCCCCAGCTGGTGCAGTTCGGCAAAGGCCTTGCCAAAGGCACTGGAATTGCCCAGGTTTCCGCCAGGCACGACGATCCAGTCGGGGACTTTCCAGTCAAGCCCTTCCAGCACCCGGTACATGATGGTCTTCTGCCCTTCCAGTCGGAACGGGTTAATACTGTTAACCAGGTAGATTCCCAGCTCCTGGCAGACCTCCCTGACGCGTTGCATGGCATCGTCAAAATCGCCGCTGATCTGCACCGTGAGGGCACCATAGTCAAGTGCCTGGGCAAGCTTGCCAAAAGCAATCTTTCCGCTTCCCACAAAGATGACCGCTTTCATCATCCGTGTCACGGCCGAATACATGGCAAGAGAAGCGCTGGTATTGCCCGTCGACGCACAGGCGGCCTTGCTGGCACCGATCGAACAGGCATGGCTAAAAGCAGCTGCCATGCCATTGTCCTTGAAGCTTCCGGATGGATTCATCCCCTCGTACTGCAGGAACAGGCAGCCGGGTTGAAGCCCGACAAACTGTCCCACCCGGTCGGCCTCCTGGAGGATTGTCTGACCCTCCCCGATCGTGACGACTTTTTCGAGCGGAACAAACGGCAATAATTCGTGGAAACGCCAGAGCCCACTAAAACGCGCTGGATCATCTCTTTTCGACCAGAATTTTTCAAAGTCTGCCAGCTTGCCCGGAAGCGGGACGCGGTCCCACTGGTAGACAATATCCAGAAGCGAGCCACAGGTCGGGCAGCCAACGTGGACTTCCTCCACCCCGAATGTCTGTCCACAATCCGTGGCGATGCACTTTTGCAAACCCAGGTCGGTTAACGGTGCAATACTAATCGCCTTGATCCCTTCAGGTTTTCATCTGTCGCAGGAAAAGCCCCGGACGCCTGCCAACCACCCCCACGGGGCCAGTTTATTCCAGCCCCCTGTTTTCTTCAAGCTTTCCCAACCGGCCGGCCGCAGGTGGAAAAGCACCTCCTGTCGCCCGCTTCTGGGCTTGTACGAATCGGGAGGCCAAACTACCGTTTGCTTCATGGCCGGGGGGACTTTGCCTCCTGGCCGGTGTTACCAGCGCCAGTCCCAGGCAGAAGGCCTGTCGTGAAGAGCCCGAAAAAGAAACAGCCTGCACAATCGCCACCGGACAGTCCGGCTCCCGGCCGAACCCGGAAACGGATATTCCTGTTCCTCGGGATCGCGATCGCCGGATGCCTGCTGGACCTGTTTACCAAGCAGGTGATGTTTGACTGGCTCAAGCTTCCTGGCCACCCCGACTCCAGGACCTACTGGGTGGTCGAGGATTTTTTCGGCTTCCAGACAGCGGTCAACCAGGGAGCCCTGTTCGGACTTGGCCAGGGGTTCACCACGGTCTTTCGCCTTGTTTCCGTCCTTGCCACCGGACTGATCGTGGTCTGGATGTGTCGTGGTGCCAGCGAGAATCTACTCCTGACCGTCGCCCTGGCCTTGATTACCGCCGGCATCCTCGGCAATCTCTATGACCGCTTTGGTTTCTGGCACGAGAATAACATCGCCGATCATTACCGCCATGGTGTAAGGGACTGGATTCTTTTCCGCTTCGGATCGTATACCTGGCCGAACTTTAACCTGGCAGACAGCTTCCTTGTATGTGGAGCCGGAATGCTGGTTTTCGAAGCGGTCTTTCGTCCGGTACATCCAGCAACCGATGAAGAAGACAGCTAAAGCAATTCGTTCCCCGATAAAGCAGATACACCATGCCTGTCCCCGCTGACGATATTACCGGCCGGCTCTCGCTTGCGGTAGAGATTTCCAGGCAGGCTGGCCAGCTCACGCTGGAATATTTTCAGGACGGCACACTGGCCGTTGAGCAGAAGGACGACCAGTCCCCGGTGACACGGGCGGACCGGGAAGCGGAAATTCTTCTCCGCCAGGCAATCCAGGCCGCTTTTCCCGATGATGCAATCCATGGCGAAGAACTCGATGACCATCCGGGGAGCAGTGACTACCGCTGGATCCTCGATCCCATTGATGGCACCAAGTCATTTATCAGCGGAGTCCCGCTTTACACCACTCTGGTCGGAGTCCTCTACCAGCAGCGACCGGTGATTGGTGTCATCTCGGCACCGGCGCTGGGGGAACTGGTCCATGCAGCCCAGGGACAGGGGGCCTGGTTTGAACAGCAGGGTGAGCCGCTCTGCCGGGCAGAGGTCCGGCCAGCCGACTCCCTGGCAAAGGCCTGTTTCGTCACAACACAAGTGGATTCCTTCGCCGCCAGGGATGCTGCCGACGCATACCGGCAACTGGAAGCGAGTACCGCCATCACCCGCACCTGGGGAGACGGCTATGGTTACATGCTGGTCGCCACGGGCCGGGCAGACGTGATGGTCGACCCGCTCATGAACCTCTGGGATGCCGCGGCCATTGCCCCGGTGATCGAGGAAGCGGGCGGTGTTTTCTGTGACTGGCAGGGGGTACGAACAATCGAGCACGGCGAGGGGCTGGCCACCTGTCCCCAGCTGCTGGAGAACGTGCTGGCGATCACTCGTCAATTCCCAGCGCCTTGCTGACTTCCACATCCAGTTTCTTCAGGCCCCGTTCCCGATCCACCTCGTAGAACCCGACGTGGTAGTGGACGACCTTCCCCTGCTTATCGAGCACCAGGAAAAGCGGCAACCTGGCACCGGCCGCCCGCGGATCGCCAAGCACTTTTCGCAAGTACGATTCACCGTCGACCAGCATCGGGTAACTGATGTTCATGAAAGAAACAAATTTCCGTGCACTCTGGATCGTCCGCTGCCGTAGCGTCTCATCATCCAGCTTCGCGGCCGCCACCACCCCGAAAACTTTCAACCCCTTGGAACTGTACTTTCGATAAAGAAAATCGAGGTATCCAACCTGTCCGTACGGTTCCCGCAGCGGCTTGTCCTGGTATTCCCAGAAGTGCAAGACAACAACGCCATCACGCAGCTGCTCATCGGAAAACTCGCTCCCTCGCAATGCCAGGAAACCGGTCTTGGAAAGTGCTTTCCCCATCGACCTGCTTTCCAGCAGAGCAACTCCTCCGCTCCGGCCTTTCTGGTCACGGGCATCCTGACGGGCACGCAGGGCAATCGCTGCCAGCGGGGTATCGGTTACCGATGCAGTCGCATCTTCCAGGCCCGCCCGAAGCAGCTTGAGCTGGTCTTCATTCCAGGTGAGTTCCGTGCCTCGCGCATCGCTGGTCAATTCATCACGAAGCACCAGCAGTTGATCAAAAGCCGACACCGACTTCTTCAGTGCCTCGCTGCTGAGCTGCTGCTGCTTTTTAAGCTGCAAGGAAAGTTCATGTTCCTTGCCCATGCCAAGAAAAACGGTCTCGGTCAATCTAACCAGGTGTTCTGTTTCAGGTTGCAGGTAGAGTGTCCGCTTGACGCCAAAAGCATTCATGGCGATCAACTGCCGGGCCGGCTGGTTTCGAATTTTCTGCAGGCCGCCAACCTGGTAACGAAGTGGCCCCTGTTGCCAGGTCTGTCCTTCCTTGAGTGTGCCGGGTACCTGCAGGTAGGGGACAACAATCGAAACGGCATAAGCTGTCTCCTCGTGTTCATAGGCGAATGCAGGCTGGGAAAGCTCCGCCCGGTCACCTCCCAAAACACGGGGATTCTCTGAATCCGCTTTCCAGTCAATGCGACCAAGCTGGTAGGGCCAGGGGAGAGTGGCATTCCCCTCTTCATTGACCACCCAGTAGATCACCGCGTCCTTTCCCGACCCAGGGACCACCGTCAGGGTCAGGTCAAAATCCTTGCGGGTCGCAACCGGGTCACCCTGGTCGGCGATCATGGTCCCGTCATAGGTCAACTGGAGACCTTTTTCCTGACCGCCAGCGTTCGGGAGCAGGACAAACGTGGCCAGCACCAGGACGAAAACTCGACACAAGCACGCATAATACGGATATTGAAATCTCATCGTCAGTCATTACCTCCCGGAAAAAGCCCACTGCCTTGGGAAAAAACAAGATCGCATCAGGCTCCGCCCCTCCAGTCTAACGGTTTCCGTCCCCGCGGGCGAGAGACGGGTGGCTCCCGACTCCCTTTCCAGCTTATTGCCCAGGGGCTATACTGGCAGCTTATTCATACCACATGGCGGCAGTTCAAGCCGTTGGAAAAGAACAAGGGGATCGTGATGGCTCGTGTTTGCCAATACTGTGGGAAACGGACCCAGATGGGAAATTCCGTGAAAACACGGGGTAAGCCCAAGTACCTCGGTGGTGTCGGAACCAAGATCACGGGTATCACCCGGCGGAAATTCAAGCCCAACTTACAGAGTGTGAAGGTCGTGACAGAAGATGGTTCGACCAAGTCTGTCCGCGTCTGCACGCGGTGTCTGCGCAGCGGCGTTGTGGACAGGGCGGTCAAGCGACGGGCCTTTGAGTTAACCTCCTGATCCATCGCCAGGTCTGCCGTAAACGTTAAGATAAAGCGACCGGCCCGGACGCTTACCAGGCACCAGGCAACTGGTGTGTTCTTGTGCCTCGCGTTTCGGACCGGCCGACAGCCATCCGTTCTGACCAGGGAGGTTGCTTGCATGCCCCTGTCTCGCAGTGATGTGGAAAAAATATCGCTGCTCGCCCGCCTGCAGCTAGGCGAGGACGAGCTTGAACAGATGACCGCGCAACTGCGCCAGATTGTGCAATACGTGGAGCAACTGTCTGACCTGGACACCGACAACGTCGAACCGATGGCCCACACGCTGGACCTGCAGGACGTTCTCCGCCCGGACGAAAGATGCCCCAGCCTGCCTCGGTCGGAGGCTCTCGCCAATGCACCACGCCATGATGACGAGTACTACCGCGTTCCGGCAGTGCTCGGTGACTGAATACGAAAAGCAGCCAGGGCGTCGACATGGACCTGCACCAGACATCCGCAACAGCAATTCTTGGCGAGCTCCGCTCCGGCAACTGTAGTTCGGCAGAGCTGACCCGTGCCTGCCTGGACCAGATTGACCGGCATGATGAAAAAATCGGGGCTTTCCTGCATGTGGATGCGGAGGGCGCGATTGCCAGGGCAGAATCGATCGATCAACAACGTACCGCCGGCACACCACTGGGACCCCTGGCCGGGTTACCGGTGGCAATCAAGGATATTCTCTGTACCCGTGATGTCCCCACCACCTGTGGCTCACGAATGCTGGAAACGTACTGTCCTCCCTACAATGCAACCGTCATCGACCGGCTGGAACAGGCCGGTGCCGTGCTCCTTGGCCGCACCAACATGGACGAGTTTGGCATGGGGAGTTCGACGGAAAACTCCGCCTACCAGCTGACACGAAACCCCTGGGATCCCGAACGGATTCCTGGTGGAAGCAGTGGTGGTTCAGCTGCCTGCCTGGCCTCCTCGATGGTTCCGCTCTCGATCGGCACCGATACCGGGGGTTCCATCCGGCAGCCGGCGGCACTCTGTGGGGTGGTCGGGGTCAAGCCGAGCTACGGGCGGGTAAGTCGATACGGGCTGGTCGCCTATGCCAGTAGCCTGGACCAGGTCGGCCCGCTGGCCCGGACCGTGGAAGATGCGGCACTGCTGCTGGAAGTTCTCGCCGGTCACGATCCACGGGACTCCACCTCGGCACCGATCGAGGTGCCCCGTTACAGTGATACTGTCGGCCAGCCGCTGGAGGGACTCCGCATCGGCCTGGTCAAAGAGCATTTTGGGGAGGGGCTGGATAACGAGATCGCCGGGGCCATCCAGCAGGCGATCCAGGTCTACGAGGCCCTTGGCGCGACGGTCCAGGAGATCTCGATGCCCCATGCCGGTTACGGGGTGGCGACCTATTACATTATCGCTCCCTGCGAGGCATCCAGTAACCTGGCTCGTTACGATGGCGTGCATTATGGGTATCGGACAGAGACGCAGGCGATGCTCCAGGAGCTGGAAGAAGAGCGAGCACAGCGTCCTGCGGATACGGACAAGGAGAGTATCGATTCCGCACTGGTACGCATGTACCGGCGTTCCCGGGCAGAGGGCCTTGGAGCGGAGGTAAAAAGGCGGATCATGCTTGGCACCTATGCCCTGAGCGAAGGTTACTACGACGCCTATTATCTCAAGGCGCTCAAGGTGCGGCGGCTGATTCGGGGGGATTACGATGCAGCCTTTGGACAGGTCGACGTGATTGCCGGGCCGGTCACCTCCTCTCCTGCTTTCCGCTGTGGTGAGAAAACAGATGACCCCCTCTCGATGTACCTGGAAGACCTCTATACCGTCACCGCCAACCTGGCAGGAGTTGCGGGGATCTCGCTTCCCTGTGGTTTCACCCAGCACGGATTACCCATTGGCCTGCAGCTCCAGGCCGCTCCCTTCCAGGAGGAACGGCTGTTAAGGGCTGCTGCCATGTACCAGGCTGAGACCGACTGGCATACCAGGAGGCCCCCCCTGGCATGACATCCCAAGACTATGAGATCGTGATCGGGCTGGAAGTCCACGTCCAGCTGAAGACCGTCAGCAAGCTGTTTTGCGGATGCAGCACGCAGTTCGGTGCGGAACCGAATACCCAGACATGTCCGGTCTGCACCGGCTTGCCCGGCGCACTGCCTGTCCTGAACGCGCAGGCGATGGAACTTTCCCTGCGAACCGCCGTCGCCCTGAACTGCGAGATTCCCCGTTTCACCAAGTGGGATCGCAAAAACTATTACTACCCGGACTTGCCCAAGGGCTACCAGATCAGCCAGTTTGACCTGCCGATGAGCCAGCATGGCTGGCTTATGATCAGTGACCCGGAGGGAGATTTTGAAGAGAGAAAAATCCGGATCATTCGCGCCCACCTGGAAGAGGATGCTGGCAAGAGCATGCATGACGAGGAGGCGGGTATCGCCGACAGCCGAATCGACCTGAACCGCACCGGAACGCCGCTTCTGGAAATTGTCAGTGAACCGGACATCCGTTCCCCTCGCCAGGCGAGGATCTTTCTCACGGAGCTCAAACTGCTGCTGGGCTACCTGGATGTTTCTGACTGCAACATGCAGGAGGGGAGCCTGCGGGTGGACGCGAACATCAATCTCCATATCCCGGACAAGGAGGGAATGATCGCGACGCCCATCGTGGAGGTCAAGAACGTCAACAGTTTCCGGGCTGTGGAAAAGGCGATGCATTTTGAAGCGGGACGACAGTACGAACGCTGGCAGCAAACAGGAGAAAAGCTAGGGGATGTTCCCAAGCAGACACGGGGATGGGATGACCAGGCCCAGCTCACCCGTGCCCAGCGACACAAGGAGGAGTCAAGTGATTACCGTTACCTGCCGGATCCCGATCTTGTCCCTGTAATTGTGCCAGCCGAACGGGTTGAGTTAATCCGGACGCAGACCGGGGAATTACCGGCAGCACTTCGTGACCGGCTCCAAAAGCAATACATGATCACCGCTTACACGGCCGACGTGATCGTCAACCAGGGCCGTGCCCTGGTTGATTACTTCGTGGAACTGGCGGAAAAATCGGGCAACGCGGTGCTGGCCGGCAACTGGATTCAGCAGGATATCCTGCGGACGCTCAAGGAGCTGGAGATTTCCATCGAGCAGTTTTCCGTGTCAGCCGCTTCGCTGGCCGAACTATTGACGATGGTGGATGCCGGACAACTCGACAATTCCCGCGGCCGTGATGTTCTGCAGGCGATGATTGAATCAGGGAGTACTCTGGAACAATCCGTTGCCAGCCTGGGAATCGAGCAGGTGGATGACGCGTCCCTTGAAGAACTCTGCCGACAACTTATCGAGGACAATCCACACGTGGTGACGGACGTCCAGGCAGGTAAACAGCAGGCGGTAGGGGCGCTGGTCGGCAAGGCCAGGCAGCAGAACTCCAATGTCAATCCTGCTCGCATCAAGGAAATCTGCCTGGAGTTAATTTCCCAGATCCCTCCCTCCGGTGAAAACCCGTAAGATCCCTGTTTGGGAACCCACCGACACAAGCGTGAATGATGGATGACAATCACAATCCTGGGGACGGCACCCCGCAGCGAATCGAGGAGAGGGATCGCGGGGCAGTCTGGCACGCATTTACCCAGATGTCCGATTACCAGCCATTCATCATCGAGCAGGCAGATGGATGCGAGTTGATCGACACGGACGGAAATCGATACCTGGATGCCGTCAGCAGCCTCTGGTGCAATGTTCATGGACACAACCATCCCACCATGAACGCGGCGATCGTTGAACAACTTCACCGGGTATCCCATGTTACCTCGCTCGGCATGTCAAACCCGACGACAGAGAAACTGGCCGCTCGCCTGGTCCAGCTTGCCCCCGAAGGGCTTGAACACGTGTTTTTTTCCGGGGACGGCGCCTCCTCGGTAGAGGTCGCTTTGAAGATGGCCTTCCAGTACTGGAGGCAGTGCGACGATCCCCAACCGGACAAAAACCTGTTCATCGCACTGGGTCGAGCTTACCACGGCGATACGCTTGGCAGCGTCAGTGTCGGGGGCGTTGCCCGATTCCACGAGATGTTCAAGCCCTTGCTGTTTGAGACCATCCAGATGCCCATCCCGGATCGTGATCACCTGCCAGTGGGTGTTCCCAGCGAGAACGCCTGCCAGCATTACCTTTCCGAGCTGGAAAAAGTCCTGGAGAAACATCACCACCAGACCGCTGCCGTGATCCTGGAGCCGCTCGTTCAGGGTGCCGCTGGCATGATCATGCACCCGAACGGTTACCTGGCTGGTGTCCGAAAACTGACCCGCAGGTACAACGTGCTGATGATTGCGGACGAGGTTGCTGTCGGATTCGGACGGACCGGGACCATGTTTGCCTGCCAGCAGGAAGAGGTGGCGCCGGACCTGCTCTGCCTGGCCAAGGGATTGACCGGTGGTTACCTGGCCATGGCAGCAACACTCGCTTCCGGCGATATTTTCAATGCCTTCCTGGGGGATCCGTCACGAACTTTTTTCCATGGTCACACCTATGGTGGCAATCCGCTGGCTGCTGCCGCCGCCCTGGCCAGCCTGGACATCTTTGAAAAGGAACAGACCCTGCAGCAGCTACCCGCCACGATCCATCACTTGCAGCACTGCCTGGAGCGTCTCGGCAACCATCCGCTGGTGGCAGATGTCCGGCAACGTGGAATGATTGCTGCGGTGGAACTGGTCAAAAAGACCCGGAGCGGCCACTCGCTTCCGGACCAGGGGCGGGCCGGGGCGATTGTCTGCCAGCATGCCCGCACGCTGGGGGTCTGGCTTCGGCCACTTCGCGACATCCTGGTCATCATGCCACCACTTTCCGTGAGCCAGCAGCAGGTGAGCCGGATCGTCGACGCCCTGGAGGCCGGGATGGACCAGCTGGCAGGCCAGCTCCGACAGGCCCAGTGCCAGGAGAACTAGACGATGTCATCGACCACTCCACGGTATCTCCTGCTCCAGGGCCGGCTGCTGGAGGATCCCATGCGGCTTCAGGAAATCCGCTGTTTCGCCCGTGCCCTGGAATGCGATGAGACCGAGGTCACGGCCCTGGACCTGCTCCGGGACCGGCCCTCCCTGGACCAGGTGGCAGCCTTCGATGTGGTCTTGATCGGAGGCAGTGGCGCGTACTCGATTGCCGGCGAGGAGGACTGGGTGGAGTATGTCCTGGAGATGATGCGAGGTCTCCACGACCGCCGCATCCCCAGCTTTGGCTCCTGCTGGGGGTTCCAGGCGATGGCACGCGCTCTTGGCGGCACCGTCATCAGCGACCCGCAGCGTGCCGAGCTGGGAACCACTCCCCTGGAACTGACGGACGCGGCCCTGCGGGATCCGGTCTTCGCCGGCTGCATGAATCCCCTGCTCGCTCAACAGGGGCACCAGGACATCGTGACCACGCTCCCACCCGATGCGGTGCTGCTGGCATCCAGTCGCCGGGTCATCAACGAGGCATTCTGTTTCACCGATCGACCGATCTACTGCACCCAGTTCCACCCTGAATTGAGGCGAGCCGACTTCGTGGAACGGTGCCATACTTACCCCGAGTACGTGGACAGGATATCTGGTCTGCCTCTGAACGAATTTGTCGAAACCATCCAGGAAACACCGCACGCGCACCGGTTGATACGGCGCTTCGTCGATCACGTGCTGGCCTGAAACAGCAGGGAAGGCTACTGGGCCGCGGAATGGCTCCCAAAGGGTGACCCGCTAATAGGAGTATCCTTGGGAAGCGGTCGTCCGGCACATGCAAACCCCTTCTGGTGCAGCAATCGCTTGAACTGCTGAAACTGAAGAAAACTCTCCGGATAGACCCAGATCGTGACCGTGGCTCGCTGGGGAGAAAAGGAACCGAGTGTCTGCAGGAAACGTGACCCTTGCTCGAGGGCCTTCTCGGTCTGTTCCCCCATCCCCGCATCCACAGGGATCAGCTCGAAACGCCGGAGCTGGAGTCCCTGCCGTACACGGGGTCCATCGGTTGTGTTGGCCACATACTGCCGGACCCCCAGCTGGTAGCGCATACGGAAACCGCCAATCGGCCCTACCAGTTCCATCAACTGCCCATCTCCTTTGAGGTTCCAGGCCTTCTGTTGTGCATCCTGCTTGAGCTTCTCGATCAACTGGTCCCAGGGAATATAGGCGATCCGGCCTTCCGAAAGCCGGAAATGCACCTCGGTCCCGAAAACGGTCTTTGCCATCGGGGTAGGGCGGTGCTCAATCACCTTGGGCTGGACTTGCATCTGCTTGACCGCCTCACGAGCCTGATCCAGGTCGGCCAGTTGACGCTGCAAATCGTGAAATTCTGCCTGCGTCTTGAGTTTCTCCTGCTCCTGTTCATCCAGTTGATTTTCCTGATCCGAGATCGCCAATTCCAGGGATCGCAATTGCTGGAGCACCTTGTCTCGTTCTTTTTCCCGATAAGATATCTCGATCGCCTGCCTTTCCAGGAGCTGCTCGACTCGGTGGATATCCAGCTTGATCGCCTCGGATTCGATTCGAGCGGATTCCACATCAACGCTCTCCAGGACAGGTTCCTGGGAGATCTGATCCTGGACAGCACCATCTCGAGCCCGCACTGCCACCACCATGACCAGGATGATCAGGACCCCGACAAGGTTGGCCACGATATCGAGGAAGGAGTCATGGCCCCTTTCCAGGAACGAGCTGTCACGTCGTCGTCGCATCCCGATCTCCCTAGCGATACTGCTGGACCACGATACCGCTGTCTTGAAGAAGCCGGCTCAGCTCGGTAAATCGAGTCGCCCCCCCCGGACGAACATCCACTTTCAACACGGGCCGCCAGTAACCACCGGCCACGGCGATTCCCCAGCCTTCCATGTGGTCCCAGATCTCTGAGACAAATGAATCAATATTATCAAGCAACGGTCCCTCCAGGTGGACAGTACGAACCCGTCCTCGCTCTCCCCGCCGTGGCACGATGATCAGGCGGTCGTCGTGGCATGTCACGTAGAGCGGACGTGTGACGCCGGTACGATTGGTGTTCTTCCGCGGCAGGGCCCAGCCCGTTTCACGCCCAGCAATCCCCACTCCAGCCTCGGCCTGCGGCCCCCCGGTCGGACCCGGCCTGGCAGTGGCCGTAGCCGGAGGCCGGACGTCTGGCGAGGAGGGCCTTGGCAACCGACTGCCATCACGGGAAACCTGGGGATTCCCAGCTGAAGTCTCTCCTGGCCTCACGGATCCCTGGCCTGGCCTCTCTCCCTGGCGGGAACCATACTGGCTGGGCATAGCGGCAGCAAGAAGTCGCTGACGCTGACGGGCATCACGGATCGTTTTTTCCAGCTGACGCGCCAGGGCCTGGTCTGCAGCCGGATAGGTCAGCTTGATATTGCTATCGATCAACTCGTAACCGAAGGCATCCTCCCAGCTCTTCATTGCCCGTCGTGCAAGGGCATAACTGACAACCGAATCAGGCCGGACGACAAGCAGGGGATAAGGATCCCCACGACGCTCATGTCCAGCGGTGGAAACAAGGTATTCCCGTACTGTCCGCAGGCAGGCGTCAAGCGGGTTGCCTGGCCCAGAGAGTCGGGAAAGATCATCCAGCGTGATCAGGACCCCCTCAGGCTGGATCACGACTCCCCGGGGAGTGCACTCGACGTAGACCGGGTATCTCCTGGTCCCGTACGGTCCCTGGTAGGGGATGATCGAAAATGACTGTTCCGATGCCGCCAGTTGCTCCCGGGCTATCGTCAGGGCCTGCCGGGCATGCTCTACCTGCGGTACCAGCCGGGCAATCTGCCTGCGCACGTCCTCCACTTCCCCGGCCGATGCTCCGTTCCCCATGACTCGCTGGCGGGCCAACAGTTCTTCGCCGGCAGCCACGATCTGACGAATGTGTTCTTCCAGGTGCCCCAGGGCCAAGCGTGCATCCGCGAGCTCCCTGGTTTTTTTCTCCCGGTTCTCAGACAGAACCTGGCTGCGCCAGAGAAAATCCTCTCTTTCAAGCAGCTGTTGCTGATGTACTTTGTGCTGGTCCTTGTCGTTCTGCTCTCTTGTCTCCACCACCACACGTGCATCGACCTGGGCCTGCTGGACACCAAGGACCAGCAACACGATCATGACCCCCATCGTGCAGATCAGCACTGCCAGAAAAGGAAACAGCGTGGGATGGATTCCCGATCGAATTCTGCGCCTGCGTCTCATGCTGCCCGCTCATCAGCCTCCTGCCCACTACCATGGTCCGGCAGTGGGCGTGAAGCAGGGAGTCCGCCAAGCCGGGTGACAAGCAGCTGGATGGCTGCTGACAGGCTGGTGACGGCCTGTTCGAAATGCCCGGCATCGACCAGTTGCTCCAGATTCTGTTGCAACACCGTTTCCAGCTGAACCACGTCCGCTGTCGTCGTCAGAAGCTGTTCAATTTTTTCCAGCTGTTTTGAAAGCGAGGACTGCAAAGTTGCCAGTTGCCCGGCATTTTGATCCATCGCCGCCTGGACTGGTTCCCACTGCTTGTGTGCCTCTTTCCCCAGGGATTCCTGCAGCGCGGCTGCCAGGGAGTGACCGGTCTGTTTCCCGACCTGCTGCCATTTCTCACCTACCTCGTCCATTGCCTTTTTCCACAGCTGGGACTGGCGATCCACAAGCTGCTCGCTCGCCTCCATCACCGTAAGGCACATTTTTTCCACCGAGGCAAGATGAGGATCATGGGCCGCCCCGACCTGTTGGAAGCGGCCAACAAGTTCCCTGTCGGTACGGCGATCCACGACCACCAGCAACTGGGTTTCACAGCGGTTGACCAGGAACTGCAGGAACATCAGGACAATGGACAGGCTGAGTGCCAGGGCAGTGGTATCAAAGGCAACATAAAGGCCTGAGAGCAGCCCCTGCATGGCGACCTGAAGATCCCCACCAAGCTGCCGGGTAGCCAGGTCACCAAGGGCCTGGGTAATTCCGATCACGGTTCCCAGGAAACCCAGCATCGGGGTGGCCCAGATAATAATTCGAACCAGGGCATAGGCATCGTGCTGACGTTCCGCATCAACATCCGCAAGGTACTTCAGGTCGTCATCAAGCCCCTCGGCGGAACGGTTTCGGCGAACGCTGTCGATCGCCTGTTCGAGCCGGCTTCCAAGGTAACTGCGCTGGGCCCCGGCCGGCAGCGACTGGATACCAGAGATTAATTCATCGGCCGTGGTAACCGGTTGGCCACCTTCTGGAATTGCCTGGAGCCTGGTTTTCCCAAGCCAAAAAAACTGGGCCGCGAGGTTCACGGTCCTCACCAGCAGGGCTGCCAGGCCGATAAAGAACATCATCGTGGCCACATAGGCGACCGGGTGACTGGCAAAATAACGCTCCAGCAGTGGCGCCTCCAGGGACCCCTTGAGCACCAGCGCATAAAAGCCAATCCCCATGGCCGTACCGATACAGATCGGCCAGCCAAGAGAGCCCATGATCATGAGCAGGGAATTCTTCTGTTTCCTTGTCTTCAAAATCACCTTCCTTCTTCTTCGTGGCGCAGATTCAGCTCAAGCGACGTCTTGCGTCCATATACCGTCATGATCGGCGCAATCGTTAAAGCTTATCCAGCTTTTCTGGACTCAAACGGCTCTCAAAAGAGCTCTCCGCAGGACCCCGAACAGGGTAGAAGAGCGGGCATTAACCCGAGTAGGAAGCATAGCAGCTGGGGGTTTCCCAGAGATCGACCCCGATGATGGGAAACCCGGCCTGGAGCGTGAACTCAAAAATCAGCCTGGCGATATTCTCTGCTGTTGGATTGTCGTCGAGCAGGAAAACCGGCTCCTTCATTTCCTCGAAAACCGGTACTACCGGATCGGCGCGATGAAGGATCATACGATGGTCAAGGTTGTCATCAATCCAGCCCGCGACGATCTTCTTGACATCTGAAAAATCGAAAACCATGCCGCGTTCATCCAGTGTTTCGGCAGCAATCTTGATCACGGCGCGGCCATTATGGCCGTGGAGAAAACGGCATTTCCCGTCGTAATTCAGCAAGCGGTGGCCGTAGCAGAAATCAATTTCACGCGTAATGTGGTACATCGTCATAAGGCCAAAAACAACTGGTATACAAGGATTTACGCTTCACTCTAACAGCTTGTCCGCGGTTCTTGAAGGCATGGTCTGTCATCGATCTTGCTCTCTTCACCCTTCGATCGCTAGACTAAGCCGCCGCAAACAAAAGGATCACTTCCCATGCAATGCCCACGGAGATGGGGCACTGGAGTCCGTCAATGCAAAAAACCACCTGGAGTTTCATGTTACTGGTTGCTTTCGCAGCCGGACTTGTCCTGGCCGGCCTCCAATCCGCCCCCGTTTCGGGCCAGCGGGTCAATTCCATCACGGACGCAGGCTCGAAGCAGGGTGAATTGATCGCGATTTCCAATCCGTCCCAGGCCGGTCAACAACTAATGCTCGTCGATCCCCGGCTGAAAGTGGTGTGTATTTACCAGGTGGATGGTTCGACCGGCCAAATTACACTCAAAAGCGTACGGAATGTCCATTGGGATATGATGATGGACGAATTCAATGGCGTCAGCCCTTCTCCGCGGGATATCCGGGCCACGCTCCACCGTTAATATCTTATTTTCCCCAACCAGTTTAAGCGGTAAATGCCTCAAACTGGTAAATTTCGGGAAACAGAAGTCCGACACGAAAAGAGGGGATTCCTGTGCGCACAGTGCGCCACAAATCCTGCATTCGACGTGATTTGTGGGGATCTTTGACTACAATTGGACTCACTTGCAAATCCCCAACGACCTATTGCCCCGAATAGACTGTTCTGGAGCACGACATGGCTGACTTAATGAATCTGGATGAAGCCGCTCAACTCTTGAATCTCACCAATGACGAACTGGTGAAATATACAGAGGACGGTGAAATCAAGGGGTACCGTGACGGTGCCGACACGAAGTACAAGCGGTCGGACCTGGAGGAATTCGCCAGTGCCCAGGGAATCCAATTATTCGACTCCGAACTTCTGGATCAACTCGACAATGTGGCTGGAGATGATGAGCAAGAAGATGCCGCGGATGCGACCCATGCCGGTGATCCGCTAGGACTGGGCGATGACAGTTTCAGCCTGCTCGATGATGACATGGAAGGGGACGGGGAAGATTCCATCCTGATCACCAAGCAGGATTTGAATGCCCTGGAGGCAACAAGTTCCGATGACGCCGGGACAGGACCGGCCGACGATGATATGCCACTGGGTCTGGCGGATGATGGCATGGAAAACGAACAAACCATCACGGCATCTCCCGGCAGCACAAGCCTGCTGGACGACGACATGAATTTTGACATGGAAGATGACAGTACCATTTTGGCGACACCCGGAGTCGATATCGGTCTGGGAGATGCCGATACGGATGAAGACACCCAGCTTGGTGTGGTGGATAACTTTGGTGTCACGGACGAGGAGCTCGTGCTTGGTGGTGCGGACAGCAGTGACGTCACACTCGGTGCCGCTGACAGTGGAATCGGGCTTGAAAGCCCGTCTGACTCCGGCATCCTGCTGGGAGTAGAACCGGTCGACCTGGACGATTCCCAGGCCACTCAAATTGAGTTGCCAGGTGCAGATGATGGACTGGACTCGCTTTTAGAAGGTGACAAGAGTTTCGACCTGGGGACTCCGGACGGGGCCGAGGAGATGTCCGACAGTGGTTCCCAGGTGATCGCCATTTCCGATTCGGTTGCCCTTGGTGATGCCCCGCTTGACATGCAAGGGCAAGTTGACTTGAGTAGTGCCCTGGATGGATCGCTGGACGAGCTTGAGGAAGTCGCTCCCGGTCCCAGTCCTGTACCGGCCGGCATGGCACCTCCTGTTCCGGTCGAACTCGGCTACTCCATCTGGACCGTGATGGGCCTGATGATCATCACGCTGGTGCTCATCATGACAGGTGTGATGATGGCCGATGTCGTTAAGACGATGTGGAGCTGGAACGAGCAGACCGAGCTCTCCAGCAGCGGGATCATGGAGTTCTTTATCAATTCATTGAACATGAATCCCTAACCACAAGCCCGTTCTGCTGGCCGATGGTTTCTGTATCATCCCGGGAAGACTATAATTTCTTCACACGGTATCTGGTGCCAGATACCGTCCTCCTGGAAACAGGCTCGGTTCACTGCCTCCTTCCCCCCGCTCGACGATCCATGAGATCTAGCCCGTTATTGCCAGGACTGCTCCTGCTGCTGGTCATCTCAAGCCTCCCGGGCTGCCGGAGAGCTGAAATCCGTCAATACACGGTGGAACGACTTAAAACCGACCGCACCCTGGCAGCACTGGTTCCGGACAAGACAACTGCCTGGTATTTCAAGCTGACCGGCCCGGCAGAGAGGGTGGCTGATCGAGAGCAGGATTTCCGCACCCTGGTACAGTCCATTCAACTTGTTGACAATGCCCCCCCGCAGTGGAACCTCCCGAACGACTGGATCCAGCACCCGGGGGAGGGAATGCGGTATGCAACCCTGCAGTACAGCAAGGATGGAAACCCCCTGGAACTGACCGTCATCCCCCTGCCAATCGGCGATCTACCGTTTGACGAGTACCTGCTGCAGAACATCAACCGCTGGCGCAAGGAGTTAAAAATGAAACCTCTTGCGTTGGCCGAAATCAAAGCAGGGAGTGAAACCATGGAGCTTGCCAATACCACGGCAACACTGGTCAACCTGCTCGGCTCTCGCGACAAGCGCCAGCGTCCTCCTTTCATGGACAATCCACCTGCCGCTCCCGGTGGCGACATGGAAAAGTCCAGCGGGGGCGTTACTTTTACCGCGCCTGAGAACTGGGAACCATCCACCCTGAGCCAGTTGCGGAAAGCGGCATTTCGTGTGCAGGTTGATAACCAGCAGGTGGAAATCACCATCATCGACCTGGCCGCCCAGGCCGGCAGCCTGCTTCCCAACATCAACCGCTGGCGAGGACAGGTCGGCCTCGCCGAGGTCGACCAGCAGCAGATGGAAAGCCAGTTAAAAGAAATGGCGGTAGGAGATGTCCAGGGTTCATTCGTTACACTACAGGCACCCGAGGGTGCGGAAAAACAGCAGACGATTCTGGGAGTGATCGCTGTCCGCGGAGCACGTTCCTGGTTTATAAAACTCAGCGGTGATACTGAACTGGCGAAGCAAGAGACCGAGAACTTCCTGCAGTTTGTTTCCTCGATCCGGTTTGACAACTAACAGGCAGAATGGCCAATTACGCATGACAAGTCAGACATTCCCTCCCGATAGTACGGACCAGGCGGCGGAAATCCCCGTGCACGTACTGGCACGATCCTGGGACCGGGTGGAACGCATGTTGCCATTCATTGCCTCGCTCAAGCTGACCGTTGTTCTTTTCACGATGTCGATTTTCCTTGTCTTCGTGGGTACCCTGGCACAAGTCAACCAGGACATGTGGCAGGTAATTAACAATTACTTTCATTCCTTCGGGGTCTGGATTAAATTCCAGGTCTTCCTCCCCGCCTCCTGGTTTCCTGGCCTCCAGAACATCCCTGGCGGTTTTCCTTTCCCCGGGGGCCTGACCATCGGGTTCCTGTTACTGGCCAACCTGCTGGCAGCCCACCTGATTCGTTTCCGAATCCAGGCGACAGGGAACCGGATGTTCTTCGGCCTTGGAACTGCCGTTATCGGGGTACTTCTCACATGGCTGGTTATTGCCAGTGGAAACAGCAGTGACGGATTCCAGTCCGAACCGGTTTTATCCTACCGCACCCTCTGGAAGCTCTTTGTCTATGGCCTGGTGGTCTGCTGGATTGGCTCACTGGCGGGACTCTGGAAGTTGTATTCCAGTTATCATCAGCGGAAGCTGGAGTTCATTCTCCTGGCATCTGGAAGTGGATTACTTGGCATTGGCAGTATCTGGCTGGTCATTCAACTGGAGCCCGCCTATCTGGGGGATGCCGGGATGCGGATCCTCTGGCAACTGGTCCAGGGAGGTGCGGCAGGGCTTGTTATGCTCGTCGGATGCATCCTGCTTTTCCGACGCCGTGGTGGCATCGTCCTTATCCATAGTGGTATCGGATTGATGATGTTGGGAGAACTGCTCGTCGGCACCTTTGCCGTGGAACAGCAGATCTCGCTGCGGGAAGGGGAGACTCTCAACTACGCCCTCGATACACGGTCCACCGAAATGGCCATCGTGGACCCCTCCTCTGACGAGGGAGATGAGGTGGTCGTCGTCCCGCTCTGGATGAAGGGGCGATCGTCCCAGTTTCTCGTCCAGAAGATCATTCGAGACGGGAGTCTCCCTTTTGATATCGAGATCCTTGATTACTACAAGAACGCCGAGCTTATCGATGTCGATCCGCAAAAGGACGACCAGCCACAAAACCCGGCCACGGCCGGGTTCGGCAAGAGGCTGATCGCCCAGGAAGTCCGGGCCAGCAGTGGGGCGGATTCCGATGGCACCATTGACCTGGCTGCCGCCTATGTCAAGTTGACCGAGAAGGGAACCGGGACGCGGATCGGCACCTACCTGCTGGCCCAGCAGATGGCGATGCAAGACCTGGCCGAGGAAGTCAGGCTGGATGACAAGACCTATCAACTCTCGCTGCGGTTTGAGCGAGACTACAAGGACTACCAGCTGCGACTGCATGACGTTGTCAAGGAAGACTACGCCGGCACGGACGTCCCCAGGCACTACGCCTCGGACTTGAATATCCTCGATGCCAAGCGGAATATTGATCAGGATGTCAAGGTCTGGATGAACAACCCGGTCCGGTATGCGGGAGAGACTTTTTACCAGAGCGGCTACAGGAAGATCCCTGCCGGACCAGCGGGCAAGGAGGTCGAGATCTCGACCATCCAGGTGGTAGAGAACACCGGCTGGATGATCCCCTACGTGAGTTGCATGCTGGTCATGATCGGGCTGCTGGCCCATTTCAGCGGCACTCTCTCACGATTCCTCAAACGCCTGACCCGAGGACCGGCGGAGCCGGAAAAGAACCCGCAGGATCCGGCAGCCACCATTCTTCCGGCAAACACCAGAACAGGGGCTCCACCGCTGATGCACCTCCTGCTGCCGATCATTGTCGTGATCCTGTGTGGGGGTTACGTGCTGAAACAGGCTTCAACTCCCGCCGGCGGGGAAGGGCAGGATGCAGCGTTATACAACTTTGGAACACTACCGATTGTTTTCGAGGGCCGGGTCAAGCCTTACGATACGCTGGCCAGAAACAGCCTGAAGGTCCTCTCAGGCCGGGAGAGTTTCAACTATGGAGCGGTGCAAGCTCGCCTGGATGGCAGCGTCAGTCAGATCGAAGAGGCTCCTGATGGTGGACATTACATCACGATTCAGGATGAACGGCATTACCTGCCGCCGGGCCTGGAAAGAAAGGTAAAACAGGGGGATGCTGTGAAAGCAGGCCACCTTCTTTCTGGATCCGAGTCCCGGCCGGCCATCTCCTGGCTGCTGGACGTGATCAGCGACCCTGACTCGGAAAAGACCCGCAGCCACCAGGTCTTCAAGATTGACCATCCTGACCTGGTGATGAACCTGTTTAACCTGAAGCGGCGGAAGGGGGGGCGTTACTCGATCGGAGAACTGGAACCCCGCCTGGAAGAATTCCAGAAACAGGTTCAGCAGGCACGGAAGCAACCTGCCGAGCAGCTCAACAGCTACCAGCGCAAGATGATCGACCTCTCCACCAAGATCATGATCTACGTGCGAATCCGGGACAGCCATTTCCGACCGCCGACCGACCTTTCACCGGACCAGGCAGCACGCATGCTGCTGGCACTGACCCAGTTTCAGCAGCGGGATGTGCCACTGACGGTTCCCAGCGAGAAAACAGACGACTCCTGGCAATCGTTTAGCATGGCCCACGCCCGGCTCTATGTGCACGAACTGGCTGACCAATTACAGGCCCAATCCAACTCCGCGCTTGCCGCCTCCCTGGCTCGCAGTTCCGTCACCGATCTTGAACTCATGAGGGATTTTTACCGGCGACAGGGAATGGAGCCTCCCAGTGACGAGGAGATTACCAGGGTCTTCCTGCAAATGCCGGCCGATGTGAAGCAGACGTTTGCCACCCTGAAGGAATCGGAAACCTCCCAGATGAGACAGGCCCTGGAGAGGGCCATTGACACGATCACCGGCCCGGGTGGCATGGAAACTCCACCCAGCCCGTATGTAACCGCGCTGACCACGGCACTCGACAGCTACAAGAAGGTGGGGGTTCCTGACCCGCAGGCCGGCGACCTGGCCGGTTTCACCGAATCCACAGACCAGTGCCAGGCACTCATTTCCAAGCGACCACAGGAACAGTTCCAGACCGGCAAAGTGGGCTTTGAATCTTTCTTCAACCATTTTTCTCCCTTCTTCTATTGCTGGATCCTCTACCTTGTCGCTTTTGTCCTGGTTGCTCTTTCCTGGCTGACCTGGACCAGGACGCTCAACCGGACTGCTTTCTGGCTGATGGTCTTCACACTGGTCGTACATACTTTTGCCCTGGTCAGCCGCGTCTACATTTCCGGTCGTCCTCCGGTCACCAACCTCTACTCGTCGGCCGTCTTCATCGGATGGGCCTGCGTGATCTTTGGACTCGTGCAGGAGTGGATGTCGCGCAGCGGCATTGGCAATATTGTCGCCTCCGCCGCGGGGGTGGGGACCCTGATGATCGGACATTACCTGGCCGGGGATGGGGATACTTTCAAGGTACTGCAGGCAGTGCTCGACACCACTTTCTGGCTCTCCACGCACGTCGTCTGTGTCACACTCGGATATGCCACCACCTTCGTGGCTGGTGGCCTGGGAATTATTTACATCCTCCGGGGTGTCCTCACCTCCTCCCAAACCGCCGCTGCCGGCAGGGAACTCTCCCGCATGATTTACGGGATCACCTGTTTCGCCCTCTTTTTCAGTTTTGTCGGAACGGTCCTGGGGGGACTCTGGGCCGATGATTCCTGGGGGCGATTCTGGGGCTGGGATCCAAAGGAGAATGGTGCCCTGATCATTGTCATCTGGAATGCCCTGATCCTGCATGCCCGCTGGGGCAAGATGATCGGTGGCCGTGGTCTGGCAATCCTGGCCGTGGGAGGCAATATCGTCACCGGCTGGTCCTGGTTCGGAGTCAACGAGCTTGGCGTCGGGCTTCACTCCTACGGCTTCACCGAGGGAGTCCTGCTGAATCTCTTGCTATTCATCTTCTCCCAGCTGGTCATTATCGGCATTGGCCTGGTGCCGCCAAGAAACTGGCGTAGTAATACCGGGACAGATGGGGATGACCCTAACGCAAGCGAGGCGCCTCAATCGCCCTGAGTAGTCGGGCAGCATGTTCTGTTGCGGGAAGCTGTTCCTGGCTGGCCGGCACCAGCAGCTCGACCAGCTGGGCTACGGACAACCACTCCACGCGGGGCTGGCCAAGCAACACGCGATCCGCCTGCCGGATCATGGCTCCCTTGCCCGGGCCATCCTCTTTCCCCCGGATCCGAATCCCGTTGCCGTCAAGTTCCAGGTGGCAGTAGAGATCCGAGAAATCCTGCATGGCCAGCCCAGTGGGCGGGGTTTGCAATCCCCACTGGCTCCCTGTCGTTCGAAGCCAGCTGTTATCGACAGATCCCTCGCTTGAGACCAGCTGCGCATCGAGAAACTGGCAGGCATCATCCAGGATCCGGCAACGCGTTACCCGCAGCTGCCCCGTCCCCTGGAGCATGCCACTGGCAGGAAAACCACTCAGGCTGCCCAGATCGACCTGCTGAAAATCTCCCACCAGTTCAATTCGGCTCGGTTGCCTGCCTCCGACACAGGTCAACTGGCCATCAAACAGGGCCTGGCTGCCCAGTCGCGCCAGCGGCGAAAGGCGACTGGCAAGCACCCTTACTGGTAACGGGTTACTCCCGCTCTGCAGGATCCAGCGATGCTGGCCACCCTCCTCGGGCTGGTGAACAAGCTGCACCGCGAGTGGATCTCCCTGGGGGCTTTCCTGCCAGAGGTTAAAGATCGCCTGGGAGCCGTCCGGCCGACCCTCGACCACACCCACAACTTCGGTGAAAACATCTTTTCCTGAACCGTGCTCCATCACAACCTGCTTGGCACCTACGCGCCAGGCCCCGTTATCCACTCGCCGTGTGGTCCGTTCAAGCCACTCCATCCAGTGCCCAAGCTGATCAGCGGAAAAATGGACCGTGGCCAGTTCCACTCGCTGGGGCTGTCCGCCGGTTATGCGAAGCTGACCAACCCGGGCAAGCGGGTGGTCATCCCCGGGCAACTGCACCTGGAGCTGATGGATCTCCACGGTGCCCGGAAAGACCTGCCTCACGGACTGGAGCGTCACCCGGGCCCCCAGCACCTGTCCCAGCTGCCGCTGCCAGTGTTCCTGCCGAGAGGCAATCCCCAGTGCACTGGTGGCATAAAGCGACCATCCAGTCACAGCCAGCGTCGGCAGGAATACCATGAACAGGAAAAAGAAACGGCAGAGGGCCCTCCGTGTCCGGTCGTGCATCACACCACATCCATGCTGGGAACAATCGGCTGGCTGGGAAGACAAGTGCCTACCAGGCGGGCACATGGTACCCAAAATGCTTAAGGTGAATCAACGGCGAACCGACCGTGAAAGAGGAGTGCCGGCTTTAACGTTGGCGGGCCATTTCCAGAAAAAGGTCATAGCGCGCCTTCATTTCACTGAGGCTGTCCCCGCCAAACTTGTCGATCAGTGCCACGGCCACTTCAAAGGCGACCACGTTTTCCACGATCACGCTGGCCGCCGAGACTGCACAGACGTCACTGCGCTCATAACTTGCTGACTCCGCCTCCTTCGACTCCATGTTGATCGAATCAAGCGGTGTCCGAAGCGTGCTGATCGGTTTCTTGGCCGCCCGCACAACGAGTGGCTGCCCATTGGTCATCCCGGCTTCCAGTCCTCCCGCATTGTTCGTGGGGCGGTGATAACCAAGCGTGCTGCCTGCTTTTTTCGATTCATCGTAATGGATGGGATCATGGACCTGGGACCCCGGACGACGTGCAGCCTCGAAACCCAGTCCGATCTCCACTCCCTTGATCGCCTGGACCGCCATCACCGCCTGGGCCAGTCGGCCGTCCAGCTTGCGATCCCACTGGGCATGGGTCCCCAGCCCAAAGGGAAGGCCCTCCACGCGAACCTCGACGATCCCTCCCAGCGTATCGCCCGCATCACGGGACTGGTCGATCAAGGCCTTGAATTCCCCGTCACGCTCGGGCTCCAGCGAGTAGATCTCGCTGGCATCACGAAGACGACGCAACTGCTGGATCTCCTCGTGAACCGGATCCAGCGCCAGGCCTCCCAGTTCGACAACGTAACCAACCACCTCGATGCCAAACTCCGAAAGCAGTAGCCGGGTGAGTGCCCCCGCGGCAACGCGGACCGTTGTCTCGCGTGCGCTGGCACGTTCCAGGACCGAGCGGATGGGCCCGAGGAACTTGATCGCCCCGGTCAGGTCTCCATGGCCGGGACGAGGCCGCTTCAGATCCGCCATTCGCTCCAGCTTGTAGTCCTTGTTGATCACCTGCAGGGCGATCGGACTACCAAGTGTTTGTTGCTGCCAGACCCCGGTCAGGACCTCGACCTGGTCGGTCTCGATCGTCTGCCGCCCCCCACGTCCATAACCTCCCTGCCGACGCTTCAGTTCCACGTCGATCGAATCGGTCTGGATCGATACCCCGGCCGGAAAACCATCGATGATGGCCAGCATCGTCTTGCCATGGGATTCACCCGCTGTCCAGTAACGTAACATGTCCGTCCCACGCAGTTCCTGCAGTAAAATACCGGGGATGTGCCTGTTTCTGTCAGTTTACTCACGGATCAATAACCCCGGTAGGCTAGTTGCGGCCAGGGAGCACTTCGCGACAATGCAGGGAACGAATTGTCGGTCACAATCGTTACACGTTGTGCAAACCGTCCCTGTCCGTACCCGGAATCACCCGCTCGTGTCTCCATTTCTCAAACGCAACTGGTTTCTCTGCTCCCTTGTCATCCTCTTTGCGACAGGATTTGCACTGCACACGGCACTTGGCCAACTCGTGGAAATGAGCTGGCTGAAGAAGATCATCGTGGCCATCGTGATGTTCATGATGGCATTGCCGCTGAACATCAGTGCCATGATCTCGGGAATACGACAACCCAAGGGAACGATCCTGGCATGCCTGGTCAATTACGGGGCATTACCCTTCTGTGCCTGGATGCTCTCTCCGTTGATCACCAACGAGAGCATTCGAATTGGATTCCTGGTTGCATCAGTGACCCCCTGCACACTTGCATCGGCATCCGTATGGACTCGCAAGGCCGGTGGCAACGATGCGGTTTCGCTGATGGTAACCATCGTTACGAATACCGCCTGCTTTCTTATCACCCCGGCCTGGTTATCGATCATGCTGGCCGGCGGTAAGCAACTCACCACACCCACCGGCCAGATCATGATGAACCTCTGCTTGCTGGTGGTGTTACCAATGATCCTCGCGCAGCTCGTCAGGCTGCACCGACCGTGGGCCGACAAAGCGACAGCCCGCAAGAAACACTTCAGTACGCTGGCTCAGTGCGGCATTCTCTCGATCGTTTTCCTGGGAGCGATCAAGGCAGGGGACCTCCTGCTTGAGAGTGCCGACACCGGCCCCCTGCCGGTCACGGCGCTGGCCGTGTCGATCGCCTTTGTGATCATCGTACACAGCGTCATGTTCTGGTTTGGTTATGGTTGTGGAGCCCTCATTCGGTTACCCCGGGCCGACCAGATTGCCGTTGCATTTTCCGGAAGCCAGAAGACACTGATGGTGGGACTCTACCTGTGTGATTTGCTTGAATGCATCGCGATCCCGATGATCGCATTTCATGTCTGCCAGTTATTCATCGACACTCTCTTTGCCGATCGACTCAATCCGTCCGGCAACTAGGGAAACCGTTCGATCCTGAGTGTATCCATCTCCCGTCCCTGTTCGCGTCTTGTTGAAGTTCGAGCCGATGACTATATTGGGTTGTTCCGCCGGATCCAGCACACCGGCATGGTTGAGAATCTCGAAGTCACAGTCGATCTGGAACAAGAAAATGAAAGCCGACATTCATCCCGAGTATCTTGAAACCACCGTCACCTGTGGTTGCGGTAATTCATTCCAGACACGGAGCACGCGTGCGGAACTGAAAGTGGATGTCTGTTCCAACTGCCACCCGTTCTATACCGGCAAGCTGAAGTTCATTGATACTGCCGGTCGAATCGAAAAGTTCCAGACCAAGTTTTCTTCCGGAACCTATGCCAGCGTGGCGGCGGGCAAGCCGAAGAAAAAGCCAAAACCTCGCAAGGAAGAATTGTAGCCCCGGGATGATTCGGGGATGACACGCAGCTGACGGAACAACTGCATCTGGACAGCGCGACCCTGTTTCCGTGAATCTCTCCGGCCCCGGATATCCTGCTGCGCGCGGGATACTCATCAAACCCAAAGCCCCTGGTGGCGAGAAGCCAATGCGTGAAAAGCTGGAAGAAAGGCTCTCCCGCTTTGAAGAGCTGGAGGCCAAGCTGGTCGACCAGGAGGTGCTGTCAAATCCCCAGCAACTGGCCCAGGTGGCGCGTGAACACGGATCTCTTTCCCGCCTGGCCCTCAAGTACCGCAGCTTCAAGAAAGTGGTGGATGAGATCACCGGGGTCAACGAGATGGCCCAGAGCAGCGATCCGGACGAACGGGAAATGGCCGAGGCAGAACTTCCGGGTCTCAAGCAACAGCGAGAGGAGATCTGGGAAGAATTGCTGGACATGACCGTCGGGGGGGACGACGCCAACCGGGATCGCTGCGTGATGGAAATCCGGGCCGGCATCGGGGGAGATGAGGCGGCACTCTTTGCCCGCAACCTGTACGAGATGTACAAGAAGCATGCGGAACGACGGAAGTGGAAATGCGAGGTGTTGCACGCAAGTCCCACCGAACTGGGCGGTTTCAAGGAAGTGACCCTGGCCTTCAAGGGGAATGGTGTTTACCGGGAACTGCAGTATGAAAGCGGGGGCCACCGGGTCCAGCGAGTACCCCAGACCGAGACCAAGGGGCGTATTCACACATCGGCAGCGACCGTGGCCGTGCTGCCGGAACCGGAAGACGTGGAGATCAACCTGCGCCCGGAAGATTATCGCAAGGATATCTATCACGCAAGCGGACCGGGCGGACAGCACGTCAACAAGACCGCCTCGGCCGTCCGGCTGACCCACCTGGAAACCGGTGTCACGGTCGCCATGCAGGATGAGACCAGCCAGCACAAGAACCTGGCCAAGGCACTCCGGGTGCTGAAGTCACGTCTCTACGAGCAAAAGAAACAGGAAGAACACGATCGTCGAGCCGATGAGCGAAAAACACTTGTCGGCTCGGGAGACCGGAGCCAGAGAATTCGCACCTATAACTTTCCTGAAAACCGTCTCACCGACCACCGTATCAATGCCACGCTCTACAAGCTGGACCAGATCATCGCGGGGGATGTACAGCCCATTACCGACATGCTCATCGACCATGACAGGGAAGAACTGCGCAACTCGATGGGCGGATTTGACTGACCAACCCGCATCCCCAAGGATGGAATGTCAACGTGAGCGAGAGTGAAAAATGGACCGTCGGGCGTCTCTTGTCCTGGACGACCAGTTTCCTTGCCGAGGGAGGATCCGAATCGGCCCGGCTGGATGCGGAGGTCCTGCTGTCGACATCCCTCGGCTGCCAGAGGATCGACCTCTACACGCGGTTTGACGAGGAACCGGGGCAGGGGATCCGGGACCAGTTTCGCCAGCTTGTCCGCAAGCGTGTCGATGGCTGCCCGGTCGCTTACCTGGTGGGTCGGCGGGAATTCTATTCCCGCCAGTTCCAGGTCACCCCCGACGTCCTGATCCCTCGTCCAGAAACCGAGTTCATCGTGATCGCCGCGTTGGACGTGCTTGGCGAGCAAGGCAGGAACTCCAGGTTGCGGATTGCCGACGTGGGAACCGGCTGTGGGAATATCGCCATCTGTCTCGCCCAGCAACTCCCGGCAAGCACGGTCGCTGCGGTCGACATCAGCTCCGCTGCCCTGGAAGTGGCCCGCTCAAACGTCAGGATGCACGAGATGGAAGGGCAGGTTGAGCTGATCGAATCCGACCTGCTGGCAATGGTCGACCCTCCACTGGATATGATTGTCAGCAATCCACCTTACGTGAGCGAGACCGAGTACGGGCAGCTTGCAACAGATGTACGGGAGTTTGAACCACGGCTGGCACTGGTAGCCGGAACAAGTGGCCTGGAGATTTACCAGCGACTGTTACCAGCAGCACTCGAAAAGTTACAACCGGGAGGCTGGCTGCTGCTGGAGACGAGCCCGATGCTCTCTGATTCGCTGGTTGATTTGATCCAGGCCACGGATGGACTTGGCCCTGCCGAGCTCACACGGGACCTGGCAGGGCATCCACGCGTGGTCCGCACGCAGCGATCTGCCTAGCCACCCCCCCCCGGTTGCCAGATCTCTGTCTCCGCTTCCTCGAGCTCCTCGAGCATGCCGGAAAGGGCCTCCTCCAGCTGGCCCATCAGAGGGTCTCCATCGTCAGACCGATCGCGCTGCGGGCCGACTTCGATACGCTCACCAACATCGATAATCACTTCCAGGTTCCCATGGACTGTTACCTGGTCGGTCAGGTTCTCCTCAAAACGCTCAATCGTCTCAAGAATCCTCTCCCGGGTGCAACGACCCTCCAGGTAATCGGGCGGGTTGGAAGCGAGTTGCTGGGCCAGGTAAGTATCCGCAAGGTGTCGCCAGCGACGCTGGTGATCCTCCTCCGGAATTTCTCCCCGGATCATTTCCGGAACGATCTTCAGTCTCAGTTTCTTGATCCGGGGAATCACCTCCCCCTGCAGCGATTCGCCCAGCCACACCTCTTCCAGCGGGCAGAGCAGGCGGTCAATTAATCGTTGTTGCCGCGTTGCCCGATCCCCCTGCTGGGCCGACCCAAAATACTCGATCTCCTTGGTGGCAAGCAGGATTTCCCCAACCCGG
>CAYYZW010000036.1:0-5785 GCA_964476375.1 uncultured Pirellulaceae bacterium
CGAAGATTCTCGACTGCAGCCACCCGTAGGTGTCTGGGCAGTGTTTCAGTCCCAGTGAGACGGGTCATGCTCTCACACCCGCTACCCATCATTGCCTTGGTAGGCCATTACCCCACCAACAAGCTAATAGGACGCGGAGCCCTCCCAGGGCGATAAATCTTTCATCCGGGGATGATATACGGTATTACCGTCAGTTTCCCAACGCTTTTCCGTACCTCGGGGTAGGTCTCCACGCGTTACTCTCCCATGCGCCGCTGTCCACTCAAGAAATCAACTTGCGTATCAATCAAGAGCTTCTCGCTCGACTTGCATGCCTAATCCACGCCGCCAACGTTCATTCTGAGCCAGGATCAAACCCTTCAATTGTTTAAGCATACCGTCCTAAAACCAGGTTGGTTTCGAGACAGTTTAATTAGCCAAATTCAGGTTTACCTGAGAATCCAGCTTGATCATTTGCGAAACGACACGGGTCGATTCACGACCAAGCCAGAATCTTTTTTTGCACGATCTCAGCAAAAAAAGGATTGACGTTGTAAAGGTCACTATGAATTGTCAAAGATCAGTACTGTCCCCACGCAAAAACATGAGGCAGACTCACCATGATAGCGAAACCCGAAACACCGTCAACAGCCTCAAAACATGTTTTCTCCACAAAAATATTTTGGTTCTCTGCCTCCTGGTCGCTTCGAACCTGGCACTCTGCCCGTTTCCCCTGGCAAGCAGGACTTAGAACGCCCGTTCCCATATGCTAGAATGAGTCCACCAGAGTGTGGTGCATGACTTTCTCTTGTTTCCAGACGTTTTGTTGAGTTCATCGCAGGGGTTTTTCGCCATGTCTTGTCGTGGTGTTCGTGGTGCAACCACGGCCGATTCGAATTCGCGGGATGATATTCTCACCGCGACCCGGCAACTGCTCGCCCTGATGATCCACATCAACGAGATCTCCCCGGATGATGTCGCCAGTGCGATTTTTAGTAGTACCGAGGATTTGAACGCTGAATTTCCAGCCCTGGCGGCACGGCAGCTTGGTTGGTTGGATGTGCCCCTGATCTGTACACACGAGATCAATGTGCCTGGCAGCCTGGACCTTTGTGTCCGAATCCTGCTTCACTGGAACACGGACAAGCGGCAGGACGAGGCGACCCATGTCTACACCAAGGGGGCAATGCGATTACGACCGGACCTGTCGGAATTGCCACCGGTCGACCTGGAAGAACTGGATCGCTGGATTGCGGAGCAGACAAGCTTGTTTGAAAGCTAGGTAACAGGGGGCGGGGGGAGCCCTGGTTTCCTGGACGTTAAACCGTACCCGCTTGCTCCTCTGGCGCGGTAAGATAACGGTAGTATCATCCTCGAGTAACATTGAATCGAAGGGACGCCCTCCCATGTCTGCCGGCTTCAAACCGATTGCCTTCCTGCTGTTTGCCGGGCTGCTGTTCGCCGTTCCACTGCGTGCGGATGATGGTGATGAACAGGGAGTTCGTTTCTTCGAGTCCCGTGTTCGACCACTGCTTGTCAAGTACTGTTACGAGTGTCATGGGGAAGAGAAGCAGGAATCGGATTTGCGAGTCGACTCGCTCCAGGAACTACTCCGGGGTGGGGCGACAGCTCCCGCCGTGGTTCCTGGCCGGCCTGACGAGAGCCTGCTTATTCATGCTGTTGGTTACGAGGACCAAGAGCTGCAGATGCCCCCGGACGGGCGGTTGAGCGACCGGGAGATAGCGGATCTAACCGAGTGGGTCCAGCAGGGCGCCCCCCACCCGGACGAGGGTTCGGCCGTGGAACCCCGTCGCGGCGACATTGACTGGGAATCAGCCCGCCGCTTCTGGTCCTTTCAGCCGCCGCAAGCGACTCCCCTGCCAGCCGTCAGGAATCATCGCTGGCCGTCTTCTTCTATTGATTTCTTTGTGCTCCAGGCACTCGAGCAGCAGGGGCTCAAGCCGGCCCCGCCGGCAGACCGACGGACACTGATCCGCCGGGCCACGCTGGACCTGACCGGGTTGCCACCGGGACCGGAGGAGGTAGAAGCATTTGTCGCGGACCATTCACCGGGTGCCTACCATCGCCTGGTGGAACGCTTGCTTGCCTCGCCCCAGTACGGGTAACGCTGGGGACGTTTCTGGCTGGACGTGGCGAGATATTCCGATTCCAACGGGCTGGATGAAAACATCGCCCATGGAAATGCCTGGCGATACCGTGATTACGTGATTGCGGCTTTCAACAGGGACAAGCCCTATGACCGTTTCCTCCATGAGCAGCTGGCGGGCGACCTGCTCGAAGCGGGCGACCATGCCAGCAGGGTGGAGTTGAACATCGCTACCGGCTTTCTCTCGCTTGGACCCAAGGTGCTTGCCGAGCAGGATGTCGTCAAGATGGAAATGGATATCATTGACGAGCAGATCGATACCATCGGCAGGTCCCTGATGGGCCTCACTCTTGGGTGCACCCGGTGCCATGACCACAAGTTCGATCCGCTGACAACCCGGGACTACTATGCCCTGGCCGGGATCTTCAAGAGTACCCGGACGATGGAGTCCTTCAAGACAATTGCCCGCTGGAACGAGAACTCGATTGCCGCACCGGACGAGCAGGGGCGATTTGATCAGCACCAGCAGCAGATCGAAGCAGCCCGCAAGGCGATCGAGGAGACGACCGCGGCTGCCAACGAGCAACTCCGCACGCAGCTGGGACCGAACGCCGAACTGCCGGAGAAGCCCGAGGAAAAGTACCCGGAAGAGACGACGAAAAAACTGGCGATGCAGCGGGCAGCCCTGAAGCAACTGGAAGAATCTCTCCCCACGCTGCCAACGGCGATGGGCGTCAGGGACCAGGAAGTGACAGACCTGGCTGTGCATGTTCGTGGATCTCATTTGAGCCTGGGGGAGATTGTCCAGCGTCGGGTGCCGGAGTTGCTTTCCCATGTCGGACCCACCCGGTTTGATCCTCAACAGAGTGGTCGCCTGGAACTGGCACGATGGCTGACGGATCCAGGACACCCGCTTACCGGCCGGGTTATGGCCAACCGGATCTGGCGTTGGCACTTTGGCCGTGGCATTGTCCGTTCCACGGACAACTTTGGAAAACTCGGCACCACCCCGACTCATCCTGCCCTGCTTGATCACCTGGCAACCGGCCTGGTCGAACGGGGCTGGTCCATCAAGCAGGTGCATCGCTGGATCATGCTCTCAAGTACTTACCGCATGAGCAGCCGCTTTGATGGTCGCTCGGCCCGGCTTGATCCGGCCAATCAGTGGCTCTGGCGATTTCCTCTTCGACGACTGGAGGCCGAGGCAGTACGGGATTCCCTGCTGGCCGTCAGTGGCCTGCTGGACCTGGACATGGGAGGTTCCATGCTGCACGTGGGGAACCGTGAATTTTTCTTTGATCACACCTCGATCGACAAGACAAAATATGATTCCACACGGCGGAGCGTTTACCTGCCGGTGGTCCGCAATCACCTGTTTGACCTCTTCTCGCTGTTCGATTATGCCGATGCGAGCATGATCAACGGGAACCGCAGCACTTCGACTGTGGCCCCGCAGGCGCTTTTCATGATGAACAGCGACTTGATCCACCAGGTCACACAGGCACTCTCTGAATCCGTGCTGGCAGAGGACCTGCCGCGTGGATCTCCCGGCGAGCTGCAGCAGGACCGGCTGGAGCAGCTTTACCTGCGCACGCTCGGACGGCTGCCACGCGTGGAGGAGTCAAAGCGGGCGGAGCAATTCCTGGCGAGGTTCCTGGAACAGCCGGTGACCGGCACGGACCAGGATGACCCGAAGCAGAAGCAGCAACTGGCCTGGCAGGCCCTCTGCCAGGTTCTGCTGGCAAGTAATGAGTTTGTTTATGTTCGCTAAAAGGGCAAATCAGCTGATGGACAAGAACACCCCGGAACATCCCCTGCTGCCAGATCTTCCCCGGAGACGAATGCTCAAGCAGTCCGCTATTGGCTTTGGGCACCTGGCCCTGACGGCACTGCTTGCCAGGCAGTCAGGGGCAGCCCCGGTCGATCCAGCTCACCCGCTCGCCCCCCGCGATCCGCACTTCCCGGCACGTGCCAAGAGGGTCATTTTCCTTTTCATGAAAGGGGGCCCGTCTCACCTGGACACGTTTGATTACAAGCCCAAGCTGAATGCGGATGACGGCAAGGAACTTCCTTTTGACAAGCCGCGTGTCCAGTTTTCCGATACCGGTAAACTGCTCAAGTCCCCCTGGAAATTCAAACCGCATGGGGAAGACGGGATGCTGGTGAGTGAACTGTTTCCTCACCTGGCCAAGCGAGTGGATGACATCTGTTTCCTGCACTCCGTCCACGGAACCAATGCGGCACACGGAGGGGCACTGTTGAAACTGCATACCGGGAGCGACAACTTTGTTCGGCCCAGTATGGGAGCCTGGATTAACTACGGCCTGGGGACGGAAAACCAGAACCTTCCCGGTTTCATCACGATCTGCCCAACACTGGCCCACGGGGGAGTGAAAAACTGGGGTTCCGCTTTCCTGCCGGCTCATTACCAGGGTACGCCGCTGGGAGTTGCCAGCCTTCCCTCGACCCAGGCCAGGGTGAAATACACGACTAACCGCTGGTTGCGGCGGGACCAGCAGCGAGTCCAGCTGGATCTGCTCTCCAGGATGAACAAGGACCACCTTCAGTTAACCGGCCCTGCAGAAGAGCTGGAAGCCCGCATTAATAGCTTTGAGCTTGCCTTCCGGATGCAGGCCGCGATGCCGGCGGTGGAAGATATCTCTGACGAATCTGTCGAGACTCGTTCACTTTACGGCCTGGACGAAAAAATGACGGAGGATTTTGGTCGCCAGTGCCTGCTGGCACGTCGTTTTGCGGAACGAGGGGTTCGCTTCATCCAGGTCACACATAGTGATTCCAAGGTGCAGTGGGATCAACATAGTGACCTCAAGGCCGGTCATGAGAAGAATGCCCTGGAGGTCGACAAGCCGATTGCCGGTTTGCTGATAGACCTGAAACAACGTGGGCTCTTGAAAGATACGCTGGTCATGTGGAGTGGCGAGTTCGGCAGGACTCCGACCGTGCAGGGAAGCAATGGTCGTGACCATAACCCGGAAGGCTTCACGGTCTGGATGGCCGGGGGAGGCGTCAAGCCAGGATTTCGTTATGGGGCAACCGATGAATACGGTTACTTTGCCGTGGAGAACAAGATGGATGTGCATGACCTGCATGCCACGCTTCTGCACCTTGTCGGCATAAATCATGAGGAACTGACCTATCATTACGCCGGCCGTGAATTTCGCCTCACCGATGTGTCCGGGGATGTGCACGAGGAGATCCTGGCATGACAGATGGATCGATGGTCCGTTCTGTGATGGTGCGGGCTGCCGTGGCAGTCATGCTGGCAGGTTTGTTTCTCTCTCCCTGCCCGGTTCGACAGGCCCGGGCAGACGCACCTGTCGACCTTGCCCCGCTCGTGCAGCAACTTGGTAACCCGCAGTACGGGCTTCGGCAGGACGCAGAGGACAGGTTGCGGGCTGTCGGCACGGGAGCCAGGGAGGCACTCATGAAGGGCCTTGAGGATGAGGATCCCCAGGTTCGTCGCAGTTGCCGACGCGTGCTTGCCGAGGTCATGGCTGCTGCCTTCCAGCAACGACTCCTGGGCAGTGAACCGGGAGAGCTGCCGGGTATCGAGGTACTTCGCAGTGTCCCCGGCTGGGAGCGTTTTGCGGCGCGAGTCGGCGTGGATGGGCCGAGTCGACAGCTATTCGTGCAGATGTACCAGGCGGAGCCGGCCCTGATCGCGGCACTGGAGGATGG
>CAYYZW010000037.1:0-17313 GCA_964476375.1 uncultured Pirellulaceae bacterium
TGGCTTCCCGAGGGGGCCACCATGACAGCCGGTGCCGTTGTTTCACCTGACCTGCGGAATGTGAGAATCTCGGTGAACCCTTTCTTTTCCCGCATCGGCCCGGTGGATACTTTCAATTATCACAACGGCCAGACTCGTCGAATTTATACGCCGGGATACCCCGCTTCCGGACGCCAGGGTGCAGCATCGCCAGCCGCACCGCAGAGAACCCGCCCGGTGCCGGAATGGTACAAGCGAATCCGCACGAATTACTAGCCGGGTGCCATTTCGTTTACACCAGTGCAAATGTCCGGCTGTGGCCACCGCTCGCGCCCACGATTCTCGGCGCTCCGACCACGATCGTTGAACCCCATGCGGGGACCCGGGAGAGATTCGCCACGTTCTCCAGCCCCCAGCGATTCGAACCAAGCCAGGCCACGTGGACGGGGTAATCCTCTGTGCGGCCCTGGTCCAGGCTGGGCGTGTCCACGGCCAGGGCCTGCACATTGCACTCCTCCAGAAGATACAGCGCCGCCTCGATATGGAAGCCCGGAAAATGCCGCACCTGGTTATCATCTAAATTGATGAATTTGTCACTCCAGACATGCTTGTCCCATCCGCTATTCATGGCCACACAGCAGTCGTCCGGAATTTTGCCGTATTTTTTTTCCCAGGCCTTGAGGTCCTCCCTCGTGACCTCCGCGTCATCATCCCCGGACGCCCGTGAACGAATATCGACGATGGCCAGCGGAAGCACCAGGTCCTCCGCTGGAATCTGGTCCACCGTGATGCCGTCGGCATTCCTGTGAAACGGTGCATCGATATGTGTCCCGGCATGTTCGTCGAGCAACCATTGATAGACATTCCAGTCTTCTCCCTCGTCCGTGCTGCTCATGACCGTCCGCTGAACAACAGACCCATCCCCCCGCCAGTGCGGAAACTTTTCTGAATAGGGGTGAGTCAAGTCCACCACGCGCTGAAAAGACCGCGATCGATGACGGATTCGCTTTTCGCCCGCCGGTATTTCACGGCCCGCCAGGGCCAGCCCCGTGATCGCCGCGGCGCCGGTCAGGACCTGCCTCCGCGTCAGTTCTTTTTGCACCCGCTCCAGGCATCCCGGAATACACATGCCGAAGTCTCCTTAAATAATTATCCCAGCGCCTCTGTTCATGAGGAGCGCGTGAACGCGTATCACAAGACGAAAATCCAGAGAACAAGCAACAGGATCAAGAAGCACACGGGCCCAAGAAAAAGGGCAACCCGCATGTAAATCACACCGCGTTCTCCGTCCCCTTTCGCCGTAAGTACGACTCCCTTGTGATAGCAGTACCACCATCCACACATCATGTAGACAAGGGCACAGAAAAAGTCCAGCATGAAGGGAACCGATGACTTTGCCTCGCGTGCAGAGTAAAGAGCGAGATAACCACTTGCATGACCGTCCGTGATCTCCGATTCTTCCTTTCCTTTCGCGTTGGGAAGCGGCCGGAGATCCTTTTTCTCTTTTTCAATCCCGACCATGAGGGTGATCATCTGCGCGATCGACAGCCACGTGGTCGCGAATATTCGCGGATTGAGAAAGCGGGTCAGCGAAATAGTTGTGATCACCGGCCCGGTCATCATCATCGGTTCGCCGTTTGCGTCGTAATACCTTCCCTGGCCGACTGCGAACATGTCCCCTATCCACGACGCTGCGGCAATGGCGATTGCCAGGCACTGGAAAACAAAAACAATTCCCGTTCCAATCTTGACCGATTCCGTGCCCCACTCGACATTCATCAGCAACCCCACCGCTCCGATGAATAAAATGGCATGCCCGGCGATTACCGCCCCGGTGATCCATAACGCCGGGTTGCCATATTCCAGCAGGTTGCCAAAACCACGTGCCTTGTCAGCCGCCCTGAAGAGAATGATGGCGCCATAGATGACCGGGATAAGGTCCAGGGCAATCACGATCAGCATGATTCGTCGCCATTTCGACGTCATCCACGTTTTGACCGGTACTTCTTCGGCCTCTTCCTGCCACGGTGCCTGGGCCGCCATAGTCTCCATTCCCTCTCGTTGCCGGTGATCCGCCCGCGTTTGCCCCCCGGGCCCTTCGTTCTGTGAATCCATCCTACCAGCCCTCCGCGCTTGTGGCGATTCCCAGCGATGAAATCTGCCCACGGGATGCTCATGGCGCCGGCCTATCTGTATAATTCATTCGGATCTTCTCCTTACCCCTGATGTGCATTCGCGGATGGCTCATTCCCCCCACCCAGCCGATCTACCACGCACCTGTCTGCCAACATGGTCCATGGCGGATCTCCCGGAACCCCGCCCTCTTACCTGGAGCAACTGGACGCGTTTTATTGGCCCCGGCATTGTCATGTGCGGTGTCCAGATAGCGGGCGGTGAATGGTTACTTGGCCCGGAAATTACCGCTCGATATGGCGGCGACCTGATGTGGATCGCCACGATCGCCATCCTTGGCCAGGTTTTCTATAACATGGAATGCGGCCGCTATGCCCTCTATACCGGCGAACCGGTCTTCACCGGTTTCATGCGACATAAACCCGGCCCGCAGTTCTGGATTGGGATATTCGCCCTGCTCAGTATCGGCGCCTTTATTCCCGCACTATCGACCACAGCCGCTGCGGTCCTGGTGGGCGTCTTTATTGGCGACGTTCCCACGGCGGAACACCAGGTCCTGCTCTATGCACTCTCCTACTTATTCCTTCTGGTCGTTGCTCTTCCGATTCTCGTCGGCGGGAAGATATACAACACGATCGAAAAAATCATGACCACGAAGGTCTTCGTCGTTCTCGGTTTCTGCCTGATCATTGGCATCTTTTTTGTTTCCGCGGAGAACTGGGGGAAAGTATTCGGCGGCTTCCTGAAATTTGGAAACGTTCCGGTGGCCGTCCCGGCGGACGTGAATAACAACGGTCTGGTGGACGTGGGGGAGAACTGGGACGGCGACAACGTTGAAAATATCTTCACCTCTCTTTCTGAGAAGGGGACATTTCCCGCCATCACCTTTGCGACCATCGCCGTGATTGGCGCGTTTGCCGGATACGCCGGAGGCGGTGGCATGAGCAACGCGACTTACAGTAATTTTGTTCGGGACAAGGGCTGGGGCATGGGTTCCCTTGTGGGTGCAATTCCCAGCGCGGTCGGTGGCCGCAAGGTCACGTTAAGCCATATCGGCACGGTTTTCCCCCTGACGCCCGAGAACCGGCTCCGCTGGCGTTCCTGGTGGCGTTACATCATCACTGACCAGGTGGTGATCTGGGGACCAGGCTGTTTCATGGGTATGGCGCTCCCCGGGCTGCTCTCGATTGAATACGCGCAGTACTCCGATTTACTGAACGATCCGGAACGCCTGGACTGGGCACAGGCATTGATTACCGCGGATGGAATGCGAAACGCTCCGGCTGCCCTAACCGGCGGCCATCCGATGGTTTTTTGGACACTCACCTGCATTGTTGGGCTTTTCGTATTGCTTCCCAGCCAAATGTCCATTCTCGAGGATGTCTGCCGCCGGTGGACCGATGTGATCTGGTCCGGAGTGACCCGTATTCGCGACAAGATGGATGCTGGCGCGGTGGGGACAATATATTACCGGATCATGGTGATCTACCTTTTCTGGCAGTTTCTGATGTGCACCTTCTTCCTTTATTTTTCCAGTGCCTATGACATGGTAATTGTCGTTGCCAATGCAAATAATATTGGCCTGGGTGCGACTGCCCTGCTCCTGCTTTACACCAATCTTCGACTCCTTCCACGGGAGCTTCGCCCACGCTGGTACAACATCCTTGGCGTCACGATGTGTGCCGTGTTCTATCTCGGCCTGGCGGCATTGGTTACCATCCGGGAGCCGATCACGCTGTGCTACTTTTTCTTCTTCCTGATATGGGGAATCTTGTGGTGGTTATTTATCGCCCCTTCCGTGAAAAAACTTCCCGATGATCACGACACCGCGCTTGCCGTCGGTGATAATGAGTCCCTTCCACCACCAAGCAATAACTGACCACCACGGTACCTGAACCCCACCTGCCCTGTCGGCCCAATACCATGACTCCATCCACCTCCGTTGATCGCGATACATTGCTCCAGCTTTACCGGACAATGATCACGATCCGTCACACCGAGGAAGAACTCGCCCGCTCCCACCAGCGAGGGCTGGTCCATGGTGCCTGCCATACCTACGTCGGAGAAGAGGCGATTGCCCCCGCGGTCTGTTCCCACCTGCGAGCAGAGGATGTCGTCTTTAGTACCCACCGCGGCCATGGCCACGCGCTATCGAAGGGGGTCACACCAACGCAGTTGATGGCGGAGCTTTACGGACGCGCCACGGGCATTTCCCGGGGACGTGGCGGAAGCATGCACCTGTTCGCTCCGGAAGTCGGCTTGATGGGGACGAGTGGCATTGTGGGCCCCTGTATCCTCCAGGCTGCCGGCGCCGGATACACGTTCAAGTTACTGGGGGCGGATTCCGTCGCCGTTGCTTTTTTCGGCGATGGCGCGGTGAACAATGGTGCCTTTCACGAGGGCTTGAACCTGGCAAGCATCTGGGATTTGCCGGTCCTTTTCGTCTGTGAAAACAATCAGTTTGCCACCGAGGTTCCATTTTCCTATTCCAGCGGCAATCCCTCGGTAGGAAATCGAGGGCCCGCTTACGGCATGCCGAGTCACGAGCTCGACGGAAACGACGCGCTCCTGATCCACCAGGTGGCCGGTGAAGCCGTGGACCGCGCACGATCCGGGGGTGGCCCGACGTTAATTGAATGCAAGACCTACCGGACCCGTGCCCACGCCGAGGGGATGGTTGATTTCACATATCGAACAAGGGAAGACGTGGCAGGGTGGAAAGAAAAATGCCCGATCCAACGGCTGCGCCTTGCCGCGGAGGATCTTTACCCTGGCATCGATTCCGAACTGGATACCATCGACCAGGAGGTCGCTGCCCTGGTTCAAGAAGCCCACGCGGAGGCCGAGCAGGGTGAATGGCCGGATCCGGCCGATGTAACGGACCACACCTATTGCCTCACATCGAGTCCGGTGTCCATCACCGAAGAACCCTTCGAGAATGGATTTTCCGGCCAGGAATGTCGCGAATTGACTTACATGGAAGCAACACACGAAGCGCTTGCTGAAATGATGGAGGAGGATCCCACGATCTTCGTGATGGGCGAGGGCATCGGCGCGCGGGGCGGCAATTTCAATACCACGACCGGCCTCTATGATATTCACGGTGAGACACGGCTCTGCGATACCCCGATATCCGAAAGGGGCTTTGTTGGCCTGGGGGGGGGTGCCGCCATGACCGGCAGTCGCCCCGTGATTGACTTCATGTTCGCGGATTTTGTCCTCGACGCCGTGGGAGAACTGATCAACCAGATTGCCAAGATGCAATACATGAGCAGCGGACGGATCACCATGCCCATCCTGCTTCGCGGCTGCATCGGCATTGGACATTCCGCCGCCACGCATCATTCTGGAAATTATTACCCGATGTACAGCCAGGTTCCCGGGTTGCGCGTGATCATCCCTGCCACACCCTATGATGCCAAGGGCCTCATGAAACGCGCCCTTCGCTCGAACGACCCGGTCATCATGCTCGAACATCGCGAATTGTTAACGGCCCGGGGCCCGGTACCGGAAGGGGATTATGAAATCCCCTTTGGCCGTGCCGCCATCGTTCGCCATGGTGACGACATCACCGTTGTGGCGATTACACGCATGGTCCACCTGGTTCTCTCCCTCACCGACGACCTTGCCTCCGAGGGAATCTCCGTCGAAGTGGTCGACCCCCGAACCGTATCCCCGCTTGACACCGACACGATTCTCACGTCGGTGGCCCGCACGGGCCGCCTGCTTATCATTGATGAGGCTTACGGACCATGCGGTATCGGTGCGGAGATTGCCGCGGCTGTCGCGGACGCCGGTTTCAACGACCTGGATGCTCCCATCCGCCGGCTGAATGGGTGTTTCGCTCCCACCCCCTATAGTCCCACTCTGGAAAGTGGAGTTGTCCCGAACGCCGACGATGTCCGAACGGCGATCCATGGAATGATTGCTGAATAGCGGAGGTGGTACCATGGCCCATGAAGTACTCGTTCCGCGACTCGGCTGGTCCATGGAGGAAGGCATCCTCGGCGACTGGATCAAGCAGGAGGGTGACCACGTCACGCGCGGGGAGCCCTTGTTCATCCTCGAGGGAGAAAAGGCCACGCAGGATATCGAATCGCTTGATAGCGGGATCCTTCGGATCCTTCCCGACGGCCCCCGCAGCGGGGACACCGTCCTGGTCGGCCAGTTACTCGGTTTCCTCGTTGAAAAGGATGAAACACCTCCTTTTGAAGAAGCCGGTTATGCAGCGCCCTCGCCACTGCCCACCGCCCAGGCACCCCCGGCCGCCACCCTCCCCACAGCACATTCTTCAGCCAGCTCCACCACTCCCGGCCGCATTGCCATTACACCCCGCGCCCGGCGTCTCGCCGGTGAACTCCAGGTTGACTGGACCACGGTCCCAGGTTCGGGCCGGGACGGCCGGATCCGCGCCTCGGACATTCTCTCCGCGTCCCGCCCCGACCACTCCAAGGACATCCAGCAACCGGGACGTCTCCAGGGCCTCTCTCCCGTGCGCAAGGTCATTGCTCGGCGTCTTGCCGAGGCCGCGCCCACGGTTCCTGCCGTCACCCTGTTCCGTCGCATTGACGCCGCGGCGCTGGTCGCCCACCGTTCCGCCCACGGAAGTTCCTACACAACACAGGTGATCCGGCTCACCGCGACCGCCTTACGCGCGCACCCGGCCATGAATAGTTCCTGGACCGACCAGGGGATCTTTCTTCCCGACGAGGTGAATATCGCCTTTGCCGTGGACACCGACGACGGCCTTGTGGCCCCCGTCATCTCCAGGGCGGACACGCTGGATGAGCTGGCGATAGGCAGCATCTGCGACGACCTGACCACCGGGGCCCGCGCCGGGGCACTCACCGCCGACGATTTCCGGGGGGGGACTTTCACGATTTCCAATCTCGGCATGTATGGCGTCGAGCATTTCACACCTCTTCTGAACCCGCCCCAGTGTGCAACCCTGGGGATCGGGGCTATTTCCCCGGCTCCTGTGCTCCGTGGCGATACCATTCTTCCTGGCATTGTCTGCCACCTCAGCCTCACCTTCGATCACAGGATTGTGGACGGCGCCCCCGCCGCCCGTTTTCTGGACGATATTTGCCAGGCGATCAGCGGCGAGAGGAAGTCCTGATCAACACGATGGTGAAGCAGCCCTCATTCGGATACCCTGTCTTTTACGACACGTAAATAACACCCTCCATTGGACCATGCATCATGCCCACCTTCGAGATTGATCCCGGCCTGCTTGCGGACCTGAAACACCAGCAAGCGGAAATCGCCCGCCTTGAGGCCTCCCAGCAGAAGACCCACAACGAGATCACCGCGCTCTGTGAGAAATTGCACCACGCCCAGGAGAAATTGCATTCCAAGCGAGAGGCGATCGCCGATGCCCGGCACCAGTTCAATGAGATCGCCGATTCCATCAGCCCACCCGCCCTGCGGGCCCTTCTGCGCCGCCCCGGCACCACTGCCCCGTCCGGTGGCACTCCCTCGACGCCCGGGCCTCCGCAGGGCCCACGTGAAAAGACGCAATGGGTCTATTCCAAGCTCCGGCGAAAAGAACGCCGCCAGGTTGACCTGTGTGAAATGTACTCCGCCGAGTTTGGTAAACCGGGCCAGTCGCTCATCACCTTTCTTGCGACGAGCAAGTTTTTTCGAAAAACGGGAAGCCCCGGTGATTTTTCCTGGTCCATTTCCGTGAACCGGGAAAATGACCTCCGGGAATACCTTTCCTGAACGGCATTACACCCATCTGTCCGGATGGATGGCCACACCAAAACCTGGCCGGTCCGGCAGCTGGATCGTTCCATCGGAAATTTCCGCCGCCCCGTCCAGGCACCGAAACCACTCCCTCGGTGATTCTGCAAGCGGGCGCGGGTCGAGGGCGGCAATCGCATGGAGCGCAAATGGCTCGGAACCCCTGTGGGGACAAACCCGAAGACCTGCTTCGGATGCCATGCGGTAGATCTCGACGAGGGTGGTCATTCCCCCACACCAGTTGATATCCGGCTGGAGGACCGAGTGGAGTCCTTCCGATACCACGCGACGAAAACCTTCCTCGAGGTACTCGTGTTCTCCGCCGGCGATCGGGACCGGTGACTGTTGCATCAGTGCGCGGTAGGACCTGGCGTCGTCGGGCGGAACCGGTTCTTCAATCCATTCCACTCCGAACTCCTCGATCGCCCGAGCAACCTCCAGGGTCGACGCCACGTCCCAGTTGCCAAAGGCGTCCATCATGATTTCCTTGCCCGCACCGAGCGCCTCACGAGTCCGCCTGACCAGCTGGCAGATACCATCCACGTCCGGAGGCGACCCGAAACGCTCTACATGCAATTTCACCGCGGCTGCCCCCTGACCGATGGCCTCGTCTGCCTGTTTCTCATCCCACACGGTTGCGTACGTCGGAAGAGCGGCATCCATATCCACATTCTCATCGAGCATGCGGGCCACCGGGACCGCGTGCTTCTTCCCAAACAGGTCCCACAGCGCCAGGTCCACGCCACTGACTGCCATCACCACCACACCCTTGCGCCCGTAAAATACCGTGTGCCGGCACATTTCGGCGTGAAGTTCGGCCGGATGGTCAAACGTGCAGCCGACCAGGATTTCGGCAAGGACTGTTTTCACAATATGAATGCCGGCGGCTCCCCCTCCACCGACCCCGATCCCCTCCAGGCCATCTTCCGTGATCACCCGCACGGCGATCTGCCCGAGCGTCGTACGCCAGTCATCCGGCGACCCTGGTGTCGCCGGCTGAATTGCATCGACCTGTTCAATACGCATGGTGCCGCCTCCTCCCCCTTCCCTCCGTCCCTTGTTTCCCAGTCTCCGACGATTACATTTGTGGTCAGGTTGTCGTTGACCTGTGCATCTAGCATATCGGCCACCCGCATTCCTGATAATACGAACGGGGCGTTCGATGAAACCCGCTAATCTTCTCTACATCTTATCGGATGAACATAACCGCGATTCACTTGGCTGTTATGGCCACCCCCTGGTCAAAACACCGAACCTGGACAGGCTTGCCGAGGGGGGCGTACGTTTTCAATCGGCCTACACAAATTGCCCCATCTGTGTACCCGCCCGCGCTTCGCTGGCGACCGGCCAGTATGTTCATGCAATCCGTTACTGGGACAATGCCTTTCCCTACGATGGGGCCGTGAAGGGCTGGGGGCATCGCCTCATCGATGCCGGACACCAGGTCGATTCCATTGGAAAACTCCATTATCGTTCCCACGAGGACAAGGACGGTTTTTCTGAAAAGATTCTTCCTCTGAATGTGGTGGACGGAGTTGGGGACTTGATGGGTGCACTGCGAGACGAGATTCCCGTCCGAAGTGGCAGTCGATCTGGAATATCCACTGCAGGGCCGGGCAGTTCCACGTACCTGGATTATGATGCCGAGATTGGAGACCGATGTTGCCAGTGGCTCGAAGAAGCAGCACGGGGTGAAAAAGGAGACAAGCCATGGGTTCTGTTTGCCTCTTTTGTGTGCCCCCATCCGCCTTTTATTGCGCCCCAGGAGTTGTATGACCTTTACCCACTCGACGACATACCGCTGCCCGTCCAGGGGGCCGTAGACGATCGCCCGATGCACCCGGCGCTGCAGGACATCCGTGAGACGATGCAGTATGACGAGCCTTTCACGGAGGAAGAGATACGACGGGTCACAGCCGCTTATTACGGGGCCTGTACGTACCTCGATCTGCAGATCGGGAGGTTACTTGAAACTCTTGCCGCCACGGGACTCGACCAGGAGACTCGCATTATTTACACCAGTGACCATGGTGAGAGCATGGGCCGCCGCGGGCTCTGGGGAAAGTTTACGATGTACGAGGAATCCGTCGCCGTCCCCCTGATCATGGCTGGGAAAGACGTCCCCCAAGGGGAAACGCGGAATGACCTGGTCACCCTGGTCGATTCCTACCCCACCATTCTTGAAGCGGTCGGCGAGCCTCTTCGGGAGTTCGAGCGAGACCTTCCTGGAGATTCGCTCTGGCCCCTTGCAGCCGGTGAGAAGCTGGACCGGCTTGCTTTCAGCGAATATCACGCGGTCGGATCCAGGGGGGCAAGTTACATGGTGCGACGCGGCGCCCACAAGTACATTTATTACGTCGGGGCCCCCGACCAGCTGTTCGACCTTGAATCGGATCCCCAGGAGCTCAACAACCTCGCGGACGGCCCTGGATTCGCCGAACTCGTCGAGGATATGAAGGGCGAGCTGCGGGCCATCCTGGATCCCGAGGCGGTGGACGGGCTCGCGAAACAGGATCAAAAAGATTTAATTACCCGTTACGGCGGGCGGGATGCCATTCTCCGACGCGGCACCTTTGTCAATTCACCGGTCCCTGGCGAGGACGCTTCCTTCACGGCGAGGAAAGAAGGCGGCCATGGCAACGAGTGACCCGCGCCCATCCTTCCTTTCGAGCCAGTACCGGCATGCCAGGCAATGCATCAAGGAAGCCCGTTTCGTTGCCGTGACATGGGTTTCCGCCCTCGTGTTTTGTGGCTACTGGATTCGACAATTTGGTTATATCCCGCCCGCGGAACGCCCCGATGTACCGGCCCTTGTCCTGGGCATCCCATCCTGGGTGGTATGGGGCCTTCTCGTCCCCTGGCTGGTATTAATTCTTGTGACGTGGTTTTTCGCCGCCTTGATTCTGAAAGATGACGAACCGCTCCAGCCGATGCCGGGATTCGAAGACCACCTTTCCAGCCCCGATGGCGAAAACGGCACCGGGGCGGGAGAGATCGGTGAGGCCCCATGATGCTCGCGGAGATAACAGAATTTAGCCGGGGTGCCGTGCTTGTTCCGTTTTTCGGTTACCTTGTGGCCGTCTTTTTGATTGCCTGGCTTTCCCATCGCCACCTGAAAAACGACCATTCCTTTGAGGATGAATACTATGTCGGCAGCAGGAGTTTCGGCGCCTGGGTGCTCGCCATGTCATGGGTAGCCACGATGGCAAGCGGCGGATCATTTCTTGGTTACCCCTCTCGGGTGTTTTCCTATGGGTGGTCCATGGCCCTCTGGGTCAGCGGGTCCTGCGTGGCCGCCATCATCGGGCTGGGGGTGATCGGAAAACGAATCAATCGACTGGCTCGTCAGACCGGCGCCCTGACCCTCGTTGATATCCTGCGGGATCGTTTCCAGAGTCGCACGATCGGGATCGTCTACCCGGTTCTTATCGTGTTCATGACATCTGTCTACCTGCTCGCCCAGTTTGTTGCCGGTGCCACCATTCTCGAGAACATGCTTGGAATGAGTTATGTCAAGGGCCTCGTCTTTTTCTCCGTTTGCGTGGTGGCATATACCACCTATGGTGGATTTCGCGCTGTCGCCTGGACGGACACTCTCCAGGGCATCGTGATGATCGTCGGTATCGTGCTGCTCGTGCCCTTCGCCATTTCCAAAGCGGGAGGGATGACGCAAGCAACTCACGCCTTGAGCCAGCGAATTGACCCGGTGGCGGAGGCGCGACATATTCCGCGCCAGGAGCAGCCGAAGCATGCCTATCTTTATGGCCCCGGGCCCCTGAAGGTCCCCAATAATATTCAGGAACTCCAGCGCCATGCCGGCACCAGCACGTCCATTTCCGGCGCTGATGAAGGTCCCACAGAAGACCTTTCCTGGTTACCCTGGTCGCTCGGCATTTCATTCTTCATGCTCCGTTCCCTGGCGGCGATGATGATGCCGACCACGGTTCCTCGGATGCTGGCGTTCAAGGACACCCGCGCCCTGCGCCGGGCCCTCTGTCTGCTCGCCCCCTATCTCTTTTTGATGTACGTCAGCAGCCTGATTGCCATGAATTGCGCCACCCGAATCGATCTCGGGCTCCAGCCTCACGAGGCGGACCAGGCGATCCCGGAACTTGCCAAGCACGTGGCGCCCTGGTGGCTTGCAGGACTCATTATTGCCGCCCCGTTTGCCGCGGTGATGTCGACCGTTGACTCCGGGCTCCTCGTGGTCAGCGCGTCGATCGTGCGTGATCTCGTGCAAAAGAACCGCCGGACACAACTGAGCCCACTCACAACCCGCCGTTTAAGTTATGGCGTCACCGGGGGCATCGGAATCGTCGCCTTTGGCATGGCCCTGACCAAGCCGCCATTCCTCCAGCCCCTGATTATCTATTACGCGGGCGGGGCTGCGGCATCCCTTTTCTGGCCGAGTATTGTCACGCTTTTTTGGCGACGAGCAACCAGCGCCGGTGTCCTGGCTGGACTGCTGGGGGGAGCCGGCTGCTTCGTACTTTTCAATGAATACCGGCCACTGGACTCGATCCTTCCGCTGCACCCCTTCGTTTATGGGTTTGTCATGTCCGGTGTCTGCACCTACCTGTTCTGCATGCTGACTCCCGCACAACCACAGTCGCAAGTGGAATTATATTTTGGCCGTCCACCATCCGAGGATTAACCCCTGCTGCACCCGGCTTTCGCAGGATATACACTAACTGCTTGCACGTGTGCTTTCCCACCCATCCCACCTGTGACGCCATGAATGATCTGCCAACCTCCGCCTGGACCATCGAGTCAAACGACGAGACATTTGAAGTGGACGCCATTGACCGGTCCCGCACCGATCTCGTGGTCGTGGATTTCTGGTCGGACACCTGCCAGCCATGTCGCCTACTGGCTCCTGTCCTGCAGGAGGTGGTTGATGAATTTGAAGGCAAGGTGGTTCTGGTCATGGTGAATGTCGAGCAGGCACCGCAAACGGCCGCGAATTTCCAGGTCCAGGCTGTTCCGGCAGTTTTTGCCATGATCGACGGCCAGGTTGCGGACACCTTCCAGGGCCTGGTTCCCGAGGAAACGATTCGCGAATGGTTTACCACCCTCCTCCGGCACAAACACCTGGTCATGCTCAAGGCCCTCGAACAGACGGATGCCACGTCCGCCGAACGCCAGTATCGCGAGATACTCGAGGACGATCCGGATTCGCCCCATGCCAATATCGGGCTCGCGCGACTCCTGGCATCGAAAGGGGATTCCGAGACTGCCGGCCAGATCATCGGGCAACTCGAAGAGCGGGGGTTCCTCGAACCGGAAGCGGAGCAGGTCAAGGCCTCTCTCCTGTTACAGGAGGAAGTGACAGACCTTGCGGAGGCGCGTACGGCGGTTGCGGATGCGCCTGGTGATTTCCCGCTTCAGCTCGCACTGGCCGAAGCCCTTGCCGCCGAGGGAGAACATGCGGAATCCATGGACATCGCACTCTCATTAATCGAACAGGACCGGCAACAGACCGGCACGCAGGCTCACCAGTTGATGCTCAATATCTTCAAAGTTCTGCCGGACGATGCCGAACTGGTATCCACCTACCGCCGACGACTTGCCATGACACTCTACTAGAGAGACCCATTCCCCATGAAGATCATCCGTTACCTCGATTCCGACGGCACATCCCACCATGGTGTCCAGCATGAGGGTGGGGCCACCCGCCTCGATGGGTGCCTCCTCGGTGAGCACCAGGACAGCGGCGAACCGGCCGACCTGCAGAAGCTCCTGGCGCCGGTCCAGCCCATGGATATCCTCTGCATTGGCCTGAACTACCGGCGCCATGCGGAGGAAGGGGGTGCGGATATCCCGGAACATCCCATTCTTTTCATGAAGACCAGCAGTTCCATCCAGAATCCGGGCGATCCCATCATCCTTCCCCGCCACCTGAAGAGTGACGCGGTGGACTTCGAGTGCGAACTGGCCGTCGTGATCGGGAGCGAATGCAAGAATGTCACTCCAGGCAGGGCGCTGGAGCATGTGCTTGGATACACTTGTGCCAACGATGTCAGTGCCCGCGACTGGCAAATGAAGTACGGAGGCAGCCAGTGGTGCCGGGGAAAGACGTTTGATACGTTTTGCCCACTTGGCCCCTGCCTGGTAACAGCCGATGAGATACCGGACCCCAACTCACTCCAGATCCGAACCGTTCTGAACGGGACCGTCATGCAGGACTGGAATACGAACGACATGATTTTCGACGTTCCGCAACTGATCTCGTTCCTGAGTGGCAGCACCACCCTGCGGCCCGGAACGGTGATCCTGACAGGAACCCCGCACGGAATAGGAGGGGCCAGAGTTCCACCGGTTTTCCTCGCCGATGGGGACACGATCACCATTGAAATCGATAAGATTGGCGAAATCACCAACCCGGGCATCGACGAGGAAATTTAAAGTCGGTCTCCCTTTTTCCGCTGGCGTGTCGATTCTTCGTAATTATGCTGGATAAATACGATCCATCATTCCCCTCTTTCCAGGTTCTTGCCGGGAGGAGCCGGGACGGCGAACGTGATCCCCATTCGTTAGCCCCGCCTTGCTTTACTCATGGCCGAACACGAATACCAACTCACTGGCGATGGATGTGCCTTCCCCGGCGAATCCCTGATTACGGCCCTTGACGAGTTTGTGTCCACGGAACGCTACAGTAGCCGCCGTGACCAGATCCTTCGGAAAATAAAGAACCAGCCTTTCCGCGTGGACCTGGTCTTTCATTCTGCCGAACGGACCTATGGGTATACCAGCGACGACCGGTTTCGTGGGGGACTGACGGTACTGGCGGCGATCAAGGACACCAGCCACCTTGTCTCCCTGCAAATGCCCTCGGCTTCCAATGACCAGCTTGCCAGCGCCGCTCACGCCACCCCGTTGTCTGTCACGCTCATCGTGACCAAATGGAATTCTGTATCCGAAGCATTCCTGGCCCTTTTCGCGCTCGATGTTCCCCATCAGGGGGTGGATCAGGAGCAACCCGTCGACGCCCCTCCCTCGCCCACCGCGGACGTTGCGGCATCACGGGAATCCGATCTACCGGAAGATACACCGGTGCCCGACTACCCTGTTGACCCGCCCTCCGAGCCCTCGCCGGACGACACGGATCCTCCGGCAGCGAAACAAAATCCACCCCCTCCCACCGACACGGCCGCCGCCGATGAGGATGATTCTCCCCCTGCCTCGCCCACTCCTTCCATCGCACCCTCCGACTCCAGTGTGATCGACCTGACCGAGAACCTTCATGTTCCGCGGCCTGACGCCGTTCCGTCCACGCCACCTGTCGATTCCCCTCCCGCCGACGTGGACGATGAGGCGCTCACGGTCAATTCCAAGCTTTTAGAGCAGACCAACGGTACCACGCCCCTTTCCGCCCGGTCCCTGTCCGAGTTTATCGGATACAAGCTGGACATCGATCCGGACGTGGTTGATCGAGCGACCACCTCTTTCTGGTCCCATTATCTCTCGGCGGCCCGCTTCATGGACGGACAGCTCCATGTCAGCGTCCCTTTCATCGGCCGCTTCAGCCTCTTCCGCCGCACCGGGGGGAGCATCGGCGTGACCCTGCAGCAGGTCGACATCGGGACTCTTTCTGCCGCTGCCAAACGAATCACAAACATGCATAAGCAGCGTGATGACTGGGTAGCGGATTATCAGGCAACCGGATCCATCCCTCACGATGACCGGCATGGTTCGGCCACGGTGGCTATCCAGGTGTCGGAAGAAAATGACCTCGACCTGGCCACCAGTTACAAGCTGGTCCTGGAACTGATGACGCTGTTGACCACCTTGTTTTCGCTCGGGACCAGGCGATTGCGTTTTCCCAGCATCGGCGAGTTCTACCCCGTCACCGGCGCTCGTGGTAACCCGGTTTACAAGTTCCGGGTCTACAAGAGCCTGCTCCGCATGCTCTCTTCCATTCCGCTGGAGAAATATGCCGCCCTGGTAGGAGCCCAGAGCGAAGACGGCGACCTCACGATCCACAAGCGGCATCCATCCCAGGACCAGAAACAGGGGGCCTGGGGCTGCCTGGGGATTATCGCTGTCATCCTGTTCTTCGTCTTCTTTATCAATGACGGCTGCAGCGATGTGATGCGAGAATTCGGTTCCCTGGAAAATACCCCGGCCGTCCCCAAGGCCTTCGCCATTTCCGATCACGTCCCGTCTCCTTTCGAGCCCGTTTTTGTGGCCGACAGGAGGGTCTCCGATCATCCTATTCACGTGGTGCAGGCCGACCGGCAACAACGAACGACTAGTTACCAGCAGCCTCTTCTGCATGCACATACCACCCCGGTACTGGAGTGAACTGGATCTCCTCGGCACCGCGTTTGATGAGCCAGCGACCGTTGACCGGGAGATCCTTGAAAACCTCCAGCTCCCCATCCGGCCAGCGTATAGAACATTCCTCCACCGCCCCGACATCTCCCACCCCCACGAGGAGTTCACCCGGAGTCTGGGCGAGGCACGAATTGACCATGAAAAGGTCCCTGACGATGTTCCCCTGTTTCGTCTTGAGCATCACCCGGCAACCGCTCTCCAGCACCTTTCCATCTGCAGTCTGGAACTGAATGAGAACACGCGCGGCAGCGGATTCATACCGGTTGAGAAATAACCGTAGCGAACCTCCCCCGACCGATCCAACGAGCAGGTCGATACGGCCATCCCTGTTGAAATCCGCAGCAACCACCGAACGGGAGTCACTGTCGATATCCGCACCCGATGCAAAGGATCCGTCCAGGAAGCTTTCTTCCTCGCCCCGGTTCAGGAAAAGCCGGTTTCTCTCATAAGCACTCAGGTTGTCCCCATTTCGCGGCATGAAAAAGGCATTGCCCGTCCAGAATTCACCCAGTTCGCTATCCAAAGCACCAAGTTCGGGCAGGTGGCATGTGCGGTCAAGTGGCTGTGACACGACAGCCCGCCACATGCATGTTCAGCCATCCGGTTTGCGGCGATCGAAACTCATAAAACCGGTCGTCGCATAAAGATCCAGCAGTCCATCGTTATCGACATCCAGGAAGGCCGGACCATAGGCCCAGCCGACGGTATTCACCCCGCGGCCCAGGCTATTTTCACCATAAAAAGAATTCCCCTCCCGTCGCCGGTAAAGGCGGCTTCCCGCGCAGGCGCCCTGGATCTGAGGAAATATTCCTTCTGGATAATCCTCGTTACCAACCTGCCCAATGATCCTACGACCCATCTTGGAATACATGTTTGCCACGTAAAGTTCCGATATTCCATCATTATCCAGGTCGCCGCTGGCAACCCCCATGCTGGTTGCATAATCGCTCGCCCTGGAAACCTCAGACAGATCTGCGAACGTTCCATCTCCCCGGTTCTTCAACAAGACATTCGAACCAAAGTCGTTGGCAATGTAGAGATCCGGGTACGCATCCTCATCATAATAGAACCACGAAGCCGCAAAGGATTTTCTCGCTCCACCCGCAGCCCCCGCCTCGA
>CAYYZW010000038.1:0-8058 GCA_964476375.1 uncultured Pirellulaceae bacterium
AGAGTACATTTCCTCACGGGCCAACCTGGCCAACAACATGGTCGGTGGCCAGATCGGCACTCGCTGGTACAACAAGAAAGGCCGCTGGCTGCTTTCCGGGGAGCTCAAGGCGTTTGCCATGGCCAACCTGCAAAACCTCGAGGACCGGACGTTCACGACAACCACCATGGTCGATGTGGGAACCGATAACGACGTCGATACGGAAACCCAGCAGATTATCACCAACTACGCGAGTGCCACCGAGTTCGTGGTGGGCGGTGAGATCCGGGCCGAGGCAGCCTACGAGGTGACTCGTGATTTCTCGCTTCGATTTGGCTTCGAGCTACTCGAATTCGGCAAGGGCCTTGGTCGGGGTAATGACATCACGCAGAACACCGAATCTGCCACCATCTACGGCATTACCTTTGGCTGCACACTGAACCGTTAGGCTGGCGAATACAACCGTGGAGAGTCAACGGCTTCCCCTTCGGGGGAGGCCGTTTTTTTATCCGCCAGGGTCAGGAGACGGGGGAGTCCAGCTTGAGCTTGCGCAGCTCCTGAAGTTCTTTCCAAAGTCTGATCCGGAGGGGGCTCTCCGGCCTCAGTTCATCAAGCAGGCCCTCTGCCTGGTCAATCGCTTTCTCATCCAGATCATTTCGATAAACCAGCTGCCGGTAACTCTGTTGAACTTCGGATTCAGTCAGCAAGACTCACTCCCTGTTATCATTCGCTGTTGGGATGCCACGTGTGGCGGACAACCAACCGGAAATTGATTTGTCTCGCATCCATGCGAGTCCCTCCCCGGCGGAACGGCGGCATTCTTATCGCTTGCCCGGTTCACCGCAAGGCCAACTTCCGCGTCTGGTGCCCCCGCCTCAGGACTTGGCGGCGTCTGCCTCACTGAGCGGGGCTGCCTGGTTCACCTGCACGGAATCGACCTGGATGTAAGCCGGGTCAATCTTTGCCAGTTCCTCGGCAACAGCGGCCACCGTGTCGATGATCTGCTGCTCGGTATGGCAGGAGGTAATGAAGAAACGCAGGCGTGCCGCCGACTCCTCCACAGCCGGGTAGAGAATCGGTTGCACGTTGATAGCGCGTTCAAAGAGCTGGTGGGAGAGCTGCAGGGCATGGAGTGAATTACCGATGATGATCGGCACGACCGGCGTATTATTACTCAGTCCGGTGTTCAGCCCGGCCTGTCGTGCCTGCTTGAGGAAGAGCCGTGAACGGGCCTGGACGTCCGCCACCCGCTGCGGTTCCTCCTCCAGCACTCGCAGCGAGGCCAGGGCAGCTGCCACGTTTCCGGGCGGCATGCCGACACTGTAGACGAATCCCGGGGACGTGTATTTCAGGTATTCCACCATTTCCGGGCATCCGGCAATATACCCCCCGCAACTCCCGAAGGCCTTGCTCAGGGTACCCATCCAGAGTTCCACCGTGCGGGGGTCGACGCCAAAATGTTCACTAATCCCCCTGCCGTGGGCCCCCATGGTCCCGATCGAATGCGCTTCATCGACCATCAACAGGGCACGGTGCCGGTCCTTGACCTCCACGAACCGGGGCAGGTCGGGGAAGTCCCCGTCCATGCTATAGACCCCTTCCACCGCGACCAGTACACGGCGATATTCATGGCGGATTTCATGCAGAATGGCATCCAGTTCCTGCCAGTCATTATGGGCAAATGGGCGTCGTCGTGCCCCCGAGAGGATGGCTCCCTGGATGATGCTGTTGTGAGCCAGGGCATCATGCAGGATCAGGTCGCCAGGGCCGAACAGGTGTCCGATGGTGGACTCGTTTGTGGCATGACCTCCCACGTACAGGATCGCCGCTTCCACACCGATGAAATCAGCAATCGCCTGTTCCAGTTCTCCATGGATGGTCTTTTCTCCCGACACCAGCCTGCTGGCCGAGACACTTGTCCCGTACTGGGCAATCGCCTGCCTGGCAGCTTCGGAGACGATCGGGTCGCCGGACATGCCAAGGTAGTTGTAGCTGGAGAAGCTCAGCATGGAACGACCGTCGATGACAGTAGTATCCCTTGTCAGGTCCTCGTGCACGGTGAAAAAAGGATTGGGAAGACCGGACCGGTCAAGCAATTGCATGGTCTGTTTCAGCTGCAGGTACTCGGGCATCTTGCCAAAGAGGTAATCCTCCTCCGGGATTTCCGCATCCCTGGGACGTACCTTCTTTCCCATCTCGACGCTACTGGTGACCGACGCCCGTGGCTGGAGGTTTGAACCAAAGTGTTCCTGGATCGCCAGTGCCACCTCTCCAACTGTCTCCGCTTCCTGGAGAACCTCCTCGGGGAACCGGCCCTGGAAGGTTTCTTCCAGGGCATTGGCAATCTGGAGTCGCTCGAGCGAATCCAGGCCCAGGTCATTGACAATGTTTGACTGCAGGGACAAGGAACGAGCCCGTTCCCGTGCCACCGCCCTGACGTGTTCCATCACCACCTCGGCAATCTCCGGATTCACATCGGCCAGATCCTGCGAGGGAACATCGGTGGTACCCTGTGGCAGGACTGGGGCATCGGACACTTCATCCCAGGCATACCATTCGGCGATCACCTTCAGCGAATTCTCGATGAAACAGCGGCGACAAAGATGACGCTGGATCTTGCCACTGGAGGTCTTGGGAATCGAACCGAAACGGACAAGCACGATTCCATCCGGGGGAAGGTCATGCTCGGCCGTGACATCGTGCCGGATCTTCTGGATCACATCCGCCCAGTCCTTGGACCGAGTTCGCTCCACCTCACTGACGATCACGAGTCGTTCCTGGTCCTCAATATCCACAGCAAAGGCCCCCACGGCACCAGCCTGCAAGCGTGTGCTGGACTGCTCCACTGTCAGTTCAATGTCGTGGGGATAACGGTTCACACCCCGGACAATGATCAGGTCCTTGAGCCGACCGGTCACGTAGAGCTGGCTATCCTTGAGAAAACCAAGATCACCAGTCCTCAGGTAGGGGCCCCCTCCGCTGTCAGAGAGCTTGGCCTTGAATGTCTGTTCTGTTTCCTCCAGCCGGTTCCAGTAGCCGAGACCGACACTGGGGCTGTCCACCCAGATCTCCCCAACCTGGCCTGGAGGCAGATGCTTGTACGTCTTGGGGTCGACAATCACCACTTCCTCGTCCGGAAGAATCCGGCCGCAGCCGACCAGGGTTCGTGCCGATTCGGCATCGGGAGAGACCGGGACCACACGGTGTTCATGAAGTGACTCGTCATCAAACGTGCGGTGTACAGGTTCTCCGGTCCGCGTGCCACCGGTCACGATCAGCGTTGACTCTGCCATCCCGTAACAGGGATAAAAAGCCTCCGGTCGAAAACCAATCGCGGCAAACTACTCGCAAAAAAAATCAAGCGAGGATGCCCGGATCGGTTCTGCCCCGTTATATGCCAGCGTCCACCCGGAGAGATCCAGGCCTTCCATCTGTTCCTCGGTCACCTGCTGGACACAAAGAGCATAAGCGAAATTGGGGCCACCCGTGGTGGAGACCCCGAAGTTGCTAATTGCCTTGAGCCAGCGAACCGGTTTCTGCAGGAAGGCCAGGGGGGAGAGCAGGTAGTTGGGACACCCGCGATACACGGGGGCCAGAATTCCACCGACCAGTCCCATGTCATGGTAGGCAGGCAGCCAGGACATGCCCGGTTCATTGAGGGGAAGGTCGAACGCATCACAGATCATCCGCAGGTTGTTGATAACGTTCTCGTGACTCAGCATGTCCCCCTTGGGGCTGCCCGTCGAACCGGACGTGTATTGCAGTACCGCCAGATCCGCGGCCGAGATACCGGGATGCTTCCAGTCCTCAGCCAGTTCCATGGCAACCTCGTCGGTCGCAATCCAGTCCAGATGGACGAGGCTGGGAGCATGCTCAAGCTTTCCACTGATACCGTCCAGGATGCGACGAGTGGTCAGTACCATGTCTGCACGTGCATCGGACGCAATCGCCTCGATGCGCGCCGTGTTTCGGTTCCGCCGCGGAGGGTAGGCCGGGATTGCCGTCGCCCCGGCGTACTGGCAGCCAAAGAAAGCGAGAACAAATTCAGGGCCTGGCGGATAGCAGAGCAAGAGCCTCTTGCCCTGCATGCCCCGCTCTACCAGGTACGCCCCGATCGAACGGGAGACCTGGTCCAGCTCGCCAAAAGTGTACCTGGACTCGTCCATTTCCCCGTCAAGCAGGTAACTGAACGCAAGCCGGTCAGGCTCCTGCTCGTTCCAGGTCCGTACGCAGTCTATCAACGTGCGCCGTTTGGGATCGGGCTGGGAGTGTTTGTAGGAAGGATTCACGTCGTCACCGAACTCCTCTCGGTGTTCTTGCTGGTTTAAGTCCGGCAAGTGGGTAAGCACATGGATCGGCTGTCAAAATATCCAAGGTAGGTGAAAAGGATAATGGCAGGACGAAAACACCCAAATCCATACTAAAAAACTAACATGCAGAATCGAAATCTTCAAAGGGGCATCGCCCTAAGCCACCCTCGTGGAAAAGTTTCCCACCTAGAACCGTTCTATCCGCTACAACCAGAATCAAATCCGGCCTGCGGGGGGCCTTGCTCGCCCTTATTGTCGGCCTGCAAAACACCCCGCAACGATGATTGCTGGCTGCCACAGTACAAAACGGACATAGCGAACAGCAGGTGCATCCGTTATTTTCATGCTCGCAGGACATGAGGTCTCCCCTTCCAACATCCCTCAACAAGATGACTGATGATGCCCGCAGCCGATCATCCTGACTCCGTGGAGTCCCTGGAGAGTTTGGGAGCCCGACTACGACGGCGCAAGAGCGGCCGCATCCATACCGTGGATTTCCGCCCTGTTGCCCCGCAGGTCGGTGATCTGGAGCTGGTCGCCCTGGAAGGACTGCACTCGCTCGTGGAACTCTACCTCAGCGGCACCGCGATCAGCGATGCGTGCCTTCCCTCGCTGGCCCGGCATAGCCAGCTGGCCACACTCGACCTGCAGCAGACCGGTATCGGAGACCAGGTGTTTGAGCTTGTCACCCAGCTTCCGGATCTCCGGGTCCTCGTTCTGAGCGACACGGCAGTGACCGTGGAGGAAGTCCGGCAGCAGCGAAGCCGACTGATACAGGTACGCCTGGTCCACCTGGGTTAAACCGGCGATCAGGGGGCATCGTCCGATTCTTCCGGATCCGCCGTCCCCAGGTAAAAGGCGACATCCTCGTACGGGCCTCCCGCCAGCACCCAGGAACCGAAGACCGCCACGGCAAGTCGCTCGAGGGCCTGTCTCTGGTCACCGGAGGTGAACTGCAGTGACCTGACAGCTCCCTGCTGGCCATTCCCATCTGCTCCGGGTGCCGGCAAAAAGGAATCAAAACGGGATTCCAGTTCCTCCAGGTAACGTTCTCCCCAGCTCGTACGTGGACGCAGGAAACCAAAGAACTTCATCAGCCGGAAACGGGTGACCCTGATCAGCTGGCGGAGGACCAGCATGCTGACGGTCAAGACGACCAGCGGAAGGGGGCGGCCATCAAAGGCCAGTGTGATGTAGTAATAAAAGGTACCAAAGACAAATGCCACCAGGGTGAGAATCCCCACTGCCATCAGGCACCCCGACGCGCAGCCCTGGAAACTGGCTACCGACCGCATCATGTGCCGCTCGACCATCTGCCGCTGAATCGGAAGTGTGAAATAAGCCAGCAAAGAGTGAAGGCCCCCTCCCGGACGAAGTGACTGGCGAGGGAACTTGGGCGTGTCGAAATAGTGGTAGACCAGCTGGCTTGGCGACACCGGCGGCCTGGCTGTGGATTCATCCTCCCCGTCCTCCCCGTCCTCCCCGCCCTCGTCTTCCCGCTCATATCCATCCTCATCCGGTTCGTCGTCTTCCAGGTCCTCATCCGGTTCGTCGTCTTCCTTCAACTGCTGCTGGCCCGGCCAGGGGTCTTCCGGCTGCGGGGGCTCACTCCCATCGACCTGCTGCACCGCCCAGAATTCCTCGTCCTCTTCCACCTCGACCACTTCCAGAAGGCCCTCTTGCACCAGGTCAAACATCACCAGCTCGATCAAACCGGATGTCTGTCGCCGCAGGTACGCAACCTGGATCGGATCGGGATCTTCTTCCACCTCCGGAAGCGGCTGGCGACGGGTGACATCACCACTGCCAAAGAACAGTAAACCGAGCAGCAGGGCGGCCCCGACGATCAGCAGCTGGACCAGCAGCGGCGTCAGAAGTGGGGCCTCAGCGGCAAGTATCATCTGTGGCGACTTTCCAGCCGGCTCAGCCGGCGGTTAGGCCTGGTCGACATGGGAGCCTAGAAGAGGTCCGGGATCGCCCGGCCATGTTCCAGGATCTGCCGGGGGCGTCCCTGGATGTCATCCACCCAGCCCCGGTGGTCAATACCGAGTGCCGTGTAAATCGTGGCGGTCACATCCCCCGGCGTGTAGGGCCGCGTGGTCGGACTGGCCGCCTGCGAGTCCGTCTTGCCAATCACCTGTCCGGTCCTGACGCCACCGCCGGTAAAGAACAGCGACCCGGCCGCGCCCCAGTGGTCCCGGCCGCCGCGGGAGTTGATCTTGGGTGTGCGGCCGAACTCGGTGACGAAGACCACCAGCGTCGAGTCGAGCAGTCCACGGTCATCCAGGTCGTCCACCAGTGCCGCGAATGCCCTGTCCATTCCGGCCAGGTGGTATCCCCGCTTGACCATCTGCTGGATCGGCGGGTGGTTCTGGGAGACCGCGTTGTGATTATCCCAGATGTTGCCGTAGTCCGAGTCGTAGCCATAGTCGACCATCACGAACCGGGCCCCCGCCTCAACCAGCCGGCGGGCCATCAGGCAGCGGCCACCGAGCTTGGTCCGCCCGTAGGTCTCGCGGATCCGGGGCTTTTCATCGGCCAGGTCAAAGGCGCTGCGAATACGGGGCGTCATCAGCATCCGCAGGGCACCCTGGTACTTCCCTTCCAGGCCGGCAAGCTGCTGGTCCTTATCGAGCGACCGCAGCGCCTGGTCAAACTGGTCCCGCAGGCGGGCACGCCGCTCCAGCCGCGTCAGTGGCATCTGCTGTCCGAGTTCCAGCGAGCGGGGCGTGAGGTCATCCTCCAGGGCCGAGGGAGGGTCATCCAGCTTGTCCGAGGCCGTGAAGTCGGGCTCCAGCGGCAGGCCGCCAAGGCAGTAGGGACGATGCTCCGAGCCCAGCCAGCCGGAAACGAAGAGGTTGTTCGGGGGAGGGCCGGGACGGGTGATGCCCGGGATAGCGATGTAGCCGGGCAGCCCGTTACTGGGCCCCTGCAGGTGGGAGATAATCGAGCCGATATTCGGTTCGCTGAACAGCTCGGCGGCCGTCACCTTGCGGCCCGAGAGCGTGTACGCCTGGCTACGGAGGTGGTCGTTGCTATCGTGCGAGTAGCTCCGCAGGATCGACAGCTTGTGCGCGATCCGTGAGAGGGCGGGCAGCGTCTCACAAAAACGCACACCCGGCATCGAGGTGGGAATATCGGTCAGCGTGCCGCGGACCTCGACCGGTGCTTCCGGCTTGGGGTCAAAGGAGTCAATGTGCGTCACGCCGCCGGCCATCCAGAGCATGATCACGCTGCGTGCCTTTCCTGCCGACGGGCGGCGGGCTGCCGAGAGCGAGGCGGGCAGGGCCGATGCGGCCACGGTCAATCCGCCGACCCTGAGCAGGTCACGGCGGCTGACAAGGCCTTCCAGGCTGGCAGGGGACAAGCTAAGGGGGTGTTGCATGGAACCTTGAGGGGTAGGGCAGGGTGATTGTCAGGGATAAGGACGCTCTGTCTGAGTAATTATCGTCAAAGCGGCGGGGGACGACAAGGGAAACAGGCCAGGCAAGAAAAAAAATGGCGGAAGTGCATGGGAATCGAACCCTCCAACCGCACGGCCCGAAAGAGGCGGTTTTCCCAGAAGGTGGTGCAGAATTAGGCGCACTATTTGGCGATGACGAGCGGCTGGGGCTCCTGTTGGAGTGCTGGGCCGAGCGAGCAGAGAGCGTGAAGACGGCCGTGATGGAGATGGTGGGGGGTTAAGGGGATACGTTGTAAGTTCTGGCCACACGGAAACCGAGGGCCTTGAGACGGCTGTCCGGAGGATTGTTGTTGCGGTTGGTGGAAC
>CAYYZW010000039.1:0-7448 GCA_964476375.1 uncultured Pirellulaceae bacterium
CCAGTACCTGCTCGGCGGCCGCTGAGACTGCCGTAACCGACAACAAGACAATCGAGAGGAATCCATTCATTCTTCGTGACATGATGACCGCTCTGCAGAGTTGAAAGGAAAGTTTATTCCGTGGCCTGAGCGTGAACTCCCCGGACCGAGCCAGGCACGCCTGTCATTGTGCCACCATTTATATTTTGCTGTTTGGGGGTGAACAAGAAAAGGAGCGTGCCGACTGGAGAGATCCCGGTTCTCCGAAGTAACACGTCGCCGTCGGGCTGGTGGACTAGTTTTTCGAGGGATTCCTGGCCTGCGATCGATAGACCGGTTTCAGGCCTCGCTTCCATGTCTTCCCCTCGAGGTCCTGGCCAAGAGACTTGAAGTGGGAGAAAAGCGTGCGCTGTAACTGGTCGGCCCGGTCCGGCTGCGCATCGGCCAGGTTCATCAGCTCCCCAGGGTCGTTTTGCAGGTGATAGAGTTCCCGGCTCTTTTCTTCCAGCGTGTAAATCAGTTTCCAGCCGTCAGGAGTGATGACCGAACGCTTGAAGGTGTAATCGCGGTAATCGGTCTCGGAGAAGATATTTCTTCGAGCCGGTTCACCTGCCATCGTCGCTGCCAGGCTTGTGCCCCGAAGCTGTTTTTGTACTTCGGCCGGAACCTTCACATTCAGCAGATCGAGGATGGTAGGCATCACGTCAATGCTGCTGATTCTGTCCGTGATCACCTTACCACTGGTTTGCCCCGGCAGCTTGATCACCAGTGGGACATGGATCAGCTCGTTGTAGAGCGTGAAACCATGGTCGAAGCGGCGGTGCTCGTAGAATTCCGTGCCATGATCCGAGGTGAGGAGAAGCAGGGTCTTGCCGGTCAGGCCCAGCCTGTCCAGGGCGGCAAGAAACTGTCCAAACTGCTTGTCCATCCGCTGGATCTTTTCGTCATAGATAGCACGCCAGAAACGTACATCCTCATCCCGCAAAGTAAGCTGTCCTTTTTCAAGGCCTTCCTCACGGAGGATTTCCTGTTCCAGTTCGGCCCCGGTGTATTTCCAGTCATAATCCGGGTCCACAAAACGGTAGTCGTAACCGGTATCGGGTGTCCGTTGTCCGTGGACATCATAGCCGTGCAGAAAGAGGAAGAACTTCTTCGTCCTGTTGGCTTCCAGCCACCGGATGGCCCGTGGAATACTCTCCTCGATGCTGCCGAATTTTTGCCGTGGATAGTAGTAGGTATCAAAACCCTGTTCGTAGCCAAAACCGCCGCTCACTCCCGCGTTCCCGGTGAAGCCACCGGTCCGGTAGCCGTTCTGCTTCATCACATCAGCCAGGGTGATTAACCCCGGCGATAACTCCTTGAGATTGGCGAGTTTCTTTTCTTTCTCGTTGTAGACCGCGTACTTGTTGGTCATGCGGTGCTGCGAGGGGTAGACGCCGGTGAACCAGGTCATCGAGGCCGGAACGGTCCAGGAAGCGACCGAGATTGCCTCTCGGAAGAGAAATCCCTGCCGGGCAACCCCGTCCATAAACGGTGTCACGTTGCGGGGGTATCCATAGCAGCCGACATGGGCCGCTTGCAGTGCATCAAAACTGACCAGGACCACGTTCCAGTCCTGGTCAGTGGTCGTCCCACCATCGGCGACTGGGGCCGCGGGTGGCTCTTCGCCCAAAGCGGTACTGTTTGCCAGGCAGATCCAGAGCATGCCCGCCAGGATGGTCGAACAGGTGCGAGCCTTTTGCATCCGTCATTTCTTCCCGGGGTTCGGCCTTGTCTGGCGGCGAGGTCAGGGTGTCCTGGCAACGCGGAAGCCGGCAAAGGAGGTGCGCTGGTCAGCCGTCAGGTAGAATCGGCTGGCAGATCGGCACCCCGATTCATTCAGCATCCAGGATCCGCCACGGACCACGCGATGACGCCCACGATCCGGGCCCCGCGGGTCCTGCCTGGGGGACTGTGTGTAGTAGTCCTCGCCATACCAGTCCCAGCACCACTCGGCGACGTTCCCATGCATGTCCTGCAGGCCCCATGCATTTGGCTTGTAACTGCCGGTTTCTGCCGTCCGTTTCAGGGAGTTGTTGACCGCCGAACCGTAGAGGGCAAGGGCCCGGGACTGGAGGTTTGCCCTGCGGTTGTCGGTCTTGACGCCGAAATGGAACCGCTGGCGGCTTGAAGCGCGGCAGGCGTATTCCCACTCGGCTTCCGTGGGCAGGCGATACCCGTTTCCCCCGTCGATCGCGACGGTTGCATGCGTGATTGAGTTTCCATCGAGCTTGACGTCTGTCATCCGGTAGTAGGGACGGTAGCCGTCCCTTGCACTCAGACGATTGCAAAACGAGATCGCATCCAGCCAGCTTACCTGTTCGACGGGGAAGTCGCTGGTATCGAGTCGCCGAACCTTTTCCGCACCGTCACCCTGTCGCGTGAAATGGCTGGGGACGAATTCCATCACTTCTTCAAACTGGTCGTTTGTCACTTCGCATGTTCCCAGCAGGAAGGTTTGGCTGATCTGAACGTCGTGCAGAATCTCCTCGGCCTTGCGGCCTGCCTCTTCCACGGGGGATCCCATCTGGAAAGTTCCGGCTTCAATAATCACCGTCTTCAGGCCCGTGGACTGGCTCTGGCTGCAGGCATGCAAAATTCTTCGAATCACATGCCGGGCCCGAAACTGCAATTCCCGGTTCGTGCTGTTCGCAGCGATCTGGCGAATTTCCGGCAGGGCGCGTTCACCGAAATGAACCAGCTGCTTTGCCGCCGCCTGGCGTACGAGGAAATGATTGTCGGCAAGTTTCCTGGCCACAGAGCTGATGTGCTGTGGATCCTCATCCCCGGCAGGTTCGACAGCCAAGACCGGCAGCCCGCTTCCCAGCACCAGGGACAGCAGGATCGTGGAACGGACTAGGTAACGCATGCTATATAGCATATCGAAAGATGCCGAGAGGAACCATCTTTTTGACAGGGACCGTGCCTTTCCGGACCAGGTCATGGAGCACGGACACCAGTTCCAGGCCCACGCCTGACAAGGAGACGGATTCTGTGCTGCTAGCCTGTTGGCTGGGCTGGCTGCTTCCGGAACATGGAGCCGACAGCAGCCAGGAAAGCGGCAGAAAAGACCGCCGGGTTAATTAATGCCAGCAGGTATCCCGAGATTGCCCCGGTCTGTGGACGCCCGACGCTGGCAGGCGGACCGGTCACGGTGGTCAGGACGATCTGGATCAGGGGTGTGAGAAGAGTCAGGCAAAAGAGCAGGCAGGCGATCCTGAACAACAGGGGCCGGACGATCCTCTCGGGTTTGAAGATAAGGGCCAGGAAGATGCAGACAACAAAAGCCATCTGCAAGGAGCCAAGGGATAACCCGAATAATTGCGAGTAGATCGAAGAATAATCCATCATGGAAAGACTCCAGGGTTGTTGGTCGCCAGAACGAAGCCGAACCGTGACAGAAAGAGATGGCTAGGGCAACCGCAAAATACTCCCGGGCCCCTGGAAGAACCTCTCGACCGGCGGTTCGTCTCGTACCCCGCCTGAGGGGGAGTGTGCTGTCCCGCGGTCCACGTGGTCAATGCGTGTAGGGCCGTACCAGGTTGAGGGCATCGCGGTTCAGTTCCAGGCCAAATCCTGGAGTCTCCGGGAGCGTGATATAACCCGCCTCCGGGAGCGGTTCACTGATGAACATCGTACCGAAGTTGGGCTCGATCGTGTCCGACTGCTCGCTCATCATCACGAACTCCGCCAGGTTGATGGAGTCGAAGGCCATCGCCATGTAATAGCCGTAGACACCACAGCCATGGGGCACCACCGATACGGCCTGCGCCTGGGCCTGGGCAACCACGCGGGTAAACTCCGTCGGGCCGCCCATCCACATCACGTCCGGCTGCAGCAGGCCGACGCCTGCCTCGATCAACTGCTGGAACCCGTGGCGGGTGTACTCGTGCTCGCCGGTCGCGAAGTAGGTCGTTGTCCCCAGGCTCTCGAGCTTCCTGGCCAGCTTGCGGTGCGCGACGTACTGGTCGGGCATCAACGGTTCTTCGATCCACTTCAGGTTAAACGGTGCCAGCACGCGGGCCAGTTCCGCGGCATACTGCAGGTCCAGCGCCATGTAGCAGTCGAGCATCAGCGGGAAATCGGGTCCGACCTTCTCCCGCCAGTCGCCGATAAACTCGACGTTCCGGCGAAGACCCTCCGGGCCGGCAGCCGGGCCGTAGGGTAACGGTACTTTCGCGCCGTGGAACCCCATCTCCCTGGCAAGGTCGGGGCGAGAGCCGGTCGCATAGACCGGTACCCGCTGCTTGGTCCTGCCCCCCATCAGGTTGTAGACCGGTTCACCCAGTGTCCTGCCGGCCAGGTCCCAGAGGGCGAGGTCGATCGCGGAGATGGCGTGAACCCCCAGGCCCAAGCGGCTGAAATGGATCGAGGCCCGCCACATCTGCTCCCAGATAACCGAGTGGTCGCGGACATTCTGTCCCTCCACGAACATCGAGAGGTGCTGTTCGATAATGAAGGCGGCCGCTTCCCCGCCCGTGCTGGCGCCGATGCCGACGCGTCCCTCCTCGTCCTCGATCTCGACGATCACGGTGGGGACGCGGGCCACGCCCCAGGAGCTGCGAGGCCCTGAATACTTCGGGTAGCGGGACATCGGGTTGGTAATCGGGGGGTGGGTCGTCTGGTGGTCCCAGTTGCCGTCCGCATCAGGCAGGCCCTGGATCCAGTGCGAATCGGACGTGTCGTGAACGTCACTGGCGCCGTATTCCTCACTGCGTGATACAAGCGCACGGACCTCGGTGATCCTGGGCTGCCCCGGGGTGGGCAGGACATCTTCATTGGGAGCGATGTAAAGGGACATGCTCAAACCGTATCAGCCAGCAGGATGGCCTTCAAGCTGGAAGGTCAGAAGGGGGAGAGGATCATGGGATTCGTTGGTCCGGGCGGCGTGGATGATTCTCGCAGTATTTTGCCATCGGCACCCTGCAGGGATACACTCACTAGGAGGTTTACCGAGTTCGCCCCTCGTGGAGGAATCTGACCATGACCAGGTATCTGTCTTTGGTGCTTCTGGCCACCCTTGTTTTTCCGGCCACGAGTTTGGCACAGCAGTTCGTGTCCTTTTATGGCGAGGCAGTCGATGTGTTTGATGGTGATATGTTCACCATCGAGTTGAAGAAACAGTCCGGAGAATTTCTTGTCCGCGGTGGCTGGCTGACACCGGTGGAGCAGATGACCGGACGGGTTGTCATTCAGCTGCAGGGGATCGACGCGCCAGAGCGAAGTCGGAATGACCCTTACTGGCGCGAGGCGAGAGCCCACCTGGCGAGCAGGCTCAGCAGGCAGCTGGTCAATCTCCAGGTCATGCTGACACCACGGGGATTGAATCGAAGTGGTCCGGCGGGCCCCGTCCTTGGTGTCGTGCGAATTGGTAACTCCTCCGACCCCCTTAACCTGTCGTTGATTGCCGTCGGTTTGGCAAAGGATGACTGGGATGTTTCTTTCGGAGGTCCTTATGTCGATGCGCAGCGACGGGCGATGTCCAGGCGCGTCGGCATCTGGAGTGACCCGCGGCAGTACGAACGGGAGAATGATTTCAGGATCGGGCTTTATGGAAATGAACAGAGCAGGAAGCGCATCACGGTCGTTCCCTGTCCCAATGGCAAGTTCTCCCGCAATGAAAAACCCGAGACCCGCAAGAATCCTTTTCCCAATCGGGGAGTTGGCAAGCAGGAATGGCAAAAGTGAATTCCCGGGGCTTTGTTCCTCATCAAGGCAACCCTCCAGCAGGGGATGTTTGCTGCTTCATCCGATGAGCGACTACAATCGGGGGTGCCGCGGTTTCCTGTGTGCTGGCGATCGACCTGCTGACAGGGACCGATGACTATGTGAGGTTGCCGTACCAGTGTGTGTGCAGCCATGGACCTTTGGAGAATAACCGAGCCATGCGTTTTCTATGTGCCATCGTGATCCCGCTGGGATTGCTGTTACTGACCTCCTGTAACGAGACTCCCGTCGCCGATCCCGCCAGCTCGCCGCCAGAGGCCGGGTCCGCCAGTTCCGCCGCGGAGACGACGCCTGCGGTGGACGCTGCAGGGGACCGGCACGGGCATGCACACTCTGGCCAGCAGGCCAGCGAGTGGCGCGCGGTCTCGATCGGAGAAAAGGTACCTGACTTTGAACTGGTCATTGATGGAAAGACATGCACGCTCAGCGAGCTGCAGCATGACCCAGAAGTGACCAGCGACGGCACGCTTGTTTTTACTTTCTGGTGCTCGTTTTGCCACAGTTGTCGAGACGTGGAGGACCAGCTTGATGAGCTGGCTGCAGAGTACCGGGGGAAAGTCGGCGTGATGGCACTGGATGCCAGTGCCGGCGAAACTGCAGCAGGGGTGGCAGCGGTTGCCGCCGAGGAGGGGCTTACGCTGCCGATCGCGCTGAGTTCCAGTGGTGCGGCAGCGGATGTCTTCGGTACCCGTGTGACGACAACCACGGTCGTTATCGACGGCGACGGTATACTGCGATACTGTGGCCAGTTCGCTGACAGCGAAAATAACTTTGCCGAGGATGCCCTCCAGGCCGTCCTCGCCGGGGAAGAAGTACCGGTCCAGAAGACACGGCAGAAGGGCTGACATATCAGGCGTATGTAGCTTCCGTGGGAAGCTCACGACCCCTGCCCGATGACCGTGTCATGCGAAGCCTGGAGTAACGATCCTGCTGTGCATGCGGGTACTGTCAAAGTCGCCTTGAATAACTTCCTGGGAAAAGGCTCATGAAAGACGCCCCGATCGATGTTCCCTGGCTGAAGGTCTTTGCCACCGGGTTCAAGCACGGGATCAAGTGGGCCGGCGTCAGCCTCCTGTTTGAACTGCCTGTCCTGCTTGGCATGCTGCTGGGGATCACAAGCAAGGAACAGGCGATCAGGATGGCCTGGGGAATTCCGGCCGTGATGGCGGGACTTGGCTGCCTGATTGCCCTGATGGGCATCATCGCGGTCGCCTACATGAAGCACCGCTGGTTTCGGTACCTGGCACTGATGATCATGGTACTCTTTTTTAGCAGCCAGGTGATGCTGTTGATCTTCATGCCCTACGCGGGGATCTACGGTTTTATCGTGCAGCCCCCGTCTACAGCCTGGGGCTTCTCTATCGCCATCTCCCTTTATCTCTTTTTTCTCTACTGGTGGTCAAAAATCCCCATCGCCATCTTCGTTAAGGCCAAGGTGCAGGTCAGCATCTGGAAATGGATTGTCGTGACAGCGAACAAAAACAAGGCGAACAAGAAGGATCTGAAGAAGTTCCTCAAGGAAGAACTCTAGACGAGGGGCAGGGCGGGTGCCGGCTGAGACCGGCTACTCGATTTTTCCCAGCCCGGTCAGGTAACGGACCAGGTCCTCGAGCTGCTCGGCGGACAGCAGCGATGTCAGCCCGGCCGGCATGGCACTGCCGGCAGCACGTTTTTCCTCGACCTCTCCCTCGGCAAAGGTGACC
>CAYYZW010000040.1:0-2460 GCA_964476375.1 uncultured Pirellulaceae bacterium
GGCCTTGTCCGCAGTGTCGCCTTTGATTCCCGTGGCGGTGCCAATGGAAGCATGGGGCTGGACCTGGGGGATTTTAACGGGGACCTGTTGCCTGACCTCTCTGTTTCAAATTACGAGCAGGAACCTTTTGGCGTCTATGAAAACCAGGGGCAGGGGATGTTCCTGCATGCCAGTGAGAGGATCGGGCTGGGCACGCTCGGCGGTGTCTTTGTCAGTTTTGGAACGGCTTTTTGGGATCTGGACAGGGATGGAGATGAGGATCTGCTGGTGACCAATGGCCATGTCATTCATCACCCCGATTCCGGACAGGTCCGCCAGTTACCACTTTTACTGGTAAACCAGCAGGGCCAGCGTTTCCAACGGCAGAAGTTTTCTGGCGACCAGTATTTTTCCGCCCCGCACGCAGGCAGGGGAATGGCGATGGGTGACCTGGATGAGGACGGCAGAGCGGAGATCCTTTTTGCCAATAACCATGAACGCTGTGCCATCGTGGCCAATCAAACCAGCAACGAGAACCATTTTGTTCGGCTGCGTCTGGTGGGACGCCACGGAAACCGGGACGCCATTGGGGCCGTTGCCGTTCTGGAAACATCCGCCGGAAAACAGTTGCGGATGATCAAGGGGGGCGGAAGCTACATGTCGCAGAATGAATTGCGACTTTACTGGGGCCTTCCGGAGGGAGTGGATGTGACGGGGATTACCATCACCTGGCCGAACGGGGTCTCGGAGATTGTTGACGAGGTGTCACTGGATAAGACCCTGGTGGTGATAGAATCCCGTGGGGCGGGTGACCGGGTTTCAGGAGAAACACCATGAATTCCCAGGATCGGAGGAGGCATCTCATGGGGGCTGACCGGACGTTGTTTTGTGCGATGGCGACTGGGGTGTTCCTTTTAACGTCCGCCTGCGTTGGCCAGGATCAAGCAGCGGATCATCGTGCCCGGCTTGAGAAAAGCCTCCAGACATGGCACAAGCTCAAGAAAGAGTGTAACGGGAATTATTCCTACCGGGTCCGCTGGTCAAGCTTTACCGGCTTCGGCCACGAAACCGTTGTGGTGGTGCAGCGAAACAAGGTGGTCGAACGGCGTTTTACTGAATTTCATCGTCGCCGGCCAGCAGCGCCGCCGGCGGAGGCGGGAAAACAAGCAGATCCCGGGGGCTGGGTGGAAGGCAGGCGTGAGCTGGGAGCTCACAAGCAGGGGGCGGCGGCCGTCACGCTGGATAAGCTTTACGAACAGGCCGTGAAGGTGCTCGAGAAGGATCTGGCCCCGAACACGGGGCGCTACCTGAGATTCAATCAGCAGGGGCTGCTTCTTTCCTGCTTTGACGTGGATCGCCGGATTGCCGACGATGCTCCTCGCCGGGGAGTGGTGATTTCCGGCATCGAGTTGTCGACAGGGAAGCCAGGTCGCCGCGAGTAAGCCTGGGTGAGCCCTTGGAGTCTGGATTCGATTCCCTTCAGGGAGATGGAGAGGACGTCGTTCGAATCATCTCTCGAGTGATGATCGACACTGAGGCGGCGGCGAAAAAGAGCGTCCCGATGGTTAACCAGATATTGCGAAGGATGGTCGCGCCGGACAAGGCGCCCCAGATCATCAGCAGGGCAACGAGCGCGGCAATCAGGACCATGGCAATGCTGGTCATTGAACTTGCCTTGTAGATTTGTCGTGGGTTCATCGTTCCAGCTCCTTTCTTTTCGAGTGCCGTCTCGGTCACTTTTCTTACCGCAGAAACGGCTGTCTGGTTAACCGTTGAATTGGACTTGAGTTTTCACGAGTGAATCTGCATCATTTTCCGGATGGCAGGTGCGATAAGGAAAACAGGTGCCTCTCCCCCGGACCACCTGGTGACCGAGGGGGTCAAGTACGCCGGCTCCAAGCGATCGCTCCTTCCACATATCCTGGAATTGGCGGGGCGGACCGGCGCTACCACCGTGCTGGATGGTTTTTCCGGCACGACGCGTGTGTCCCAGGCCTTTGCCCTTCGCGGATACGGCGTGATTGCCAATGACATTGCTGCCTGGTCGGAGGTGTTTGCCACCTGTTACCTGCAGGGTTGGCAGGGAAGAGTGGATTACGAGTCGCTGGTTGATCACCTCAATAACCTGGTGCCACGGGATGGCTGGTTCACCGACTGCTATGGAGGAATGGCCGGGGAGGAGAAATCCTCGGCATGGGATGGCTTGAAAAAACCGTGGCAGATTCATAACACGCGAAAACTGGATGCCATTCGGGAGGAGATCGAGAGGCTATCACTTCTTCCGGTGGAGAGAGCGGTAGCTCTTGCCAGCCTGATGTTGGCCCTGGATCGCGTGGACAACACGGTGGGACACCAGGTCTCGTATCTTCGAGAGTGGGCGCCCCGTTCCTACCGGGCGCTGGAATTGAAGGTGCCAAGGCTGGTGGAAGGGGGACTGGATCACCAGGTCTGCAGGGGGGAAGTGCTGGAAAGCTGCCATCG
>CAYYZW010000041.1:0-19923 GCA_964476375.1 uncultured Pirellulaceae bacterium
GATTTCCCGCAACTGGAACCGCTGGCAGATCATTTTCGTGATGCCGGAAACCCGGCGGAAAAACAGCGAGCTTTCCAGTTGTTTTTCCAGGCACTTGCCGACTGCTGGATTGCGGGAACCACGGGCACCATGGTGGAATCCTGGCAGGATTTTCGCGACCGCGTCAACCATGGCATCGACCACGTGCTCTCCTCCAGCAGCGCCTCCGGCCGAAAAGTCGCGATCTTCACATCGGTCGGCCCGATCACCGTGGCAATCCAGCGCGCCTTAAACTGCCCGGACAACGCCGCGCTGGAGACCGGCTGGAGAACATGGAACTGTTCACTCACCGATTTCGCCTTCACTCCCGGCCGGTTCACTCTCGACCGATTCAATTCCCTTCCCCATTTAACCGACTCGTCCCAGTGGACGTACCGTTGAGGGCCCCATGGATTTTTCTATTCCCGCAAAAACCAGTGACCTGGTCGCCAGAATCCGTGCCTTTGTTGAAGAGGAGATCTACCCGCTGGAAGACTCCTGGCAGAAGCTCCCTTTCCGGGAACTGATTCCCCAGCTTGAGGACAAACGCCAAAGGGTGAGGGAGGAGGGTCTCTGGACCCCGCAGATCCCCCGTTCCCATGGCGGACTGGGACTCGGTTTCCTGGAACATGCACTGGTGAGTGAACAACTGGCACGGAGTCCGCTTGGACACTATATCTTTAACGCCCAGGCACCGGATGCCGGCAACATGGAAATTCTCCTGGAATTTGGTACGCCGGCCCAGCAGGAGAAATGGCTCACCCCGCTTCTGGCAGGTGACGTGCGCAGCTGTTTCTCCATGACCGAGCCTGACCGGCCCGGCTCAAACCCTGTCTGGATGGAAACACGTGCGGAGCGGGACGGCGAGGAGTACGTGATCAACGGGCACAAGTGGTTTACCAGTTCGGCCGATGGGGCCGCCTTTGCCGTGGTGATGGTTGTCACGGATCCCGACGCCGCACCCCATGCGCGCGCCAGCCAGATCATTGTCCCGACAGACACGCCTGGCTTTACCAACGTGCGAAATATTCCCTGCATGGGCCACGCCGGGGACGACTGGGCAAGCCATTCCGAGATCACTTACACCGACTGCCGGGTCCCGGTCGACAACCGGCTTGGGGAGGAGGGCGCCGGTTTCGCCATTGCCCAGTCCCGTCTGGGACCGGGCCGGATCCATCACTGCATGCGGTGGATCGGCATTTCCGAGCGTTGCCTGGAAATGATCTGCCGGCGGGCTGCAAGCAGGGAGATCGCGCCAGGGGAAAAACTTGCCAGCCGGCAGGTAATCCAGCACTGGATCGCTGACAGTCGAACCGAGATCGATGCGTCGCGCCTGATGGTCCTGCACGCGGGATGGAAAATTGACCAGCAGGGAGCCAAGGAGGCCCGCACCGAGGTTTCCTCGATCAAGTACTACGTGGCCGACGTGATGATGAAAGTCATCGACCGGGCAATCCAGGTTCACGGGGCCCAGGGCATCAGTGACGACACGATCCTCTCCTACTTCTACCGCAACGAGCGTGCCGCGCGGATTTATGACGGCCCGGACGAGGTCCACCGGAATGTCGTTGCGCGCCGCGTGCTTCGGGAACATGGTTACTCGACCAGGTGATTTTCATGCCAGACCCTGTGATTGACCAGGCCGTCCCGGTCCGGGAGGGGGAGGAGATCGACCAGGAGATGCTGGCAGCCTGCCTGGGAAGGCATCTCGGCGAGCCGCTCCCACCCCTGAAGGTCCAGCAATTCCCCAGTGGTTTTTCCAACCTCACTTATTTACTGACCCTCGGGGACCGCCAGCTGGTACTCCGGCGTCCTCCTTTTGGTAATCGCGTTAAGTCGGCCCACGACATGAGCCGTGAGTACCGCGTTCTCTCCCGGCTCTCGGCCGTCTACTCGCCGGCCCCCCGGCCCCTCTTTTTCTGTGATGATCCGTCCGTGATTGGCGATGACTTTTACGTGATGGAACGGCGGCAGGGGGTCGTGCTTCGTGGCCCCGGGGCCCCGGAGATATTACACAACGACCAGCACATGGTGAGGGCCCTCTGTGAGTCATTTATTGACAACCTGGCCACGCTTCACATGCTGGACTACCAGGCGGCCGGGCTGGGCGACCTGGGACGCCCCGAGGGCTACGTCATGAGGCAGGTGACCGGCTGGGAACGGCGGTACCAGGACGCCCGCACCGACGATCATCCCGCAATGGATCGCCTGGGACGCTGGCTGATCGCCAACCAGCCCGCCGATTGTGGCCCGGCCCTGATCCACAATGACTACAAGTACGACAACCTGATGCTCGACGCGGAGGATCTGACGCAGATCATTGCGGTCCTGGACTGGGAAATGGCCACCATCGGGGATCCCCTGATGGACCTGGGGACCACGCTGGCCTACTGGGTCGAACCGTCCGACCCTGCCCAGATGCATGCGCGGGCATTCGGCCCGACCATGCTGCCCGGCAGCATGACGCGCAGGGAGCTTCTTCTGCGTTACTCTGAGAAGACCGGCTTGACCACGGATCACTTGCATTTTTACTGCGGGTACGGTCTTTTCAAGCTGGCCGTTATCATTCAACAGATCTACGCACGCTTTGTCCGTGGAAAAACGCGAGACCCCCGCTTTGCCAAACTCGACACAACGGTCGGGCAGCTGGCAGAAAGGGGCCTCCAGGTGATCCAGGACAGGGCCGTGTAACCCACGTCAGACAAGGACAGGAAAAGAAAATGGATTCCATGTTTTCACTGGCAGGTCATAACGCGATCATTACCGGCGGAACTCGTGGCATCGGACTGGCCATTGCCGGGGCATTCCTCCAGGCGGGTGCCACCGTAACGCTCTGCAGCCGGAAGCAGGAGAATGTGGACCAGGCGCTTGCCGAGCTCAAATCGCATACAGACCAGCTGCTGGGGGTCACCGCGCATGTCGGTCGAGGCGAGGAGCTGGAACCTCTGGTAGCAGCCGCTGCCGAGAAATTCGGGCCGGTGAATATCCTGGTGAATAACGCCGGCACCAACCCTTACTACGGGCCAATCATCGATTCAGAAGAATGGGCCTGGGACAAGACAATGGCCGTCAATCTCAAGGCCCCCTACATGCTCTCCCAGGTCGTTGCCCGCCAGATGACCGAGAAGGAGGGCGGATCGATCATCAATATTGCCTCGATTGCCGGTCTCTCCGCAGCCGAAGGGCAGGGCATCTACTCGGTCACCAAGGCGGGCCTGATCATGCTGACCAGGGTTATGGCACGGGAACTTGGTGACAAGCGTATCCGCGTCAACTGCATTTGCCCTGGCGTCATCAAAACGCGGTTGAGCGAGGCGCTCTGGGCCGAACCGGAAGTCGAGAAAGCAATGGCCGCACAGAAAGCTTTGAAACGTGTGGGGACAACCGATGAACTGGTTGGTGCAGCAATTTACCTTGCCTCCCCTGCCAGTTCCTTCACCACCGGTGCGATGCTGCAGGTGGATGGGGGAATGGTGATCTAGGGTCGCATCACCCCGCATAGCGGCGGTTCCCAGTCGAGTGCCTGGTGCTGCTGGACAAACTCTTCAATTTTCCCCGCCATGTCCACCGGAAAGGGCGACATCCGGCGATCCGTCATATCGATGTGGGCGGCAACCACCTCGAGTGTGGCGGCCAGACGACCACGGGTTTCATTGATCATGAAATGCATCATCTGGAAACGTTTCGCGGTCCTGGCGACAAAACGAGAGTGAATAATCACTTCCTGTTCTACTCGTGCCTCGGCAAGATAGACCGTGTGGGCCTCCAGCGCAAAACTCCCCGCCTCGTTCTGTTCCATGTACTCCGGGTTGAAACCGATCATCCGGAAGACGCGATCGATCGCCCGGTCGAACATCTGTGTGTAATAGGTGACGTTCATATGCCCCATTTCATCCAGGTAGTCCGGGATCACCACCTCCTGGTGGGTCATGGGAAGCTCTCTTACCTGTGACAGGCTGGGCTGAATCTGGCGTGACATGATCATTTCTCCTAGTCGGCAATTTTAACGAGTTGCTTGCCGATATTTGCACCCTGCATCATCTCCAGGAATGCCCGCGGTGCATTCTCCAGGCCCTCCGTAATCCTTTCACGGTACGCAATCTGCCCGCCGACAACCCACTCGGTCAGCTGGGGAATCGCTTCACGAAAACGCTCGACAAAATCGGTCACCAGGAAACCCTCCACCCTGGCCCGCTTGACGATCAGGTGCCATAACAGTCGCGGCCCCTGCCCGGCCTCGGTGAGATTGTACTGGGAGATCTGGCCACAGATTCCAACCCGTGCCCCGATATTCAGGAGCGGGAAGATCGCATCGGTCATCGGACCCCCGACATTATCAAAATAGACATCCACCCCGTCCGGGCAGAGTTCCTTCAGCAAGGGCCCGTACTCCTCGGTCGACTTGTAGTTCAGGCCGCCGTCAAAACCCAGGTCGCCGGTGATATAGTCGATCTTCTCCTCCGAGCCGGCCGTGCCAATCACCCGGCATCCCTTGATCCGTGCCAGTTGCCCGACAGTGGACCCCACCGCCCCGGCTGCTCCCGAGACCACCACCGTGTCACCCTGCTGCAGGCGGCACACCTCCAGCAGGCCAAAATAAGCGGTCAGTCCTGGCATTCCCAGTACATGCAGGGCCGTGGAGACCGGAGCCTGGTCCGGATTAATCTGCCGCACCGCCGTACCATCGCTGATCGCGTATTCCTGCCAGCCAAACATCCCTGCGACGTTGGCTCCCTCACCATACCGGGGATTCCTGGACTTCACCACGCGGGCAACCACCTGGCCGACCATCCGCTCACCAATACCGACTGGATCGGCATAGGAGGCCACATCATTCATGCGACCTCGCATGTAAGGATCGACCGAGAGGAAAAGCGACTGGACCAGGAACTCTCCCTCGGCAGGTTCTTCCAGTGGCGTCTCCACCAGTTCAAAATCCGCATCCTCCGGGAAACCCTTCGGCCGACGCGCGAGCAGGATCTGGCGATTGGTGATGGACATCGAAAGACAACTCCCTGGAGCACGCGGAATTCGTCGGCAAGGCGTCATACTACCACAAGCGATCCGCGTTATTCAGGCGGGGCTGTCCTCGAGACGTTTCGATCCGGGTGGCACGAAGGTGGATTGCCTGTGACAATAGGGCAAAGACCATCGGCCTTCGCTGGGAACTCCAAGAACATGCGCGTGAGCCGCCAATCCATCGCACTGCTGGTCAGCATCGTGCTGATCGTGCTGGGAATCGCCTTCGCTTCCGATTACCTGGTGTTCCAGGGAACCCGGCCGGATTACTCGGATCCGGTCATCTACTCCGAGAAAAACAAGCTCGATGCCGCGGCCGGAACGAACGGGATCTCCGAGACTCCTGCCTGGATGGTGCCCCAGGCAGCCCCGGAGATGGTGCCGGTGAGCCAGGTGGAACTGGCGGACAAGGAAAAGGTCATTGCCATTGAGGTGGACGGCCAGCATTTTGCCTATCCACTGTTTTACCTCTACGGCATCGGTGAACACATCGTCAACGATACGTTCACGGGAAAACCGATCACGGTCATTTACTGCAGCCAGACCGGGTGCACACGGGTTCTGACAACAGACAAGACGGACAAGCCGCTGCCCGTGATCCAGCAGGGACTCGTGAACAGCGAACTTGCTCTTCTCTTTGCCGGAGAGGTCCATCAACTCTCCAAGGACACGATTCCCCTGGACCAGTACCCGCATGAGATTGTCAGCTGGCCAACGTGGCGTGAGCAGCACCCGGACGGTCTGGTCTACCCGGGGGTGACATGGGACGACGAGGACGAGGATCCGGTGGCAAGCGAGAACGACAAAAAATGACCTGTCCAGGGTCCCCTCGCTGTTCCCTTTCACGAATATGCCGCTATCGGCAAACGGAACTGCCCCACGAAACGGGCCTTTTTCCCTCGCAATATCGGTGTTTTTCACCGATCTGAGAAAAAGTCGTGTTTTTCTGTCCGCCTATGCCGGGGAAACGCAATCCCCTTGTAGAGAGGCAGTCACCGACTGTCCAAACCAGCAAAAACCTATCTTGGATAAGTGAGAAAAGCGATGAAAAAGAACCTCTTCACAGCAGCACTGGTTTCCCTGTTTTTACTTGGCGGCATGGTCTTCACGTCGGAGGCACAAGCCGACCCGCTCGACAAGAAGAGTCCCAAGATTGCCCATGGCATGTACCGGGAACTCGACAAATCCAGTCCCAAGATCGCCGAGGGGATGTACCGTGACCGCGGCAAGTCCAGTCCCAAAATAGCCCATGGGATTCGAACCCCATCTGCCGGTGCCAACGATAACCTGATCTTCATGGTCGAGATGGCCCTGGAAATCGGGGATGTGGAACTGGCCAATGAGCTGGTCGACAGGGTTCTCAAGCTGGATTATGGTTTCCGTCGCCGCTAGGCTGACAGCGGGGACAGACTTTCCACCCCTGCAGATGATGCCGTGGCCTTCCCTGGTCACGGCATTTCTGCCGTCTGACATACACCGTGAGGAAATCACGCATGACATTGAAACTGCAGTTCGATCACATTGGTATCCCGGTGGAGGAACCCCAGGCGACGGAGTTCTGGGTTCCCCAGAGCGAGTGCTGGGTTACCAATCCCCGCACCCACCCCCAGCGGATCGAGTACCTGCGGTTCAAGACCATACCGGATCTTGAGGCAGGCAGCCCCCAGTGGAAACTCTGGAACATGCCACACGTTGCCTACCGCGTGAACGACCTGGAAGAAGCACTTGCTGGCGAGGAGTTGATCTACGGGCCGTTTGCACCAGGGGATTTCGCCACCGTGGCATTCATCTTCAAGCAGGACGTGGTGATCGAGTACCTCGAGTACTCCGACACCGAACACTGGTTTGACCAGCCCACTCCCTGGCAACCGGCTTGACAGGGTCAGCCGCCGACCACGTCATCGCGCATCGCTACCAGTCGCTTGTGCCGTTTCAAACCGGCGATCCCCTTGCCGACGAAGACCAGTCCCCAGAAAGCACCCATGCCAAAAATCTTGAAGCTGTCTTCATCTGCCCCTCCCGCGATCATCGCCGCCAGGATGCCCCCGCAGGCGACCAGACCCACCCCACCCCATATCAACTGCTTAATGGCGACGTGACGGACCCTGTCAATATCCTTCAGGTCGGACGCTGCCACCACGGTATCCACGTACTGGCGAACTACTTCAAGATCCGGCTTGGCAATTTTGAAGACCAGGTCCATCTCGTCGAGGGTCACACCAAGATTACTGTCCTTGCTGGCAAATCCCGGCACCGTCAGGCGCACCGCGGCATCCCCGGGCCCTTCTACGAGCACATGGTTTCCCTCCGCATTCCGGAGGCCGACCTGCTCGCTGGAAGGCTCCAAGTACCATTTCTCTTTCTTGAATGCCTTGCTCTGACAGGTCAATTCAATCCTGTAAACGTCCGCTTGCTCTTCCACGAACTTCTCCTCCAGGCCAGGCGCACCGAATCCCGGTTCCATGAACCCTCTTATGCCAGCAATGGGTGTACGAACCTATCTTAGTCGCAGGACACGCCACCGATAAACACCGATTCGAAAGTCACGCTGCGATTGATCCTTTCCCATGTTATGCACCATAATAGAAGTCCTCGCTGCTCACGAACCCTCCCTTTTTTAACGGTCCAGTGTCGTGGCCAGAAACCCCTTCATGCTGATCCTGCTCGCCCTCCTGCCGGCCGGGATTGCGCTCGCGGATGACCCGACGGCGGAACAGCTGGCGTTCTTTGAAACACGAATTCGCCCATTGCTGGTGGAACGATGTTACGAGTGTCACAGTGGTGATCCCGACGAGGTAGAAAACAAGTTCCAGATCGACTCCCGGGCCGGCATCCTCCGCGGCGGCATTCATGGCCCGGCCGCGATTGCCGGCATGCCGGAGAAAAGCCTGATGATCTTTTCGATCAACCACGCCGTGCAGATCGATATGCCACCCAAGTTCAAACTTCCTCAGCGCGAGATTGACGATCTCACCGCCTGGGTTCAGATGGGCCTGCCCTGGACCGACTCCGAGGTCACAGCAACCGTTCCCTCTCCAGGCGAGAACAATTCCGGAGTCATCACCGAGGAGGATCGCCAGTTCTGGGCCTTCCTGCCTCCAGAGCAGCCCACCCTTCCACGCGTGCGCCAGCAGGACTGGATCTCTACCGCGGTCGACACCTTTGTCCTGGCCCGCCTGGAAACAGCCCGCATGCAGCCGTCCGGGAAGGCCAGCCGCCAGGTACTGGTCCGGCGGGCCACGTTCGACCTGACCGGCCTGCCCCCGACTCCTGCCGAGATCAACCGGTTCCTGGAGGACACCTCCCCGGACGCTTACGCCCGCCTGGTCGACCGCCTGCTGGCCTCCCCTGCCTACGGCGAACGCTGGGCACGGCACTGGCTCGATGTGGCACGTTACGCCGACTCCAACGGGCTGGATGAAAACCTGGCCCATGGCAACGCCTTCCGTTACCGGGATTACGTGGTCGATTCGTTTAATCGCGACAAGACCTATGACCAGTTTGTGGCCGAACAGCTTGCCGGCGACCTGCTGCCTGAGGCGGAGACCACATCCTCGCTCTCAGAACGGATCACCGCCACCGGTTTCCTCTCGATCGGCGCCAAGATGCTGGCCGAGGATGACCCCCTGAAGATGCAGATGGACATCATCGATGAACAGGTCGACACGCTGGGACGGGCCTTTATCGGACTCACGCTCGGCTGTGCCCGCTGCCATGACCATAAATTCGACCCGATTCCGACAGCCGACTACTACTCGCTCGCCGGAATTTTCAAGAGCACCACCACGATGGATAATTTCAACGTGGTCGCCAAGTGGCATGAACGCCCGGTCGCCTCCCCCGAACTGACTCGCCGGACCGAGAGGATCCAGGCCGAACTGGCCGGGCTCCAGGACCAGATCGCACAGGACCGCAGCGCCGCCGGCAAACAGGCACTTGACCGGGCACGGGGCCAGGTCGGCACCTACCTGCTGGCAGCCCAACAACTCGAGCAGATGGACCAGCTGCTCCCTGCCAGCCGCACGCTCAGCAATGACCCTGAGAACCTCAAGAGGCTTAACCACCAGGAAATCGAGGCCGAATCATTCCAGCGGGGCAACGTCGCCACGCTGACCGAGGGGATCGGCGAGGGGATCGGTGTCTTGGCCGGCAAGGAGGACACGCCGGGATTCGTGGAATACGACGTGGAAGTTCCCGCGACAGGCCTCTACCAGCTGGAGGTGCGCTATGCAGCGACCGAGCCTTCTCCCTGTCGACTAGTGATCGATGGCGATACCCTGCGGGCCGCCGTGGCCGGGGGGGTGACCGAGCATCCTGCGGGAACAATTCACCAGTTCTGGGAGAACGTGGCGGTCAGTGTACTGGAAGCTGGTAAACACATCATCCGCATCGAGAGCAGCGGGAAATTCCCCCACCTCGACAAGCTCCGCCTGATCGAGCTGGCCGGATCCCTCGGTGCCACCGGCAAGGATGCCGCCACGGAAGACCTCGCCGCCGCGGCAGTCGAACTGGTAGATGCCGTGACGGTGGAAGCAGAAACATTCCAGCGAGGAAACGTCAGCCGCCTGGCAGACGGTTACGGGGCAGGGATCGGTGTTGTCGCCGGCCCCGGGGGGACCAACACGCTCGAGTATGACATCACCGCCCCGCGGACCGGCACCTATCACCTCGTGGTTCGCTATGCCGCTGAACAATCCCGACCAACCCGCCTGTCCATTGGGGACCAGGTGATCCACCCCGCCGGACTGGCAGGCACGACCGGCAGCTGGTACCCGGACACCCAGAAATGGGAATACCAGGGGTCCTTTCATCTGGCCGACAGGTCGTTCACGCTCACACTTCAGCGCGAGGGACCGATATCTCACCTGGACCGGATTCTCCTGCTGCCGGGCTTTACCCAAGGACGTGACGATATCTCACCCGACCCGGAACTGCTTGGCCGCTGGCGCGGCGCGCTGCATAAAGCCGAAGGCCAGGACAAGTCGGTCCTCTTCACCTGGAGACGAGCAGTGGCAGGCGACTTTCCACTTCAATTGACAGAACAATCGTCCGCGGCGGAGAAACTCCTTCTTGCAAGTGGACCGGTCCATTCCCTTCCGGAACTGGCCGACCGTTACCAGCAGGTCTTCCAGCTGGCCCAGCGGCAGTGGGAGGCCCTTCAGCAGGAACAGGAAAGTGCGACGACGCTGACCGACCCGGCACTGGAATCTTACCGCCAGCTTCTTTATGGCGACGAGGGGCCCCTGGGCGGCGTGGACCTGGCCACGCTTGCCCTGGACGACACCTCCGCAGCGGCCAGCAAGGAACTGGAACAGACGGCCACGCAACTCGAGTCCTCGATCCCCGACCTTCCCGCCGTGATGGCCGTGGCCGAGGGGACGCCCGAGGACCTGCAGATCCACCTGCGGGGAAACCACATCACGCTTGGAGAAAAGGTTCCCCGCCAGTTCCCCCAGGTCCTCTCCTCCCTCGCCCAGGTGCCGGTCGATGACACGCAGAGCGGTCGACTGCAGCTGGCCCGCTGGCTCACTTCCGGCGACCACCCCCTGACGGCCCGGGTGATCGCCAACCGCGTCTGGCAGTGGCACTTTGGCCAGGCGCTGGTTCGCTCCCCGGACAATTTCGGCCGCCTGGGTCAGCGCCCCACGCACCCGGCGCTACTCGATTACCTGGCAACCAGGCTTCAACAGGATGACTGGTCGCTCAAGTCGCTGCACCGGCTGATCATGCTCTCCTCCACCTACCAGATGAGTAGCGCCTGGAACGAGGACTATGCGGAATCGGACCCAGAGAACAAGCTGCTCTGGCGGATGAATCGCCGCCGGCTGGAAGCGGAAGAAATCCGTGACTCGCTGCTGGCCGTGGGAGACAACCTGGACCGAAGCATGGGAGGAAGCCTGCTCCCCGTCAAGAACAGGGCCTACGTCACGAGCACCACAAATATCGATATCCGGGTCTATGACAGTCGGCGACGATCGCTCTACCTGCCGGTGGTTCGCAGTGCGCTCTACTCCGTTTTCCAGGTCTTTGACTTTGCCGAGCCGAGCGTCCCCAATGGACAGCGCCAGGTGACCAACATCGCCTCGCAGGCACTCTTTATCATGAACAGCACCATCGTGATGGAACAGTCCCAGGCCCTGGCCAACCAGCTCCTTTCGATGGAAGGGGCTGACAACCCGGAGCGGATCGAGTGGCTTTACCGGAAAGTCCTGGGGAGGCCTGCAGGGTCGGAGGAACTGGAAGATTGCCTGGCGCACCTGGAAAAGTACGCAGCGGCCCTGGAAGAAAACGGTATAACAGGAGACGAGCAGAAGGGACACAGCTGGCAGAGCCTCTGCCGGGCACTGCTGGCTTCCAATGAGTTTATTTACCTCGACTAGCCGATAAAGAAAACATGAACACATCCTGCCACCAGTTCACCCCGGTCCTCACGCGGCGCGACATGCTGCGCGTCAGCTCCGCCGGATTCGGTTCGCTGGCACTTGCCTCGCTGCTGGCAGATGAGGCCCAGGCTGCCGGCCCGCTGTCTCCCCGCACGCCCCATTTCCCGGCACGGGCCAAGCGGGTCATTTTCCTGTTCATGCATGGCGGCCCCTCCCAGGTCGACACCTTTGATTACAAGCCGCTGCTGGAACGGGACCACGGCAAGCCGCTGCCGTTCTCCAAGCCCCGTGTCTTCTCGGCCAAGACCGGCAACCTGCTCAAGTCCCCCTTCGCGTTCAAGCAGCACGGGGACTCGGGTACCTGGATGAGTGACATCTTCCCGCACCTGGCCGGCTGCGCGGATGACCTCTGCATGATCAACTCCATGCACGGCTCCAACTCGCGTCACGGCGGGGCACTGCTGGAACTGCATACCGGCAGCGATACTTTCGTCCGTCCCAGCATGGGATCCTGGATCACCTACGGGCTCGGATCGGAGAACCAGAACCTGCCGGGCTACGTGACGATGTGCCCGACGCTCACCCACGGGGGCGTGAACGCCTACAGCAGTGCCTTCCTGCCAGCCGTCTACCACGGTACACCGCTGGGTAACGCCAGTATCCCTGCCGACCAGATCAACATCCCCTTTATCAAGAACGCGGCTGGAACGCCGCGCAGCCTGCAGCGCCTGGAACTGGACCTGACCCGCGCAATTAATGAGAAGGGGCTGGCCCGGCGAGGGCGGGATAATGCCCTGGAAACCCGAATCAACTCGTTTGAACTCGCCTACCGGATGCAGGTTGCCGCGCCGGAACTGCAGGACGTCTCGGACGAAACGGAAGCGACGCAAAAGATGTACGGGCTGGATAACGACAAGACCAAGAACTTTGGCCGCCAGTGCCTGATGGCCCGCCGCTTTGCCGAGCGGGGAGTCCGCTTCGTGCAGGCCACGCACAGCTACAAGTGGGACCAGCACGGCAACCTCAAGGCCGGGCATACCAGTAACGCGATGGAAGTGGACCAGCCGATTGCCGCACTGCTGAAGGACCTCAAGCAGCGCGACATGCTCAAGGACACGCTGGTCCTCTGGGGCGGCGAGTTTGGCCGTACGCCGGTGGCGCAGGGCGGGGACGGCCGGGACCACAATCCCCAGGGCTATACGATGTGGATGGCCGGCGGCGGGGTGAAACCAGGGATCACCTACGGGGCCACGGACGATTACGGTTACTACGCGGTCGAGAACAAGGTGCACCTGCACGACCTGCATGCCACGATCCTGCACCTGTTGGGCCTGGACCACGACAAGCTGACCTATCGCTACGCGGGCCGTGACTTCCGCCTGACTGATATCTACGGGAGCGTGATCACGCCGATCATCGCCTGAGAGGCGGCTCCCCCCGCGCCCAGGCGACGACTCGTCGCCGAGGCGACTCAGCCCTCTTCTTCATCAAGCGGTTCTTCTTCCTCCATGATCGCTCCTTCCTCCCCGGACGATTCTTCCGGGGAGGGTGCCGCAGACTCTGCAGTGCGGGCGGAGAACATCCGGTACTGACCGTAGCCCACGATCCCCATGACAAGCACAATCAAGGCAATCATCGAGTAATGGGGCCCCTCCTCGGAAAACACCAGCAGCGGCGCCAGCAGCACGGTCAGAACCATGGACGAGACGGCCGCTGTGACGGGCCCCTGTTTTTCACTCCACCAGCCGTGAAGGAAAGCGACGATACTCACACCTACAACAGAGAGCAGGACCAGCAGCGTGTTCTCTTTCATGGATGCCGGGTAGAACAACCAGCCGCATAACAGGAAAACAACCAGTTCGCCCAGGAAAGTCCGCAGCGGCCTCTGCTGGTGTGGCCTGAAAGTCCCCGAGGTGATCCTCTCCATACGTGTTCTATGCCCGCGAACGAGCTGGGGCCAGAAAATCGCCGACAGTATCATCCCCAGGCCGACACCCATTACGGCGAAAAACTGGACAAGGGTTTGGTCCTCGTCCTCGCGGCCGACCAGGGCAAACAGGACCAGGAAACCCAGCCCGATACAACCAAATGCGATCCGGTAACCCTTCCGCATGGACATGTCCATCCTGCAACTCCTTTTGGGGAAGTTCCTGAAACTCTCCTCTACACTGGGATTGCTATTTTCTTCCCGAACCGGACAGGAAAAACAACGACGCCAAAAAAACACTTCTCTTCCCCCATTGCGGGGGGATCACGGAGAACGAATTGTTACAGAAACCTCCCTCGGTCGTCTAGAATAATCTCGTTCGAGTTTTCCGCCGGTTACCAGCAAGGATTCATCATGGCCCGATCAACCCTCTCCATCCTTTTTGCACTGCTCTTGACCGTCACGCTCCTCGCTGCCGAGCGTGTACCCGAACGGCACTGGCCTCGCTGGCGGGGTCCGACCGATTCGGGAGCCACCACCGACGGCCAGTATCCGGCCCGTTTCAGTGACAGTGAGAATGTTCTCTGGAAAGTGCCCCTGCCGGGCATTGGCACCTCCACTCCCACCGTCTGGGGTGACCAGGTGATCCTCACCTGTCCGGCCGATGGCCAGGACTCGGTCCTTTGCTATGACTGGTCGGGCAAGAAGCTCTGGCAGACAGCCGTTGGCAAGGAACTGGCAGGCAAGCACCGCAACGGTTCGGGCAGCAACCCCTCGGCGGTGACGGACGGTTCACAGATTTACAGCTACTTCAAGAGCGGCACGCTGGCCGCCCTGGGCATGGATGGCACGCTGCGGTGGTCGCTGAACCTGCAGGAGAAGTACGGCAACAACAAGCTTTACTGGGACCTGGGTACCTCGCCGGTGATCTCCGGGAAGCACGTGATCGTGGCCGCCATGCATGGCGGGGATTCCTATGTCGTGGCCCTGGACAAGCTCAATGGCCGCGTGGCCTGGAAGATTGACCGCAACTACGAGACCCCGGTGGAGGGGGACCACAGCTACGCCACGCCCGTGCTACTCCGCGAGGGCAAGCGAGAGACCCTGCTCATCTGGGGTGCCGAGCACCTGACTGCCTACAACGCTGCCGATGGCAACCTGCTCTGGTTCTGCGGCGGATTTAACCCCGACGCGCGGGGCAACTGGGTGGCGGTCGCCTCCTTCGTGGTCGCCGGGGAGATGGTGGTCGTCCCCTACGGCCGCGGGGCGCGACTGGCGGGCATCCAGCTCGGCGGCACGGGCGATGTGAGTGCCACGCACAGGGCCTGGACACTGGAGAACAAGGGATCGTTCGTTCCCACACCGGCCACCGACGGAACGAATGTCTACGTCCTGCGGGACAGCGGGCAGGTCCTCTGCATCGATGCGGCCAGCGGGGAGACGCGCTGGGAGGGACGGTTTCCCACGCATCGGTCCAAGTACTATGCTTCCCCGGTCCTTGCCGACGGTAAACTCTATGCCCCCCGTGAGGATGGCGTCCTGCTGGTAGCCAGCATCGAGGACGGATTCACCCTGCTCTCGGAAAACAACATGCAGCAGCGGCTGATCGCCTCGCCGGTTCCCGTTGGTAACCGCCTGCTGGTGCGTGGTGAAAAACACCTGTTTTGCATAGGTGAATAACCGGCGAGCAAGTACACGTTGATCGATGGCCACCGGTTGCCGATAATATACAGTAGAAACACCCCCTGGATCTGATCATGCTCCGATTCCACTCCCATCGTTCGGCACGACTCTGCGACGGGCTGGATCGCCGCCAGTGGCTCCAGGTGGGTGGCCTGGGCGCCTTTGGGCTGGGACTGGAACAACTGCTCTCCAAACCCCAGGCCTCTGCGGCGGTTCCTGACTCACGCACGTTTGGCAAGGCCAAGGCCTGCATCGTACTGTTCCTGCTCGGTGGGCCCCCACAGCACGAGACCTGGGATCCCAAGCCGGATGCCCCGGACGAGATCCGGGGTGACCTGAAGTCGATCCCCTCGGCACTTCCGGGGCTAAGGGTAGGGGAGCTGATGCCCAAAACGGCTCAACTGGTGGACAAGATTGCCGTCCTCCGCGGCATGTCGACCGACGACAACGCCCATTCAGCCAGTGGATACTGGATGCTCACCGGTCGGCCCCACGAACCGAAGAATCGTGAAAACGCTCCCCACGGCCCTCCCAACGACGACCCCTGCATGGCCGCGATCATCCGGCACCTGCGTGGCGACACGGCCAGCATGCCCGGATCGATCGTCCTGCCGGAAGACATCTGGAATACGGGACGGATCGCCTGGCCGGGCCAGGATGCCGGCTGGCTGGGCCGAAACGCTGACCCCTGGCTGATCACCTGTGACCCCAATGCCGACGACTTCAAGGTGCCCTCCCTGGCAATGCAGGAGGGGATCACGCCAGGGCGGGTTCGCACCCGCGGCTCGCTGCTTGGCCAGCTTGACCACCACCTGGAACAGGTCCACCGGGGCGACCGTCTTCGCCACTGGTCCTCGCTTCGCCAGCGGGCCTTCAACATGCTGACCGCCCCCACGGCACGGCAGGCTTTTGATATCGGCCAGGAACCGGATACCGTTCGCGAAAAATACGGCCGCAACCGTTTTGGCCAGAGCGTGCTGCTGGCCCGGCGCCTGGTCGAAGCCGGTGTTTCCCTGATCCAGGTCAACTGGACGCGATGGGACCACGACCAGGCAGTGGCGCCGGCCTGGGACACCCACGCCGGCAACAGCGAGCGACTCAAGAAGGACCTGATGCCGCCGATGGACATGGCCTACTCCAGCCTGCTGGAGGACCTCCAGGATCGTGGCATGCTGGAAGAGACGCTGGTGGTCTGGATGGGTGAATTTGGCCGCACCCCCAAGATCAACGCCCGCGGGGGCCGGGACCACTGGGGTCACGTCTACAGCGTCGCGCTGGCCGGGGCAGGGATCCAGGGGGGAATCGTCTACGGCGGGTCGGACCGGGTTGCCGGCTTCCCCACCGACGGTCGCCATGAACCCCAGGACCTGGCCGCCACCATCTTCCACCTGATGGGACACTCGCCGCATACCGAAATCCAGGATCAGCAGGGGCGGCCTGCCGTGATCAGCAATGGTGAACCGATCGAGGCGATCCTGGCCTGACCTGTCGCATTTCATTCCCCTTTTCGTTCATCCCCATGCCCACAGCGATCCTGATCACCGTCGGGGAGACGGAAGTTTCAGCCGAGCTGAACGACTCGCCCACCGCCTTGGACCTGGTGAGCCAGTTACCGATCGAGTCCCCGGCGAGCCGCTGGGGCGATGAACTTTACTTTTCTATCCCGGTCGACCATCCGGCCGGGCCAGATGCCCGGGATGAGATGGCGGTCGGGGAACTCGCCTACTGGCCCCCCGGCAATGCCTTCTGTATTTTTTTCGGGCCGACGCCGGTTTCCCATGGCGATGAACCCCGGGCAGCGGATGCCTGTAACCCCCTGGGCCACATCCTGGACGACATCCAGCCATTTCTCCATACCGGAAGCGGGGTCCCCGTGACAATCCGCCTGGCATGATCGCACCGCAAAGCTGGCTGGAGGGGGCCGAGAAGGGTAAGATCAAATGCACGACGGCGGCTCGGCCGGATGAGAGGCTGTCAGAATCCATTTCTATAAAGGGTGAGATCGATGAGCCCAAACGCAGTCATTATTGCCCTTTCGATCCTTTCCGCCGTCCTTCCCTCGATCATCCTGATCTGGTATTTCCGGCGGCAGGATCGTTTCCCCGAACCCTTCGGGATCATGATGATGACCTTCATCCTGGGAGTCCTCTCGGTGATCCCGGTCCTGGCGGTCGCAATCCCACTTGCCAATTTGGGAAACAGTTTTCCGGACCTGCAAAACAGTGCCATCGGGCTGGCCGCCTTTACCGCCTTTATGCTCGCGGCGATTCCCGAGGAATCCTTCAAGTACGCGGTCCTCACCGGTTATTCAGCGCGGCGAACGGCCTTTGAAGAACCGATGGACGGCCTTGTCTATGGCGTCTGCGCGTCACTCGGGTTCGCCACCCTGGAGAACATCCTCTACGTTGGTTTCACCGGCAACATCAACATCGCCATCCTGCGCAGTGTGACCGCGGTCCCCTGCCATGCCTGCCTGGGGGCGATCATGGGCTATTACGTCGGCATGGGGAAGTTTGCCGACAGAGCCTCCATCGCCTCCTGGCGAAAAAAGGCCTGGCTGATCCCGGTCGTCCTCCACGGGCTCTATGACTTTCCCTTGATGTGGATGGCCAACAAGTACGAGGACGTGGAAGAAGAGAGTATCACCGGAGTGGATGCGACCTTTATCTTGGCCTGCATCGGCGCCGTCCTGGTCGTGTTGATTGTCGAGTTTGTCCTCGTGGTCCGCCTGGGGAAACGGCTGTCCGCCATCCAGAAGGAGATCGTCGCCCTGGAAGAATCGGACCTTGTCGAATGACATAACCACACCCAGCGTTGAACCAGATAAAGCACAATATCGCCCATGAACAGCCCGGACGGCATTCACGAAGAACTGCGGCGGGAATTCGAGGCCGCCTGGAAACAGGGAGAACCGGCGCCTATTGCCGACGTGCTGCCGGACGCAACGGATCCCTCCTATAGTGCCACGCTGGAGGAACTGGTCCATATCGATATCGAGTTTCGTGGCTCCCACCAGAAACGTGCTCCGGACGGGGATTACCTGCTGCGGCCACTGCCGGAATACCTGGCCGAGTTCCCCGGGCTTGCCGACCCGGCGATCATCCTGCGACTGATCCAGCAGGAGGTCCACGTCCGCCGGGCCTGCGACCTGCCGGTCGACCTGCAGACCTACGTCCGTGATTTTTCCGAAATCGTCGGCGACATCGGCGATACCGACGCCCTGCTGGCCGAGTCCGGTGCCGCCTTCCGATCGACCGTGCTCAACACGCCGGAGCTTCGCGAGGCACAGACCTTCATTCCCGCCATCACCGACGAGATGAAATCGGCAATGACCGTGCTGCCGGGGATCGACCCCACCTCCAGCCTGGCATCGATCCCCGAGCAGATCGGCAATTACCGGCTGATCCGGCAACTCGGAGCCGGCGGCATGGGCTGTGTCTACGAGGCGGAGGAGATCACCTCCGGTCAGCGAGTCGCGGTCAAGGTCGTGCTGCCGGAACTGGTCACCTCGGATGAGGCGATTGACCGCTTTCGCCAGGAAGGCCAGCTGGCCAGCACCATCTCCCATCCCAACTGCGTCTTTGTCCTGGAGGCAGACCAGGCGGGAGACTACCCCTACATCGTGATGGAACTGGTCAAGGGGACGGACCTCGATGAGCATATCAAGGCGCACGGGCCACTGGAGCTGATGGATGCCCTCCGCAAGACCGTCGACATTGTCGAGGGGCTGGAAGAAGCGCACCGGATCGGGGTCATCCACCGGGACGTCAAGCCGTCGAACTGTTTCCTGACCGGGGACGGCCGGATCAAGATCGGTGACTTTGGCCTTTCCCGCACGCTGGCCGAGGACGTGCAGCTGACCCGCACGGGCAGTTTCATCGGCACGCCGCTTTACGCCTCTCCTGAACAGATCCGCAACGACGAGCTGGACGGCCGGACCGATGTTTACTCGGTCGCCTCGACGCGCTATTTCATGCTGGCCGGTGAGGCGCCTTTCCACGGCGGGGACCCCATCTCCACAATGGCCCGGATCGTGGCCGACCCGGCACCGTCGCTGCGAGATCATCGACCGGACGTGCACCGGGAGATTGCCAGGATCATCCACCGCGGCCTGGAGACCGACCGCAAGAAACGCTGGGCATCGATGACGGATTTTCGCAATGCCCTGGTCCAGTTCCTTCCTGAACATCGAACCGCGGGAGGAGAAATTTTGCGCGCCGGGGCATTTCTTCTCGACTTCATCTTGGCCACCGTTCCCACTTGGTTCCTCGTCGAAGTTCCCCTTCTTTTACTTTCCTTTTATGTTTTGTATGACGCTCCTTATAACGACTCATTGGACGATCTATGGAGACAACGGTTACTTATCTTGTGTAAGACCTTTATTTCTCTCATAGGTGTGAGCCTTTTTTGTCTCTATTTCGTCGTACTGGAAACCCGTTACCGGTGTACGCTAGGAAAAAGGCTGTTCCGTATTCGCGTGCAACAGTTAACCGGTGACTCCCTCCGATTGAGGACTATTGTCGCTCGGACCGGTGTACTTTTCATTTGTCTTCTGGGGTGCCCAATACTGTATTTATTGTTAAACCAATTGCTGGACTTTAATAATGTTTCCCTCGGTCCACCGAAAAACCTTGACCGTTATCCCGCAATCGATTTTCTTTTGTTGGCCGGAAGTTATTTATTTCCCCTAGCACTAATCTGTACCATGCGAGCACACAACAGTTATCGGGGCCTCCATGAAATTCTGACAGGCACTCTTGTGATTAAATTGCCGCCCCGCAAATCCAATGAAAGTCGGGTCGTCGCAGTCGAGGACATCTCCACGGCGCTACCCACGATCACCTCACGCGGCTTTATCATGCCCACGCAACTGGGTGCCTACCGCGTGGAAAA
>CAYYZW010000042.1:0-14464 GCA_964476375.1 uncultured Pirellulaceae bacterium
AAGAAAACACGTCTTTCAAATAATTCCTGTCAGGTTGTCACGGCCGGGTTCCTGCACAACACAAGCCGTTCGTCAAGAATGTTGCCGAAGAGTTCGGAATCACCCTGGCCCCGTAGACTCCATTCGGACGGGCATCGACCACATCCACGTCGTCTGCTGAAAAATTGCGGGGATCATTCATTGCATTACCTGGACACAGAAATCGCAGCGTCATTGGATTTCTTTTTCCGTAGCGAATGCACCTGCTGTGGTTATCCCACCGGCTGGAATGGCGAAACAAAGGTCTGCGAAACATACGGCCCTGGAATCAAGGAGACCTGCACCAACTGTCGCCAGTCCGGTTGGACCCATGGTGGTGAACTTCACGAAATGTTTCGCACGAGCGGGCCACCTGCCTTCCAGCCAGGACGACGCAAGCGACCTGACGTGTTATCGCCCGACCTTTTTGTCGGGCCAACAATGGCTCCTCCCGGAGAACAGGATAGAACACGTTGGTTGTACAACCTTGCGATCCTGACTGGCCTGGGATTGATTGTCTTCATCTATGGATTCGCATTCGACAACCTGTCTGAAAACCAGCTCGTCCAGGCCACCCTGTATTGGTATATACCGCTGATCTTTGGTATTTATGGGCGCACCGCCGTTCAGCTTCGCCATTTACTCCCGCAAGGACTTTCCCTTCACAGGACATTGCATCAAATAAGCTTCGTCTTTCGAATAAGTCCCCTGTTTAATCTTGTCTTCTTTTTCCCATTCTTTTTCTTTTCCAGCGACAAACCAATTAAAATAGCCCTGATGGGATCCGCCTTATGGCTTGGGATGCTGGGCCTTTTTTTCTATGGAATTTGGCCCAGTCTCTAAGAAACCGGTTTTACTCTCTTGAAGGACTTCATGACATGACGACTCACTCTCGTGCCTCACGACGCCAGTTTCTCGGAGGCATGGCTGCCGGTTCCGCCGCCCTGCTGCTCTCGCCAGGTAACCGGGCAGCTGGTTACCAGTCCCCCAGCGAACGTCCTGTTTTCGCCACCATCGGCCTGCGCAACCAGGGCTGGGCCATTACCAGCAAATCCACCAAGTTTGCCGATTTCGCGGCGCTGGCAGACGTGGATGCGAACGTCCTGGGAGCGAACGTGGAAAAAGTCCGCGGCCGGCAGGGCAAGGCACCGGATTCCTACAAGGACTACCGCAAGGTCCTCGACCGCAAGGATATCGATGCGGTGATGATTGCCGTCCCGGATCACTGGCATACCAAGGTTGCCGTGGAGGCGATGCTGGCCGGGAAAGACGTCTACTGCGAAAAACCACTCACGCTCACCATCGACGAGGGAAAGCTGATTGAAAAAGTAGTCAAGAAGACCGGCCGCGTTTTCCAGGTCGGCACAATGCAGCGAACCGAATCGGGGCGCCGCTTCCTGCTGGCAGTTGCCCTGGTCCGTGCGGGCCGCATCGGAACGGTCACCAAGGTCACGTGCGGGATCGGGGGGTTCGGTCCCTCACCAAAGATTCCCGTCACCCCGGTTCCCGAGGCTCTCGACTGGGACTTCTGGCTCGGGCCGGCCCCCAAGGTTCCCTACCGGGCCCTGCCCGAGATCCGGAAAGGTTACGGTGGGGGCGTACCGCTCTACAGCAATTGCCATTACGCCTTCCGCAACTGGCACGAGTACTCTGGCGGCAAGCTTACCGACTGGGGCGCGCATCACGTCGATATTGCCTGCTGGGCGATCGGCGCCAGCGATACCGGACCGAGCAAGGTGACCCCGCTCAATTACGAGCTGGCCGTGGAATACAAGGACGGCCACCCGCTGGTCGACGATCAATACAACATCGCCACGAAGTTCAATATCCGGGCAGACATGCCCAACGATATTGAGATGTTGATCACCAACGAAGGGGATAACGGTATCCTGTTCGAGGGAACCAAGGGGCGTTTCTTTGTCAATCGTGGCAAGATCGTCGGCACACCGGTCGAGGACCTCAAGAACAATCCGCTGCCGGGGGATGCCATTGAAGATGTCTACGGTGGACCGGTGGCCGAAAACCACACCGCCAATTTCATCGACGGCATGAAGTCCCGCACCCAGCCAATTTCCGATGTCTGGACTCACAACCGGATGCTGGAAATCTGCCACCTCTCGAATATTGCCATGCGGCTTGACCGGGCACTCACCTGGGATCCGGGCAAGCGAGTGATCGTGGGGGACGCACAGGCAAACTCATTCCTCTCCAGGGAAAACCGCAAGGGGTATGAAATCAACATGTAATGGCGGCCTGGCTCGGCTCCTGCGATCCCATAAGCACCTTCCCGGCAAACGGTACACTCACCGGAGGACACTCCCATGCTCTCGGTTCTCGGTCACTCTAAAAAAATGTGTGATGGCGTTACGCGACGCGAGTTGATGCGGGCCGGGGGACTCTCGTTGCTTGCCGGTCTCTCCATGCCGACACTGCTTCGAGCAGCGGACGACCGTCGTGCCAAAGCACGGTCGGTAATCATGTTCAACCTGCTCGGTGGCCCGGCCCACATGGACATGTTCGACCTCAAGCCCGACGCACCAGCTGAAGTACGGGGTGAATTCAAGCCGATTTCCACCTCGCTGCCGGGACTGCAGATCTGCGAGCATTTGCCCCGGCTTGCCGGCTGGATGGATCGCGGGACGCTGATCCGGACATTCAGCCACACTTTCAATTCTCACGATCCGCTCCCCTTCATGACCGGATTCACCGATGACCAACCGAGTGCCCAGGCGATGCCGACCGATCCACCCGATGTGGGGGCGATCTGCCAGTACCTCGGGATGGGGCCGGAGGATCTGCCCGGGGCGGTCTGTCTCCCCTGCTTCCCCGGCTCGGGCCAGAAAGGCCATCGACGCCGTGGACCCTATGGTGGTTTCCTGGGCCGGTCCTGTGATCCGTTGTTCACACTCTGCGAGCCAACCTTTGACCGGGAACCAAGTCCCAATGATTACGATCCGGTGATGCCGATGGGACAGCCTTTCCCACCAACACCGGATGACCTGCCCGAGATGACCGTGAACCGGCTGGACCAGCGGAAATCCCTGCTGACACAACTCGACACGGTCTTTGCCGAGTCCTCCCGATCTCCCGCCGTGACCACGATGGACCAGGTCAAACAAAAAGCTTTCTCGATTCTCACCTCGGGACGCACACGCGATGCGTTCGACCTGGAACAGGAATCCAGTGGCACACGTGACCGGTACGGGAAAAACATGGTTGGATCGAGCATGTTGATTGCACGCCGCCTGGTGGAAGCGGGGGTACCGTTTATCAGCGTTCACCAGGAGATCTTTGATCATTATGGTCACGCCTACGACATGCACCAGAATAACTTCAGCATGCTCAAGGATTTCAACCTGCCACTGCTCGACCAGGTGATACCGGCGCTGCTGCATGACCTGGAAGAGAGTGGCCTGCTGGACTCCACGCTGGTTGTCGTGATGGGGGAAATGGGACGGACTCCCAAGATCAATGCCAAAGCCGGCCGAGATCACTGGCCGCAGTGTGGCTTCAGCCTGTTGTTTGGTGGCGGGGTCAAGCAGGGTTACGTGCATGGCACGACCGACAAGATCGGCGCCTGGCCAACCAGCTACCCGGTCTCTCCAGCGGACTTCGTGGCAACCGTCTACTCGCTCCTCGGCATCGACCCCCGCATGACTGTTAACGATCGGTCCGGCCGGCCGATCTCTATTGCTCATGGCGGTGAACCGGTTGCCGACGTGATTGCCTGAGACCTCCTGTCCCCGGGCGTTCACCAACTCCTCGCACCAGCCTTCCACCTGGAAGGTTACAATGGCAGGTGAATAAATTCTCCTCCACTCCACACGGAACGGCGGGCGATGGAAGCTCTGGGAAACCTGCTGCCGAGGCAGATGATCGGCTTGGTTCTGCTCTGTCTTTGGATTGGCGGGCTACTGATATGGAGCGTCGTGATGCTCCGCAGGGCTTTGAAAGCACACAAAAAGGCCATTGCTGTCTGGAAAGAAACGGCCGGGGAACTGGGACTCACTTTTCAACCTCCCGGTTTCTTTAACCCTGCTGCCATCTGGGGGATGCAGGGAGAGGTGGCTGGATTCCACGTCAAAGTCCAGACCAAGACAGAGAGAACCGGATACGGAGACAACCGTTCTTTGCGCCACTCTACTGTTTTTTGTGTCACCTTCCCCACGTCCAGGGATCCAGGCGTGACCATCGATCTCTCGACCACGGAACGGAAACAGCAGATCCAGGAGCTCAAAAAGACTCACCAGGGCGTGGTCGTCACCAACACGAAAATCTCCTGGACGAGCGCCGGTGGAGGCATCAAGATATCGCAGGAACTGGCTGACCATGTCACCGAGTTGACGCGCGTCGCCTTTCTGGTGGCAGGTCACCTGGCAACATCGTCCGGGGACAAATAGCAGGTCGTCGCGTCCGTGACTCACCGGCCGGAAGGCTTTTTCTCACGGTAGTGGGGGGCATTCGTCCTGGGCAGCCACTTTATCAGCTCCGCCCTGACCGCCCTGTACCGAGCGTCACCGGCCAGGTTCTTCCACAGGTTGGGATCCTGTCGCAGATCGTAGAGGTCTTCCCCGCCGTCACTGTAGTGAATGTAATGGTAGTGCTCGGATCGAACCGCATGGTGGGGGCCGTGCCAGGGGGGGGAGTGAGTGATCACCGCAGGGTAGGGCCATTTCGCCTGGGGGTCTCGAACCAGCGGGGCGATGCTGCGGCCATCCAGGTCGTCGCGCCCTGGCAATCCACAGAGTTCGATCAGCGTCGGGTAAAGGTCAAGCAGGCTCACCGGCCGGCTGCAGCGCTGGCCAACCGATGAGGAGCCTGAAATTGTCTCCGGGATGTGGATGATCAGGGGAGTGCGAGTGGCCTGCTGCCACAGGGCCGACTTGGCGAAATGGTGTTGCTGGCCGATATGGTAGCCGTGATCCCCCCAGAGGACGACGATCGTATTGTCGCGGTAGGGGCTCTCATCAAGTGCATCCAGGACATGGCCAATACAGGCATCTGCAAACGACGTTGCTGCCAGGTACCCCTGCACGGCATTCTTCCACTGCCCGGCGCGCCTGACGATCTGGAATGCCTCGCCCGACATGGCCCGTCCCCTGGCGGGAATATCGTCGAGGTCATTCTCCAGGTAGGGAGGAAGCTGGATCTCCTCGATCGGGTGCATGTCAAAGAATTCCCTCGGTGCATACCAGCTCAGGTGAGGGCGATAGATCCCACAGGCCAGGAAAAACGGCTTCTGGTGCTGCTGCTGGAGGAACATGGCCGCCCCGGCAGCGGTCTGCCAGTCACTGGTCTGCTCCTTGGCCTGCCCGGTCGGGGACCAGTCAATCAACCGGGCAAGGATGGCGTTGGAGAACATCTCACGCATGCCATGGCGGTAACGCTTTTCTTTTTCAGGACCCAGCGTCCCCATGCGGGTAGAGTACTGGCCATCCCAGCTTGCCGGGTCCGACCATTTCCCATGCGGCTGATGAAATATCTTGCCGCCGGTCCAGGCCTTGTATCCTGCCTGGCGGAAATGCTGTGGAATCGTGACAGCCTGCCTGAAGTCCGGGTGATCACGCAACCAGGTCAGGTTGCCATAAATTCCTGTCCGGGACGGCCGAAGACCGGTCATGATCGCAGTGCGGGAGGGGTGGCAGAGCGGTGCCGCACAGTACGCCTGCTGAAAAAGCACCCCTTTGCCAGCAAGCCGGTCGATATTGGGGGTTTTTGCCTGGGGATGCCCTCCCAGGCACCCGACCCAGTCGTTCAGGTCGTCGACCGCCAGGAAGAGGATATTCGGCGGGCCCTCGGCAGCGGGTAATCCACCCATCGGCAGGCACAGCACGAGACCAAGCAGGGCCAGCCGAAATTTTCTTTCCGTTCCTGTCATGGCACGTTTCACTTGCCGTCCCTGGGAAGAGAAAGCGTGGGACGGTAGGCTTCCTCCCCTTCCACCCCCGGCCGTGGGGCAAGGGTCCGCGGGCTGGTGGCCATCCCGACAGGACGCGAGTTCTTCTCCAGGTCCGCGCGGAACTCGGCCAGCAGGCCCTGCAGCTGTTCAACGATACCTGGATTCTTGTCCGCCACATCATTCTTCTCTGCCAGGTCGGAGGCGAGGTTGTAGAGTTCCCCCTTGACCAGCAGTTTCCAGTCCCCGGCGCGGACGGCAGCAAGGGATCCTCCCTGCTGGTAGAAGAACCGGTCATGCGGCGTGGTAGCCCCCGGCGTGCCGAGCAGAAGCGGAGCGATATCCTTGCCATCGATGACGCGGTCCGCCGGCATGGCCCGGCCGGCGAGCCTGGCAAAGGTGGGGTGCAGGTCCATCGTGGTGGCAAGTTCCGCCGATGAGCTTCCCGCTGGAATGGTTCCTGGCCACCAGGCGATCGTTGGCTCACGATGACCTCCCTCGTAGGCAGAACCTTTCCGGCCTCGCAGTGGGCCGGCGGAAAGCCCCCTGGCAGGACCGTTATCCGAGGTGAAAAGGACAAGCGTGTTGTCCGCCAGCCCCTCCTCGCGGATCGTCTTGAGCACCTGGCCGACACTCCAGTCCACTTCCTCCACCTGTGCCTGTTCGACCTTCTTCCCCTCGGCCATGAACCTGGGCGATGCCCTGCGAGGACCGTGCACGAAGGCATGCGGCAGGTAAACGAAGAACGGACGATCCTTGTGTTGACGGATAAACCTGGTGGCCTGGTCGGTAAACTTTCGGCAGAGCGTGGCCTGGTCATCCATGGTCTTGACGAGTTCCACAACCCGGGTGTCGGCAAGGATGGGAAGATGCGGGCACTGGAATCGTTTTAACATCGGCCACATGTCATTCGAGTAGGGAATCCCGTAGTAGGTATCAAATCCCTGTGCCGTGGGAAGAAACTGTGGCTGGTCTCCGAGGTGCCATTTCCCAAAGCACCCGGTAGCGTACCCGGCGGCCCGCAGGGTCTCGGCGATGGTGATCTCGTCCGGATGGAGACCATGATGGTCGCCCGGGAAGAGCACGATATGGCCCGATCCTTTTTCCAGGCCGACGCGCTGTGGATAGCAGCCGGTCATCAGGGCAGCCCGTGAGGGAGTGCAGACCGGGGATGCAACATAAAAGGAGGTCAACGTCCGCCCTTCCCTGGCCATGCGGTTCAGGTGCGGGGTCTTGTTGATCTTCGACCCGAAGGGCTCAATATCCCCGTAGCCCATGTCATCAATAAAGATGACCACGAAGTTCGGCAGCGCGGCCCGGGCGGTGCTGGCCGTCTGCAGCAGAACGGCCAGCAGCAGGCAGGCAAGCAGTCGTTTCATGGCAGCCCCCCGGGGGAATCGCAAGCAAATAATGACTCCCTCGATTGTAGCCGCTTGGAAGCGGGGGCAGCAAACTCACCTGCTGGCATCCCCCAGCCGCCGCGTGGCATAATGAACCTGGCATGTCACAAGGATTTTCACCATTGGGCATGCATAAAAAACAGGCTGCATAACAAAAGAAAGCAGGCGACCGGAGGAGATCGTGAGAAAGAAACAAACGATAACAATTATTTCACTGGCCCTGTTTTCCGTGGTAGGTTCGGTTTCTTCTCAAGAAAAAAACCAGCTGCCTGTTTTCAGCGAACACGGCATGACCTACACGCTGAAAAAATCGACTGACCCGATTCCCAACCGAATTCATATCCTCCGTATTGACCTGGCCCTCGAGAAAGTAAAACCTGTCGTGGCCCTCGGCCCGGACCCGGATGGGGATGGCCCGGCCGAGGTCTCCCTGACAGACCCCAGAAAACTCGCTGCACGTCCCTCGGTCCTGGCTTATGTGAACACCAATCCGTGGGACAGTTTCCCGGATGCCCAGGGCAAAAAAAACCGCAACTGGTACCCGGGTCAACCGGTCGACATCCATGGCCTGGCGGGAACCAGGGGAAAAATGCGCAGTACCATGGGCCCCGGTAATACGTCCGTGTGGTTTGATGCCCAGGGCCACGTGCATCTTGGACACCAGCAGGATGATCAACCCCAGGAAGCAACAACCGGATTCCAGCTGATCCTCTCCGGGGGCAAGGTCACGGCATCCGAGGGCGGGGCCCGTCACCCACGTACCGCCATAGGAACCGACAAGCAGGGAAACATTCTCTGGCTGGTCGTGGTGGATGGCCGTCAACGGGATTACAGCGAGGGCATGAATATCCATGAACTGGCAAGCACCATGAAGGAGATTGGCTGCTGGGCCGCGACCAACATGGACGGAGGAGGAAGCAGCATCATGGGGTTGGTCGACAAGGACGGTAAAATGCAGGTTATCAACAGTCCATCCGACCGGTTTTTTGGCAGGGTAAAAATCCGCCCCTTGCCGATGATTCTCACCATCACATCGAAGAATTCACAAAGCGAACCCGAAACAAACCGCCCCTGAGGTAAGCCGCCATTCCCCACCGGGCCCTGGTGGGTCTCCGGTAAAAACACCCTCGTAGCGGAGGAGGGGGATTTGAACTGCCGCTGCGGCCACGTGGCGTAATGAACGGCCCACGTCTTTCACCCATTTCCTGGAACGCACACTCACCATGCCTACTCCACTTCGTCCACTGCTGGTGGCCATCCTTGCTGTAATTGTTTTCTCTTCCCCCAGTCCGGCGGATGTGAAACTTCCCAGCCTGTTCAGCGACCACATGCTGCTGCAGCAATCCACGGCCGCACCGATCTGGGGCTGGGCCGAACCCGGCGAGGAGATCCTGGTGACGGCGACCTGGGGAAAGGAAGCTCGCACCCGGGCCAACCAGGAAGGAAAGTGGAAAGTCTTCCTGCCAACACCAGCGCATGGTGGTCCCTACCAGGTAAAGATCGCCGGGCGCAGCGAGCGGACACTTGATGACGTCATGATCGGGGAGGTATGGCTCTGCGCAGGACAATCCAATTTGGGATGGCGACTCAGCGCCACATTTCATGGGAAGGAAGACGGGGCTGCTGCCAATCACCCGAACCTGCGAATCTTCCGTTCCGAGCGCCAGCACAGCCCCACTCCGCTTGACGACTGCCAGGCGACCTGGACTCGATGCACACCACAGACCGCGGCCACATGCTCGGCCGTCTCGTTCTATTTTGCGGAAAAGATCCACCGCGAGCTCAAGATCCCCGTGGGAATCATCGTGCAACCCTACGCCGGCACTCCCATCGAGGGCTGGATACCACGAGAGGTACAGCGGGAGGACCCGCGGACACGCTCGCTGCTGGAATCCATGGACCAGGAATCCAGCAGCTATGACCTGGCCCAGGCGCAGGCCCAGCTGGCGCGCGCGATGGAACGCTGGAAAAACGGCGAACGACGGGGAAAACCCGTCCTCCGGCAACCCAGCAATACTGGCCACCAGTACCCGGGAAATATCTTTCATGGCATGATCCACCCGGTCCGGCCCTACGCGATTCGTGGTGCGATCTGGTACCAGGGGGAACGAAACGCCAAGGACCTGGCCCAGGCCCAGAATTACCAGCGCCAGCTGGCCCTGCTGATCGACTACTACCGCCGTTCCTGGCACCAGCTGTCAAAGGGGGCCGTTGCCCGCGACTTCCCGTTCTATTTTGTTCAGCTCCCCAGCTGGCATCCCCCGCAGACCAGCCCCGTGGAACATGATGCCGCCTGGGCAGTCAGCCGGGAGATGATGCGGCTGGTCGAACGGACGGTCCCCAACACGGGCATGGCCGTCTCGATTGACACGGGCGACCCCGTCCTGCTCCACCCCCTCGACAAACGACCGATAGGCCTGCGACTTGCCTACCTGGCACTCGGGAGAACCTACCACAAGCCCTTCGCCGCTGCCGGCCCGCACCTGGAGTCCGTCCGCCGCCGGGGAAACCAGCTGGTTGTCACGTTTCGTCCCCACCCATCCGGCCTCGTCGCTGCCCGTGCCGGCCCGCTGGATGGTTTCGCGATCGCCGGCAAGGATCGCAGGTTTGCCTGGGCGGATGCAATCATCCGGGGAAACATGGTCATCCTCTCGGCAGCGGGCATCAGCAAGCCGGTCGCTGCACGCTACGCCTGGGCAATGAACCCCTCCCATGGCAACCTGCTCTACAATGGCGAGGGCCTGCCGGCGTCCCCCTTTCGCACGGACTCCTGGCCATTCTTTGACCCCGGTTCCAGCGATCCGGCGCCCCAGGACAAACCAGCAGTCCCTGAGAACTACCAGCCAATCCCCCTGGTACGGCCAGCGGTCCGGCAGTAACGAATCCCAATCCGGCGTGACCGGTAGCTCATTCCTCCCCGTTCGCCAGCAGGGGCAGCAGACTCCTCGTCTCCCCCGGCCGGGTGATCCCCTGCCTGGTTATCCCATCTTCTGCTGGACTTTCCTGGCAAGGCGTGCGGCGTCGATCACGCGCAGCTTGTGAGTGCCACGGGCGATCTGCTCATGCTCGTCACGTGCCTCAAGCTGGAACGAGATGAGTGACCCGTCGACATAGATCACCCGTGCAAGGCAGACGACTTCTGCTCCCAGGGGCGTGGCCGCGACATGTTCGACATCGACAACGACACCAACGGTACTCTCGCCTGTCTCCAGCAGGGGCAGCATGGCATTCCGGGCCGCGTGTTCCAGAAACCAGATCAGCCAGGGGGTGGAAAGGATCGCGGGCATCCCGTCATGAGCAAAGTCGATCACATGCTGCTCGCTGACCACGAACTTCTGCTCGCCAAGGGTGCCAATTTTTGCGGGAGCTTTCATGCCTCGATCTTCCTTCAGGATGTTTTTAATGGATTGCGGATCTGGCGCGTGGGGCAGCGGGCCGGTACACCCGGGAGCGAGCGTGTGACGACAGCCTCCTGCCAGAATGGCCAGGCATCTTCCGTTCAATAAAGAGACCTAGACCCGGGACAGGGTTCCGCTGACCCCGGCGAACGAATCGGTCTCGACGCCCAGTTTTTGCAGGACGCTGACAAAGAGCTGTGCCAGGGGAAGCTCCTCCGCTTCTATTTTCCCTCGCCATCCTGCATCGGTGACAATCCCGGCACCGGCCTGGTTGTCTTCGTAGCCCTAGCCAAACTTGAGATAGCGACCATTGGTGAAACCGAGATTTTTTCCACCAGCAGAAATGATCGGGTAATTCCGGGAGAGGTGGAAACTGCTGGAAGCGGAACCATGCATGGCAAACGTGTTGTCGAGCATGGTTCCCCGGCCGGTCGGCTCCGGGGTATCTCGCAACTTCTGTACGAACCGACCAAATTCTTCTGCCTGGTACCGATTGTACGTACCAAGATTTTTCCAGCCATCCGGCTTCTTGACAGAATGCGTCAGGCCATGCGCCCCGCCCAGGCCAACCGCCCGGGAGAGAAGATCGTGGGGGCCTTCCCCGTTTTCCCGTCCCAGCTGGAACGTTGCCACACGCGTGGAGTCACTGAGGAAGGCCAGGTAGATCAATTCATACATGGTCTGGAAGTAAAGACGGGCTTCCTTGGGATCTGCATCCAATTTCAAATTACTGGTATCAACTGCCGGAACAGGCGTATCAATCCACTTTTGCGCCTTCGCCAGTTTCACCTCGGTATCGCGCACGGCCTGGAGATACTGCTGCAGGGTCTGCTGGTCTCGCTGGGAGAGCTTTTGCCCCAGCGAGCGCGTGTTGGCAACAAGCAGGTCCAGGGCGCTCTTGCTTCGTGCCAGTTGTGCGGCAGCATCTTTGCTACTGGTTACAAAAAGCATGTCGAAAATCTGTTTTGGTTTGTTCATCGCCGGAATGGGACGTCCCTCACGATTGAAGGACTGGGTTTGCGCGCCACGAGGACCGCCGATCCCACCGTTGGTCGACATCACCAGGGACGCGTGCCGGGTGCGATCTCCCACCTGCGCCGCATAGACCTGGTCCACAGAAATTGAATTCTTGTACGCCCCGTGGCCCCCCGTTGCGGCACCTGTCAGGTACTGGTCGGCATTGGAATGTCCATGGACTTTTCTGACGGCCGGGTGCGACAACCCGGAGTAAATCGTGATTTCACTGCGCAAAGGCTCGAGCACGTCGAGCACCTTGGTGAGTTGAAAATCTTTCTCGCCGCCCCGTGGAAACCAGCTCCAGTCCTTCCAGGCCGGGGCTGTCTTGAGCGGCAGTCCAACACCATCAGGATGGTAGACACTCAGGAAACGTTTCGGCGTATCATCGGGAGCAGAATCATCCGCAGCATATGTTTCCAGCCAGGGCAAAGCCAGGGCCACGCCTGCGCCATGAAGAAATCTTCTACGATCGAGTGAAACTGTTTTATTCTTCATGATCTCTTCCCGACTCTTATGGAGAGTTAAAAATGGCGCTCTGCGTGATCAAGTGAACCAGGTCGCCCAGGCGATCACCCTTTGTCCTGAATTTTACCACCAGATTATCAATATCGGCACTATCACTAAAAGATAATGACCGTCCCAGGGCATAACTGGTCATTTTATCCACCAGGGCCCGGGTAAATTGATCCTGCCGATTCATCAGCAGGTATTGTTTCAGGCCCATCATACCGGCCAGCTTCTCTTTATTGAATAGTTCGGAAGTCGCATCCACGGGCTTGTTTTGAATCGTCGTGCGAAAAGCCCCCAGGGCATCATAATTCTCGAAGGCGATTCCCCAGGGATCGATCTTGGCATGACACGATATGCAGGCAGCATTGTTGCGATGATCTGCAATCCTCTCCTTGAGGGTCATCTTCAGGATCTCCGGATCCGTCAGGTCGACTTCCGGGACATTGGGCGGTGGTGGTGGCGGTGGATCCTGAAGAATACGTTCCAGCATCCAGATGCCCCGTTTGAGAGGATGAGAATCTTTGCCATCGGAGTTCATCGTCAGGATCGCAGCGGCGGTCAGGAGACCGCCCCGATTCACCTGGGGTTCAATCGGAACATGGCGGAAATGGGGGCCATGGACACCGGCAATGCGATAGTGCCCTGCCAGGCGTTCATTAACGACGGCGTAATCAGAATGGATAAAGTCCAGGACACTGCTGTTGCGATGGAGGACATCCTCAAAAAAAGCAACTGGCTCTTCCTGCATGGCTTCCATTAATGAACTGTCCGTGACGTGGACCACACTTTTCAGGCCATCGATGCCGAGCCATTGCTGAACGAAATTTCCCGAAAAGCGTCGTGCACGCGGGTCTGCCAGCATCCGCGTGACCTGGGCAGACAGGACACCCGGTTCCCGGAGTTTGTCCTGCCGTGCCAGGTCCAGCAACTGCTCGTCGGGAATACTTGACCAGAGAAAAAAGGAAAGACGGCTGGCTCGTTCCAGGTCGCTGATCGTCTGTGGACTCCTCGCATTTCTAGGAGGTACTGTCTGAGTCAGGTAGAGAAATTCCGGGGCCGCCAGAACCGTTGCCAGAACCTCCTGCATGGCCTCTTCGAAAAATGACAATCCCGGACGGTACTCGTCAAACAGGCCGATGTATGGATCAACCTCCCCGGGGCTGACAGGGCGACGCCAGGCGCGTGACATGAACCGGTTGAGCACCTCGCGGGCATAGGTCCTTTCATCGCTCTTGTTCGTGCTCTCGATAAAAATGTCGCGATGGGTTTGCGGCGGCCACTCGGCATAGAAGGGGGCGCTGATTTCAATGTGATCGATCAGAACCTGAAGGGGTTCTTCTCCCCCACCTGCATTGGAGACATTGCGAATGGAAAGGAATTCATCCCGCCGCGGGAATGTTGTCTCGAGTTTCCGGAAGGGGTTTCGCTGGATGTCCCCCAGGGGTATATGGAAATCAATAAATTGCGGGTTGTCCGCAGCTGCGGTAACGGGGATGTCACGTGGACTGATCACCTGCGAGAAATTGGCGTTATTGCTGGTATGGGCACTGAAAATCAAACGCAGGCTGGCGTATTCATCGGCCTTCATTGTTGATCGCCCGGCCCGGATGCGAACACGCATGATCCCTTCATCGGGAAGAAAGCGGTCCAGGTTCCATTTCAACTCGCTGGAGGAGGGCAGGGCCAGGACAACCGGAGAAACCGCTGGAATCTGGCCCGCGGTCGCACCTGGTGTGGGGTGGACCGTGCCGCCGGAGAAATGCATTCCCTGGCCGGATTCCTGGTCCAGCAGGTGCTGCCGTTTCCTGTTGTTACCATAGCTGTCATCGCTCGCGCTAAAAGTCTTTGGATTCTTTCCCGACGTTGCCCTGGTCAGTTCCTGCTGCATCGAGATCACGTACGTCACACCCTCTGGCCGCTCGCCATAGACCGTGACTCGCTGGAGAGATTTCAGGCCAATCTCGCGACAGGTGACGAACTGCATCGCCGACATCTGTAACATTTCAGAATGGTTTTTAAATCCCTCCTCGGATACGGCTTCCGGGGGCAGGCGATCGACAAGGTCATAGGGCAAGCCAAGCAGGTCCTGCAGCGCGTAGTTGTACTCGTACCGCGTCATTCGGCGAAAGGAGGAGTACTGCCTGTTGTTGCGGCGGACGAGGGATGCCTTCTCTATCTCGGCGCCAAGCCAATCGACCATGCTGCCGCGATCCTCCTCGGAGAGT
>CAYYZW010000043.1:0-14336 GCA_964476375.1 uncultured Pirellulaceae bacterium
TTTCCGCCTACCTTTAACTTGGTCTTTTTTTGGTTCATGTTTATTTTTCTGGGTGGTTTCCTTCTGGGTTATGGTAAATTGCTGTTTTTCCCGCCGGTCATGGGTGTAGAGGACTTCGCCTATTACACCGAGAAAGTGCCGGGGTGTTTTGTCGGGCTGGGCGTGGGAAACCCGGACATTGGCGCCGATTACAATGTGCACCATCCGCTATTTAAAGTTGATGAAAGCGCCCTGGCTGTCGGAACAGCGATGCATGTCTGTTTTGCCGTCGAATCATTAGCAGAATTGTCCAGCAGTGATACCAGCTCATGAATCCCGATGATGCCCCGCCGACAGTACGCCCGCCCGTGTCCGCGCTGGCCTCGCGAAACCCGGTGGCCTGGCTTGCGGTCTTCGGCCCCGGAGCGATTATCGCGTCGCTGACCATCGGGACCGGTGAGTTGATTTTTTCCACACGGGGCGGCGCGCTTTTCGGTTACCGCATCCTCTTCCTTTTCGTGTTGATTTCTCTCCTGAAGTGGGGGCTCGTCCTGGCCAGTGCCAGGCACATCATTCTCACCGGCGTCCATCCTTATCGGCGAATGGCCTCGCTGCCCGGACCTCGGGGCTGGTTCCCTATCAGCCTCTTGTTGCTCACGGCAATTGCCATGCCGATCTGGGTCAGTTTTCACAGCGGGGTGCTGGGGAACTTCACCGGCTGGCTGACAGGCACGCGGGACTCCTGGGCCGGGACGGCGGAATACGGCTGGGGTGCCCTGATACTGGTCGGCGTGTTGTTCTTGTCGGCCCGGGGCGGTTACTCGATGCTCGAGCGGGTTCAGATGGTGATTGTCATGCTGCTGGTGATCTGCGCGGCCATCACGCTTGTGCTGTACGATCCGGACTGGCTGGCTCTTATTAAGGGGGCGGTTATTCCGCAGGCGTACGAATACCCCTCCTGGTTATCGGAGACCGAGGAACTGAGGAGGATAGCGGCTCGGGATGTGTGGGTAGAGACGACGACATACGTCGGCGTGATTGGTGGGGCTGGATTTGATTACATGGCCTACACATCCTTTCTGCGATCGAAAAAATGGGGGTGGGCGGGCGTCGGCGAAGCGAACGCGGAGACGCTGGCGAAAATGGAATCGGACCGATCCCACCCGGCCCGTCGCTGGCTGCGGGCTCCGCTTGTCGACTGCAGCGTCAGCTTCATCATCATTGTCGCCTTCAGCGCGGTGTTTGTTGCATCGTGCGTGGTCGTCTTAGGCCCGGCACACGAGGTTCCGACGGAATCCAAGATGCTGGATTTGCAGGCCAGGTTTGTCACCGACATTCATCCCTGGCTGCTTCCGATCTATGTGAGCGGGGCATTCCTGACGATGCTCGGAACGCTCTATGGGACAATAGAAATCGGACAAGTGATTCTCACGGAAATAAACCGGGCAATTGTGCCGGATATGACCAGGGAGCGTGAACGGAAGCTGCGACGCATTGCCCTGTTATGGTGCGGGGCAGGCGCCCTGGTGACACTGAGTTATTCGGCGATTTACACGGGTTCGGGCGGCGTGGACCGCCCACGGCTGTTGCTGGCCCTTCTCACTCCAGTCAACCTCTTTACCGGAGTTCTTTCTTGCGGATTATTCTGTCTTCTGCTGATCTGGATGGAACGACGGTTTCTTCCCCGGGGATTACGGATGCACTGGAGCCTGGCGGCGTTGAACGTGATGTCCGGGATCGTGTTTCTTGCCCTGGCCGGCATCGGGTTCTGGAACAATCATGATCCCGACAAACATTTTACGGCCACACGGTGGTTCGCCCTGGGTGCCATGGGCTTGTTGTTTGCCGTGGGCATCCTGCTTGCCAAAAGGATGAACCGTGGGTCGCCCGAAGAGAACAGCACCTAAGCGGTTGTGATCGCGGCGAAAAATCACGCTCACAAATGATCGATTTGCTTTGGTGTTCAGCGAGTCTTAGACTGGGCGTTTTTAAAGGACCCGGGAACCAGGAGATTGCAATGGAAGGGGAATCGGCGATTCGACACGGGATGTTCATCATGCCTTTCCACCCGGAAAACAAGCCGCTCGAGAGGAGCCTTGCAGAGGACCTTGAGCTGGTCTGCCTGGCGGAAGACCTTGGGTTTTCGGAGTTCTGGATTGGCGAACACCACACGATGAAGTACGAGCCGATTGTGATGCCGGAACTCTTCATTGCGAGGGCGGTGGCCGAAACAAAGACGATCCGCCTTGGCCCGGCGCCCGTCTGTTTAAACCAGCATCACCCGGCCCACGTCGCCTGCCGACTCGCTTTCCTGGATCACCTCGCCGGTGGGCGATTGAATCTCTGCTTTGGCTCCGGGAGCGTGACCGCGGACCAGGAGCTCTATGGAGTCCACCCGGCGGAAGGGACGGCGATGGCGGAGGAGGCGATTGAGATCATCCTGATGCTCTGGGAGAATGATCCGCCCTACCGCTACGAAGGAAAGTTCTGGAATATTGATCTCCAGCAGTGTGTGGACGAGGAGACGGGAATCGGTTTTATTCGCCGCCCGCTCCAGGACCCCATTCCGCAGATAGCGATTCCGGCCATGAGCCGAAACTCCCCAAGCATGAAGCTGGCTGGGCGGTGTGGTTTTGCTCCCTTTGCGCATTGTCTTGTGACTGGAAATGTCGTGGCGGATTTCTTCCGAACCTACGAGGCGGCATCACGGGAATCCGGGCGGGTTCCGAACCGGCAAGATTATCGAGTCGCCAGGTCGATATTTGTTGGTGATAGTACAGCCGAGGCGAAGGCCCGGGCGAGGGCGAATTCACTTGGGCAGAATTACGAATATATCGGCCGTCTTTTTGATAAGGGCCTGGGCCGTCGGATATACAAGCGAGACCTTGAAATGGTCGATGCTGACTGCAACATGGATTACCTCATGGGAGAACAGATCATTGCCGGCGACGTGGAGGAGGTGCTGCGGCGCCTCTTGTTGCTGATCGAAGAAACAGGGGAGTTTGGAACGCTTGTCCTGATGGGATATGACTGGGACGATCGGGAATCATGGGTTCGAAGTATGGAATTGTTCGCTGGGGAGGTCATGCCTGCATTGAATGCGGCGGTGGGTTCGGCTGGCACGCCATCACCCTGAACGGGAATTTGAAAAGGAGAACGACGCATGTTTCACCCCTTGCCCACGGGCCATATTATCCGGGTATTTGTGGCATCGCTATGGATAGCAATGGTCGGGCCAGGTGATTGTCCTGGCCAGGATGCTGATCCCGATGATTTTGTGGATCTATCGCTCCTCGTGGCGCCCGAGTACCCATGCACATGGCCAACGGGCTTCCCGCCATTTCAGATCCGACAGTACATCCGAATCGGGGGGGACAGTGTCTACAACAGTGATATCCTGACGATCGATGGAAATACGAGCACACAGATGGATGTGCCACCCCATTCCATCCCTCGCCCCGGCACAGCGCTTCCGAACGAAGGCCCCCTCGGCCTTCAGTTCACGGACAAGACCCCCGCCTGGCGTTTTGTCGGCGAAGCATGTGTCATTGACGTGAGGGCGTTGCTCGATACGGGGCCTCCAGGTGTGAGCAGCCTGGTGAAAACAGCGCATATCACCGAATGGGAGGAGGCGCACCGACCACTAGGGCCTGGCGATGTGGCGCTTTTGCGTAGCGATTACAGTGACACGTATTACAAGCCACTTCCGGCGGGGCGGCGTTTCATTGCAGAGCCCCTCGAGGGGACGGTGCCCGGGTGGCCGGATCCCCATCCCGATGCGATGGAATACATGGCAGCAAAGGGGGTCACTGCCGTGGGGACCGACAGTCCAAGCATGGGACCCATCCCCGACCTGGCGGAACCGACGCACTATGCCGGCCTCAAGTACGGCGCGATTTTTACCGAGGGCGCCACGGCCCTCGGCAAACTGCCTGCAACCGGCGCTTTTTATTGCGCCGTTGGCCCCCGACATGTTCTTGGGCCTTACGGCGAATGCCGGGCATTTGCCATCAAACCCAGCCCGCTCGCCACGTGGCTCAACGCGGCGGCGAGAAAAAAACGGGTTGTGGACCTGTCGGTGGTGCTGTCCCCTGATTTGCCTGTGAGCTTACCTGGTTCTGGGGTCGGCAACCACCGCCACCCTTACACGAAAGCCGATTTCCTCTATTCCGCGGCCCTCGACCTTTATCATCATACGCACATGATGGACAGCCATACGGGCACCCACCTTGTCCCGCCATCGTACGCGCTCCCGCAGACAGGATTCCGTGTTCGTGAACATTCGGCCCAGATTCGCGGTTGGCTGCGGGATTATGAAAGGGAATTTGGGCGACGCGGTTATAGCGATGTGACAACCGAGAAGGTCCCGCTGTCAGATACCTGTGGCTGGGCCCGCGTGATCGATGTGAGGGAGCTCGTTGGGTCAACAAGTCATGACGCGTGGCCAAGGGCGCCTCGAATCACGCTGAACATGGGCCGGTTATATGAAAAAAACACCAGGCCGCTCAAGGCAGGGGAAGTCGTCCTCTTCCGGACAGGCCATAACGACAGAACCTTCAGGCCGGCCCCCGATAACAGCGGCTGCATTGCGGACCCCGTCAACGGTCTCACCGAGGGGTGGCCCGCTCCCGGGCCGGACGTTATCAAATACCTTGCATCGCGTGACATTCGATGCGTCGGCACCGATGCCCCAACGCTAGGCGGGGTCGAACCGCGACATGCCGCAATGACCTACTGGGCACTCGGCAGTGAGGGGATGGTCGGCGTGGAATTCCTCATCGGACTGGAGAACATTCGCGGAAAGGCCTATTTTATCTTTGCCCCGATCAAGATTCGAGATTGTCACGGCGGCCCCGGGAGGGCGATCGCGTTGACCGAATAGGGAGACCCGGCGACCACTGGTGGGTGGGCATCTCACGGCAACACGGTGCGGGTCACCCGGTTTCGAAATCCGCGAGATCCCAGTCCTCATCCTCATCCAGCTCGAATTCAAAATCCTCGGAACCGCCACTGCCACCGGAGGAGGCAGCAAAATTGTCCTCGACATTTTCGATAATACGATCGATTTCAAGGCCGCCACCAGAGACGGATCGAAGCGCGTTGCCGAGCCGTGCATAGGCCGCCCTGGCGAAGTCCGCCAGGCGGCTCGCGCCGGGTACCGACGAGAGGTTGTTCACGATTTCAATGCCGCCCCAGCGAGTTATTGCACAACGGAAGCCAAAAAGGTCCGGGTCGTTGTTGTAGTGGGCAAGGAACGCATGGACGTTCCCGCGGTTGACTGGCCCCAGGGCACCATATGCGGATCGATGTTTGGCGAATAATTTACTTGCTGGCCCGAGAAGCGGAAAGAGGAACTGGACTTCCGCCGGGCTTAACTTCCGATCGGCAAGGAGGCACATGGAGAGCAGCCGTAGAAAATCGGACGTGAAGGATAACAGCACCAGTGACCGCCCCGCTCCGCGCTTGACCAATTGATCGAGTTCCGTTCCGAGGATGGCCGCCCTGCCGTGCGAGTCGATATGCTCCATCACGTTCTGACGCAACTGGAGGATGGGTTCGGTGAAGAGCTCTTTTGGTTTCAGGTTATCCATGGTGCACGGGCTTCATGAGGTTCCGTGGGCGGCAATTGCACATCGCGTGGCAGCAGGAAAACGGTCAAGCGTCGCCACTGTCCGTTTATTGTGTCCTGAATAATGCGTAAGATGTAACCCCAGGCGAAGAAAAAGAACAATGATTCTCGAACGGGTGAATAATGAAACGACTCGTGTTTTCCTTCTGTGCGATTCTGGGGATTATCGGCGGACTGTTTTTTCACGGCTTTGAGCCGCTTTTGTCGAAGCCGACGAAAACGACAGTCACCGAACTTGCTCCAGGGGTATTTTTTCGTAAAACCCAGACCGAACCGGAATTCATTGGCTGCAACCAGGGGTGGGTTGTTTTCAAGGAATTTGTTCTCGTTATCGATGCGAATTTCCCCAACCAGGCCGACGAGGTCATCGGGATTATCCGAAAACATACGGACAAGCCTATTCGTTATGTGTTTGACACCCATTATCACGGTGACCATGCAGATGGAAATGGGAAATACACGGCCCTGGGCGGGATCGCGATTGCATCAGAACGAAGCAAGGTGCTTTTTGAAACGAAGGGGACCGAGGGATTTGAAAAATCCCAGGCGGAGAAACCCGATGAATACGGCGAACTGAAATACGAACAGCCGTCCCTCTATTTTCCAAGGACGATGGTCATCGATGACGGCCACCAGCGGGTGGAATTGATTCACTATGGACATGCTCACACGCTGGGGGATGCCGTCGCCTGGCTTCCCAAGCAGGGGATCCTGTTCACCGGCGATGCCTGTGTGGACGGCCCCTTCAATTACACCGGGGATAGCAACACGGAAAGCTGGATCAGTGTGTTGAACGCCATGGAAGACCTGCCCATCAAGACCATTGCGCCGGGCCATGGCGAATTATCCGACAAGTCACTGATTGCGAAGCAAAGGCGTTATTTCGTCGAACTACGAAAGGCGATCCAGGGCTTCATCGATGAGGGGCGTGATTTGGATGACATCAAGGAAATGATTTCTCTACCGTTCTATAAGAAATGGGCGGGTGTCGATGTGAAAACCCGGGTCGAGAATATTGAACACGTCTACCAGGAACTGGGCGGGAAGTAACGGGCGCGGAGATGTCATGGTTCGCCCATCAGGTCCCGCGTCGCCCGCACCAGAAACGCGTGGTTTCGCCGGCCCTTTCTTCCTAGCGATTCCGGCTTGATGGGTGATTGTTCCAGAGGATCCGATTCCATGTCGTAGAATGTGCCGTCGGAATATAGTTTCCATGCGGCGTTGCGTAGCCAGTAACGGCCCCTGCCCTCTGCGAAAACCCAGTCTCGACCACGGTTTTTCGGGGCATGCAACACGCTGGCAAAGCTACGCCCCCGGGATTCGCCAGAGGGATCAACGACCCTGGCCCCCGCCAGCTCCACGAAGGTTGGAAGCAGGTCGCAAAAATCCACCAGGGCGCCCGTGGTCGTGCCAGGAGGCACCACGCGGGGCCAGCTGGCGATCGTGGGTACAGCCGTTCCGCCGTCTGTGAGCTGCCCCTTGCCGCCAGGGACGTCTCGCCCACCCTGCCGGGAGACCACCGGGATGCGCTCCAGGGTTTTACCCACCGCCCGGGATATAAAAGTCTTCGGGGTCCCGTTATCTGTACTGAAGAGGATGAGGGTATTGTGTCGCAGCGATAATTCTTCCAGCCCGTCAACGATGCGACCAACATGGGCGTCCATGGATGCCACCATCTCGACATAATTCTCATAACGGTTCGCTGGCCCGTGGGGAACAGGCTCTTTCAGATCATCGGTCACATCGTGACAGAGAGCCATGCTGTAAAAGGCAAAAAACGGACGGTCCCTGTTCTCCTCAAAGAAATCGAGCAAGTAGTCGACGTAGAGATCGGGTCCGTAGGACCCGTTCGTGCCCTGGCGAAGAATGCCGTCCTGGAAAATCATCGGGTCGAAATAGCGAGGCCCCTGGTGCCAGCCGAAGAGACAGTAGGAATCGAAACCCAGGCGGTTGGGGTGATGAAGATCATCGCCCAGGAGCGTGAGTTGCCATTTTCCGGAGATCGCTGTTTTGTAACCGGCGGCGCCGAGCTGCTGGGCGATGGTGTGGGATTCCATGGCGACAGGGAACGTTCCCCAGCCGGGATGTCCCAGTTGAAAAGGATATTTCCCTGTCAGCAACGCTATGCGACTGGGATGGCAGACGGGCATGCTGTAGCAATGATCAAATGTCAGGCCGCCCGCTGCGAGGGCATCGAGTCGCGGGGTGGGATAGGTCTCGCCGCCATAACAGCCGAGGACCTCTTTTCCCACATCATCGGCAAGGATAAAGACGATATTGGGTGGGCGTTCCACCGCATGCGATTCCCGCGTGCCCAGGGGAAGTGCCCATATCACAAGAAGACAGAGGAGGCGCGCTGTGTTGTCCATGGCATCCGGTGGGCTAGGCGGTTTTGGCGACAGTGTAGAGTTCCATTTTCCTCGCATCGACCTCGATACCGAGGCCAGGCCGGTCGGGGACGGAAATATGGCCTTCCACAATGGGGAGCGGTTCGATGGTAATGTCGTCCTCGAGGCCATAGTATGTGCTGTCATTTCCAAGTCGATAGGCCTCACAGGCCGCTGCGACGTGCACCATCGCGGCGGTCTTGGGCCCCAGGTCATGCCCGCAATGCATGATGCAGGTCGCTCCGGCACTCTCCGCGAGATGGCCAATCTTGACACAGGGAAGAATCCCGCCGGCGATATGGGTATCGGGCAGCAACAGTTCCGATGCGCCGAGGCGAAGAATGTCCCAGGCACTGGCGGGGCCAATCACACTCTCGTTCAGCGCGATGGGGACGCTGGAAGATTCACGCAGCGCAACTGCATCCGACAGGGGGTCCGCCATGATGGGTTGCTCGAGGTATTCAAGGTCGTACTGTTCAAGTTGCCGGCATAGTTCATATCCCTCCTCAAGGGAGTAAGCTCGGTTGGGATCAATTCGCAATTTCAATTTCATGCCGACGGCGTCGCGAATCCCTCGAACCATGTCGAGATCCTCCCGCATGTCGGAGCCGGCCTTGGTTTTGAGGGTTGTAAAACCGTTGTCGACGTAGTGCTGGGCTATCTCCCCTGCACGTTCGTAAGTCTGGATCCCCATGCAGGCAGCCAGCTCAACCCGCGGCCGGAGTATCCCACCGAGGAGAGCGGCGACTGGTAGCCCCGCCGCTTTCCCTGCCAGATCCCACATCGCAATCTCTATACCGGACTTAAGACGGTTCTCGAGACGACATTCCCTGTGGAACAGCTCGATGTTTCGCGGGTCACGCCCCACTGCCCACTCGGCGGCTTTCTGCAATTGCCCCACATCCAGACCAGGAAGGAAATTCAGGTTGAATTCGCCCAGCCCGGCCAGCCCTTGATCGGTAAGGATCTCAACGATGCCACTGGTGGTAGTGGAACTTGAACGAATATGGGACCGGTAGGGCGCAATCGGGGCGACCTGCGGTACCTCGACAATACGGACCTGGATCTCGCTGATTTTCATGTCGTCCTGCCAGTTCGTGCCGGTGGAGGGAATACTCAAAAGGTTACTTCCAAAAAGCGGTAATGCAATATGGTGAGATTCCCCATCACCAAAGAAACGCACAATTCGGTTAAAATGCTGGCATCGCGAGTGGAGAGGGCACCTTATGCAATATCGCCGACTTGGGAAAACAGACCTTCAGGTGTCGTTTGTCGGACTTGGTACAGGTGGCCCAAGCCGCCTTGGGCAGAATACGCATGGGGACGCCACCGAATCGGTGAACCTGGTGCGAGACGCATTGGAAAACGGAATTAATCTGTTTGACACTGCCGCCGCTTACGCGGACAGCGAGCTTTTATTGGGCCGGGCGCTGAGCACCATCCCGAGAGACCAGGTCGTCCTGGCGACCAAGTTCACCCCCACAGCGAAAGATACCGGGGACGTCATCTCTCCGGGTGAATTGATAGCGGCATGCGAAAAGAGCCTGCGCCGAATGGGGACGGAGGTGATAGATATTTACCAGTTTCACGGCCTTGTCCCGGGAAACTACCGGGCAGCGGTGGATCGGCTCTACCCCACGATGGAGCAGCTCCAGAAGGCCGGGAAGATTCGTTTTGTTGGTGTCACGGAGTATTTCTTCGAGGATCCCTCCCACCAGATGCTGAAGATGGCCCTGGCGGAAGATATCTGGGCGACCGTGATGGTCAAATACGGGATCCTGAATATGACCGCCGCAGACGACGTCCTTCCACTGGCTGGATCGAAGGACGTGGGAGTCTTTAACATGTCTCCGGTGAGAGTAAAAATGACCAATCCGGACGCGCTGGAGGAGATGATGGATCGCTGGAAGCAGCGGGGGTGGGTGAAGGCGGACGATATCCCGGAGAAGGGGCCGCTGGACTTTACGCTCGGGCCAGGAGTGGATTCCGTGGTTCAGGCGGGCTATAAATTTGGCGCTGATCATGACGCTATTTCATCTGTCATTGTGGGCACCGGCAACGCAGACCATTTAACGGAAAACATTCAGACCATACTCGGTGATCCACTTCCGTCCGTCGTGATGGACAAGCTGCGTCGGTGCTTCGGCAAGATTGTGGATTCAGAGGGCGATACCGGATAAGAGGCACCGCAGCCACCGCCCCGGACAGGATTGGAAATGAGAACCTGGGAGATAACCGCCGGACTGATGCTGGCTGCCACGCTATGTCCGAACTGGCATGACGGTGCGGCGGGCCAGGAGGCGCGGGTTGACGGCGCGGCGATCTTCGCTGCCGTGTGCGCGAATTGCCATGGCAAAGACGGGGATGGCCAGGGTAAGGCCGCCCGTTATGTATTCCCGCGACCACGAAATCTCCGCCATGATTCCTTCCGGCTGGTCAGCACGGTGTCGAAAAGGCCGTCACGGCAGGATATTTACCGGGTCATCGAAACGGGCATTCCCGGGACATCGATGAATTCATGGCGGGACCTCGGAAAAGATAAAATCGACGCGCTCGTGGAGCATGTCAGCCGGCTGCGCCGGGAGGGTGCAACAGAACGAATCCAGCACGAGTTGCGGGAGGAGGGCGACGGGGAGCCGAATGGGGCCGCTCAACGCATCGAGGAATACGTGGACCGAGCCCTTGACGCCGGACCGAGGTGGATGGGTGTGGATATCCTTGTGACGCCGGAGGGTGCGATCCAGAGAGGGCGGGAGGTCTATGTGGAACAGAAATGTGCGAGCTGCCATGGCGAGGCGGGAAGGGGGAGCGAGGGGATGGATCTGGTAGACCAAAGCGGACAGCCGACATGGGCGACTGATCTGGTGCGGGGGGTGTTTCATGGTGGCAGGGCCACGGAAGACATCGCAAACCGCATCTACCTCGGTATGCCGGGATCGGCAATGCCTAGCAGCAGTAACCTGAATGCCGAAGACCTGATGTCACTCGTGGCATATTGTCGGTCCCTGTCCGCGTCGCCCAGTGATATTCTGACCAACCATCAACGGCGAGAGCGCGCTATCGGCAGGAATTCTCGCCAAAACAATCGGGAATCGCCGTAGCCGTAATTCCCCATCCTCGCTAAACTACGGCGAAAATTTTATAGGGGTGCCCCATGGCCTGGGTCGCCCTGCCGATTCGCCATGCCAACAGGGAGGATTCCATGGCGGGATCATCAGTCCGGTTTTTGCAGGCTTCAGATCTTGACCTCCATCTCCCGCTTGCTTCCTTGTCGGGGATCCCGGAGGAGTTGCGCCAGAAATGCGCCGAGGCGCCATTCCTGGCAGCGCAGAAAGTATTTGATGTCGCCCTCACGGAACAGGTGGATTTTCTCCTCCTGGCGGGGAACGTCTGCGATCCGCGCCGTGCGGGGGCGAGGGGACTTGTATTCCTGGTTCAGCAGTTTGAGCGGCTCAAGCAGAACGGTATTCCTGTCTACTGGTGCCTTGGCCATGACGATCGGGCGAAGCGGTGGCCGGCAGCCATAAGATGGCCGGATAACCTGCATCAGTTCCAGTCCCCTGCTCCGGAGGCATATTACCACACCGTCGGAAACGGAACGGTTGTCGAGATTATTGGAAATAGCTGGACGAGACGGGCGGTCAAGATAGCACCTCCGATGGCGACCAGGGAGGACGGCGTATTTACGATTGGATTGACAGGGCGAAAGGCATTCCCATCGGAACCGACGGACAACGGCCCCCACTGGTGGGCGCTGGGCGGTTCCAAGGACCGACGGACCGCGGATTCCAATGGAAGCACGCACCACTGGTCCGGGTCCCCGCAGGGTCGTCGCCCTGGCGAGTCCGGGCCCCATGGGTGCACGCTCGTGGAGGTGGACCAGGACAGCCAGTGCGTCCATCGCCGTTACGATTGCGACCTGGTTCGATGGGCCGATGTGGAAATTCAAATCGAGCCATCATGGGATCGCCAGGATCTGGTGCGAGCCATGCGTGGCAGGGCCGCGGAGTTGTCCTCCCAGCACGCGGACCAACTGGTTGCGGTCACCTGGGGCCTGGGGATCGTTCCATCCAGCACGCTTGGTCATCGGCTACGGCCCGATTCAGCAGGGTGGATAACGGATATGACGGAGGCCATGCGAGAGGGGAATGGGAATATTATCGTCGCGGGGGTCCACTGGGACACGCCATTTGATGAATCCTGTATCGACGAGGAGTCGTTGCGAGGGAGTTTCCTGCGACGCCTTCGGTCACTTCTGGAGGAAAAGGAAATCGCCGCCCTGCTTCGTGAGTCCGTTCCCGCGGATCTGCCAGCGGCCCTTGCAAAAAGGCTTTCCAGTGAGGACGCTGCTGCCATCGCTATGCTCGTCGACCAGACTGCATCGCTCGGCGACTTCTTGCTTGATGGTGCGGAGTGTTGCAATCTGGCCTCCTCGGACGATCTGGAGGCGGCCTGATGTATCTCACGCGGATGGAAATTGAGGATTTCGGGCTGTTCCAGTCAGCGGAATTTGATTCCATGGGGCCGGGTCTGACCGTCGTGTTCGGTCGTAATGAAACCGGCAAAACGACCCTGATGCATTTCCTGCGAGGCATGTTTTACGGGTTTTCCGGGCCGGAAAGGAGTCGTTACCTGGAAACCTGGTCTGCCGGGGGAACCAATTCTCCAGGTGGCGGCACGGTCCACATGGCCGGGGGCGATGGCAATCACCATGAACTCAGGCGAACGGTAACCTGGGATCCGTCGGGCAGGTGGCAGGACCAGGTTGCCCTGAAGGGCGATGGGGCGCCCGTCTCGGACCCGGATGGCGCATTGTCGCAGATACTTGGGTCGGTTGATGAGGCAACCTTTGCGCGGATCTACTCGGTCGGACTTGCGGAATTGCAGGAGTTAAGCCTGCTCGGGGAGACGGACGCCGCGCAGCTCATATACCGGCTCACCTCGGGTGTCGACCGAGTGTCGTTGATTGATATTCTTGACGAGGTGAACCAGAACAGGGCCGCATATCTCTCGGCGGACGGAAAAAACGGAAAACTCGCAGCCCTGAATCGAAAGAGAGAGGCGGCTCAGTTACGGCTCGTTGAACTGCAGCGAAGGGGCGGCCACTGGGGCCGACTGGCAACACGACTGCAGGGGACCGAGGTGAAAATTCGGGATCTCGAGGAAAACATCCTGGCCCTGGAAAGCGCCCGTTCAGTCATCACGGTAGCTCGGCGGGTTTATCGCGAATGGCAGCAGCGGGAAGACGTCGCCCTCAAGATCACTTCCATGGCCGGCCAGGTGCCCACGACCTTCGCGGTCTTCAGTGACGACCCGGTGATGAGGCTGGATGAACTCGATCGGCAGGCAGAGCAATCGCGCCAAAAGATCGACGCGATGCGCGCCGACCGTGAACGGCTCCGGGAGGAGGCAGACGACCTGGATGTCAATCAGCTCCTGGTTCAACAGTCCGCGCGAATCGACGCACTTGCGGAACTCTCCGGATGGATAGCGAGCCTGGCAGGCCAGCATCAGGGGATAAAAACAGAAATAGAAAGAATGCGGGAACAACTCTGCAGTGCGTACGGCATCGAGGAGGAGCCCGCGGATGCGGCAGGCGGAATGCTTGACATAACGCCGGCGACCGTCACCGCACTTCGAGGCCCAGCCCGGCAATGGAGGGAGGAAAGGCAGCGCCTGCGGGCATCGGAAAAGGATGCGGATGCCGCGGCCGTGGAGGCCGACCTGGCGGACCGGACCGCTGCCGCCGCCCTCTCCACGGCCATGTGTTCTGACCTGGACCAGGAACTGGAGGAGGTTGCGGGCATGGTCGCACTTCTGCGGCGGCATGATGCGAGTGTGGAAAGATGTTCCCAATTGCGCGGCAATCGGGACGAGGTGGTTTCGACGCTGGCGGAACCGTCGTCAGCAGAATTGCTTTCACCCCGGGCACTCGTTGGAATCGGGGGCAGTTTTGTGGCTGGTTTCATGTGCCTTGCTGCATCGGTTCTGTTTGGTGACTGGCTGGGAATGAACATGGCGATGCGGGGTGTCCTTGCCGTGCTGGGCCTGGGTGGTGTGCTGGGGGCCGTGGCTGCCAGGACGCTTATTCATCGAAACAATGTCGCCCGCCTTGCCCTGCAGAAAAGGCAGCTGGAAATCCTCTCACGCCAGGAGCAGGAGTGTGCACGTGAGGTGGAAGAAATCGACGATGAACTTGGCGCCGGGGAGGGCACGAGGTCGGATCAACTTTCTGTGGCGATCGCCCGTCTTGCGGACCTCGAGGAACTAGTTCCCATGCAGGCGGCCAGGCGTGCGGCATCGCAGAACGCCCAGTCGATGGCAATTCGGCGAGGCCATGC
>CAYYZW010000044.1:0-5188 GCA_964476375.1 uncultured Pirellulaceae bacterium
GAGGACGGGGAGATGACGATCGTGGGGCACATGGGCCAGATGAAGCGGAGCACCTGTTACCAGATGTCCGAGATGACCTGTACAACCTGCCACAATCCCCATGACCTGCCGCCGCGTGCGGACCCGGTGGAGTATCACAAGCGAAACTGCATGAAATGCCACCAGGAGGAGACCTGTACCGTGGAGCCGGGAGTGCGGGAAGCAGAACGCCCGGATAACTACTGCGTGGCCTGTCATATGCCAGCAACCGGGACCGAATCCCCCCACCAGACCTTTACCCATCACCGCATCGGCATCCACGCACCACCGAAGGCCGGGCTGGGCCGTGAGGATCCTCCGCTGGCCGACCTGGTTCCCGTTGCTGATCTTTCCGGTTACTCGCAGGCCGACCAGGACCTGGGGCTGGGAATCGCTTACTACAACCTCTCCAGGCATTCATTATCCGGGTCGCATGGAGATACTTACCTCGCCAGGGGAGAAGCCCTGCTCCAGAAGGCATGGGACGGGGGTCTTCGAAACGGCGAGCTGGCGACCCTGCTGGCGGAACTGGCGGTCTCCAGGAAAAAGGGGGACTACGAGATGTACGCCGATTATGCCCTGGCCGTGGAGGACCTGAGTCCCGAGAACCGGGTCGGGGCGATGCTTGTGAAAGTCACGGCCCATTACCACCGCAAGGAATTTGAGCAGATGGTGGTGTTGATGAAGGAAGTGACCCGCATGCGGCGTCGTACCGGGGACTGGGACCTGCTGGGCAAGTACCTCTACCAGAGTGGCCAGCGGGCGGAGGCAAAAAAGGCATTCCAGAAGTCCCTGGAAATTGATCCGGCCAATCGACCCGTGCGGCGGATGCTGGAGCAGTTTAACCGTTAAGAATTATTTCCTGGACGGGGGAATCGACCATGAAGGAAACGTTCCTTTGCGGTAAAATAGAAAGCAGCGTGGGCAGGTGTGAGGCCCTGCCCCGGGAAAGCAGGAGAATATCGATGACCCAGAAAAAACAGACAGGAACCGGTCGCTGCCGGATGAATCGACGCGAGTTGCTCCAGGTGGGCTACTCCGGCGCGATCGGTCTGGGCCTGCCTGCGGTTCTTCGCCAGCAGGCTGCCGTGGCCGCCGCCAGGGCGCGGGCTCGCTCGGTGGTGATCGTCTTTCTGACCGGGGCGGCCAGCCACCATGAGACATTCGACATGAAGCCCGACGCCCCGGCCGAGGTGCGAGGGGAATTCAAGGCCACCAGTACAAGCGTGCCGGGACTGCATGTCTGTGAACACCTGCCGATGCTGGCGGCCATGGCCGACAAGTACGCGGTAGTCCGCTCCTTTACCCACGGCGACAACAACCACCTGATGTCAACCCACCACGTGCTGACCGGCGAGAAGCAGCCGGGTGGGTTTTTTGACAAGGTGGCCTCGCGCGATGACTGGCCCTCCTACGCGTCGGCGCTTGCCTACCTGCGTCCCCGCAGCGACGGCATCCCGAGTGGTGTGAACCTGCCGACCTTCCTGATGCAGGGGGCCCTGACCTGGCCAGGGCAGCATGCGGGGCTGCTCGGTCCCAAGTATGACCCCTGGCAGATCACCCGGGACCCGAACAAGAAAGATTTCAAGGTCGATAACCTCTCCCTCAATCCGGGGCTGGACGTGGCGCGGATCACCGACCGGAACACGCTGCTGGGGGACCTGAACCAGCAGAGGGACCGACTGGCACGCACGGCGGCCGGGCGACGGATGACCAGTGAACAGGAGCTGGCGTTCTCGATTCTTACCGCCAGCAAGCTCTCCCAGGCCTTCGAGATGGACCGCGAGCCCGAGGCGATTCGGGACCGGTATGGACGGCACCAGACAGGCCAGTCCCTGCTGCTGGCCCGCCGGCTGGTGGAGGTGGGGGTGCCTGTCGTGCAGGTGAATATCGGTGCAGTACAGAACTGGGACAACCACAGCAATATCTTCCCCACGCTCAAGGACCGGCTGTTGCCGCCGCTGGACAAGGGGGTCTCGGCGCTGCTTGGGGACCTGGACGAGCGGGGACTGCTGGACGAGACCTTCGTGATGATGATGGGGGAGTTCGGCCGCACGCCCAAGATCAACGACAAGGCGGGCCGTGATCACTGGGGACCCTGTTTCTTCGGTGTCTTTGCCGGGGCGGGGGTCCAGGGCGGCCAGGTCATTGGCAAGTCAGACAAGCACGCCAGTTACCCGACCGTGCTGCCTTACTCCCCGAACGACCTGGGAGCCACGGTCTACGATGTGCTTGGCTTACCGCTGGATGCCGAGGCCTACGACCGCTTTGACCGTCCGGTGCGGCTCAACCAGGGAGAGGTTATCCGGCCGCTGTTTAGTGGGGCGGTGAGCTAGTCAGGGAGTGGCGGCGGCGTATTTGAAGAGCCGCTTGCAGACATCCCCCTCGAAGTGGCGGTTTTCCGGCTCGGCGTTCATCAGCACCACGACGCCGATCCCGTCGGCTGGCCGGAAGCACATCATCGTGGTCACCCCGGGGTCGGAGCCATCGTGGCCCATCACCCGCGATCCCCCCACCCGGTCACGGTACCAGGCCAGGCCCTGGCCCGGCGCGATCCGAGGGAAGGCAGACTGCCGCATCAACCCCGCCGTCTCCTGTTTGAGGATGCGGGTCTGGTCGACCTGGCCGCTGCCAATGAAGCTGAGCAGGAAGCGGGCCAGCTGCGGGGCACTGGTCCTCAGGGTACCGGATGGAAAATCGAGATAGCCATGATGGCCCAGTCCACGAAACTGCCCTGCCCTGGCCCGCCAGGTGGAGGGCATGGCCACCTGGTCCTGGTCCACCTCCGTGAGCCGGTAACCAACGCCTTCCATTCCCAGGGGGGCGAAGATCCCCTGCTGGCAGAGCTGCTCGAAAGAGGTGCCGGCCTGCGTCTGGGCGATCAAGGCGACCAGTGCAAAGGCGACATTCGAGTACCGGCTCTTGGTCCCCGGCGCCCATTCATAGAAGTTTTTGCCCCGGCTGTAATAACGTCCTCCGGGCGTGAAGTAGCGGGCCATCGATTCGGCCAGCGAGTGGGGGAAATCGCGGTTTTGCACCCAGGTTCCTTCCAGGATCCCCCAGTTATCCCGCAGGCTGGAGGTATGAGTCAGCAGCTGGCGAAGCGTGATCGGGATCTCCGGATGACGTGGGTTGCGGACCGGGAAGGGCACCAGGCTGTTGATGTCAGCGTCGAGCGAGAAGTGGTCCTTTTCGACCAGTTGCATCACGGCCGTGGCGGTGATGGTCTTGGAAATTGAGGCCAGCTGAAAAAGGGTCTGGTCATTGACCGGTCTCTTCTCCCGCACGTTGGCCCAGCCATAGGCGCCGGTCCAGTGAATCTTTCCGTCTTTTACGACCGCCGCGGCCAGGCCGGGGATGCGGGCATCTTTCATCCCCTCCAGGATAAAGCGGTCAAGCGAGGTCGGTTCGGCAGGGCCGGGAAGGTTCTCCAGCGGGTCCGGTTGTTGCTGGGCATGGAGAGGACAGCTCATTCCCAGCCAGAGAATGACAAGTGCCAGCTGGATACATTTATGTGGCTTCATGGCGCTGATACCTGGATTGTTTCAAGGAGAGCGGCGGCCAGCCGTGTTCGGGTTAATAGCCATCCACGACAGTGTCCCTGTCCGGGGAGGGTCCGGTCGGCGAGATCTCACCGGATGGCAGCAGGATGTCGGTGTGGGATATCTGCAGTGCGACCAGGGGAGAGTCAAGCGATTTGAAGGCGGCGAGGACGCGGTCGCTGCTCAGCGTGTTGAGGATCGTGATCGGCTGCGTGCTCTCAGGATCCATCCTGGCCACCGCCTGCATTAACTGGATCAGCCCTTCCTCGGTGATGGCGGTGGGACGGATATCGATAAGGAAGATGTTCGGGAAAGACTGTTTGACGCTGCGGATGATCTCGACCGATTCATTTCCCGCTTTGTTCCCCGGCAAGAACCAGATGTGCTGGGGTTCGTATTCTTTCGTGTCAAAATCAATCAGTCCTTTGAACTTGTAATCCGCGATCTCACCGCCAGCAGTTCGCAGGTTTTCAAGGACCACAATCTGCCGTTCAACCTTGGCCACTTCCTCACTCATGGAATCTCGGTACTCACCCGGCTCCATGGCGGCGATCTCTGTCTTCTCTCGCTGGCGGCGAATCGCTCCGATCACCCTGTAATCCCCCCCCAGGCAGACAAGATTGCCCCGGCTTCGTTCCACCAGGTTCCAGCTGCGGAAATAATGGGGGTGACTATCGAGGGGCGGATCTCCGCCCGATAACACTCCACGGTAGTCTCGCTGTCGTTCCGCGAGAATATAACCCTCGGCAGTGCCATGATATTCCAGCTCAGAGGACCCATGGGGGACCTGGATCGATTTCCCGTTCATCCGGGGGATCAGCTTATCGATACCGGCCGGATAATGCCCTTCCGCGGCCCTGTAGTCTTCCAGGGCGAGTTGCAGTTCTATCACGTAATGCCTGTCGTTGAGCAGTAACTCCCAGTTGTGCATGGATGCTTCGAGGTACGGCGTCATGAAGTGAAAGAGAAACTGTTTGGCGGTGGAGGAACCGTCCGGCCGGCTCCAGGCCTGGACCGCCTGGCGGGCAAGGTGTTCACGTTCCTGGATGGTGTCGGTTGCCTTCATCCCACGGACAAGCGAGTCAATCCATGCGTTGGCGTACCTGGCATCGTCATCCCAGTCGGTAAATGCGGCTCGCACGTGGGATTGCCAGACAAGGCCAAAAGGAATGCGAAGTTCAAAGTGGACAGCCCGTTCCAGGTAGGATCGCATTCCGTTTTGCTTGCAGGACTGGAAGAAATCGAGCAGTTCAAGGCGAAGTGTGCGGTCGATTTGTTCCGAAGCGGTAGGTGACGGCACCAGGCTGTCCAGTAATGTCCGCAGTTGCTCGCGCAGTTCGGGTTTGTCTGCCGAATACTGCAGCAGGATCGCGTAGGACTGATAGAAATGGACTTCCGTGTAATGGCTGCTTGCGGACAAAAATGGTTGTTGGCTTTTCCAGCGGCGCACGAGGTTATGCAGTTGCAGCAACTCGGTTGTCCACTGCCTGGTCCTGTTCTCCCCGATCATCTGCATCGTCTGCAAACGGAGGATCGGGCGCCAACTGGATATCATCCGCTCGAAAAACCCATCGTCATCCATCGGGGACAAGAGGTTTTCCCCCTGGAGTGAGTAATAACGCTTTTCA
>CAYYZW010000045.1:0-3801 GCA_964476375.1 uncultured Pirellulaceae bacterium
ACGACCTTCCCCGACACGAACATTGCCTCCCCCCCGATTAACTATTCCCCGCTGCAGCTGTCCGGGGCCAATGATGTGGTCGTGGAGCCCGGTTATATCGGCCTGGGGGATTCGGATAACGAGATCCTTGTCCGCTTTGCCGAGACACTGCCAGATGATCTCTACCAGATTGATATCTTTGGTGAGGGCAGCCTGGCCCTGCGTAACGAAACCAACGAGGCATTCCAGGATCCTACCGATGATGGGGTGGATGATGGCGAGTCACTGAGCCTGCAGCTTGACCTCGATCTCGGAGCCCAGATTATCTCGGTGGTACCCCAGCCGGTTCAGCGCGCGGCCGATGGCACCCTCAGCCAGGCACGCGACCAGGTTATTGTCTATTTTAACGATGACGATCTGGACCCTGTTTCTGTGGAAGACCCCTCCTTTTACCAGTTGATTTCCACCAAGGAGACGGTCGAGAACACGGACGATGGAGACTCCCACCTGCCAACCACGGTGGTTTATAACGCGGCCCTGGATGCCGCCTTGCTCACGTTCGAGGCGCCACTGGACCAGTTGCTCGGTCAGAAGGATGGCACTCCCCTGACGTCGGGTTCTTTCCGGCTGCGGATTGGGACGGACGAACACGCACCCCTGGTGCCCGCCACGCTGGACCTTTATGCCACCGCGGATCCTGGTTCCAGTTATGACACAGCCCGGTCTCTCGCTGCGGACTGGGATACCGGTAAGGTGTTCATCGTGAAAGCGGATGGGAGCGGCTTCGTCGACGGCTCGACTTTCACGGTTCTCGACACCGATAACAACCAGCAGGTTTTCGAACTGGATGACCAGGGCGGGGGCTTCTCGGCCGGGAACGTGCCGGTCATCTACGACAGCACGGTCCCGACCAGTTCTGCCGACATGGCGATTGCCATCCGGGACGCGATCAATGGTGCCAGTGTCGGTGGGGGCCTGAACGTGGCTGCCACGGCTGCTGGGGACCAGGTGACGGTTGTCGGTGACAGGGAAATCGTGCTCGACAACCAGCTGAGGGGGTTGAGCCTGGCCTCCCAGGGCATCATTGTCAGCCAGCAAATCAAGGTCGGCGACCAGCCGGGCGAGGATGATTTTGTCTACGACATCAATTTTCCCGGTGCCAATGATGAACCGGGGCACCGGGATATTGATCTTGGTGGAGAGCTGCACCTCAATGGGGATGCGGATTCGGAAAATGGAATCACGACGGTTCGCTATAACTTCCGCGAGGACATCGGCCAGATTCCCGGCGGTGGTGGGACGTCGCAGCCTGCCTTTAACCTGATCACCGAGATCCAGAAGCAGCGGGCTCGCGAGGTCTTTGAGATCTTCTCCAGCGTGGCTGGTATCCAGTTCGTCGAGACCGTTGACGAGGGGATCATCGTGGCGACCGGGGACCTGGCTGCTATACCGGGAGGAACGTCGACGCCAGGTGCCGTGATTGGTCTCTCCGGAGCGAATGCCGATGGCCAAACGATCGTGATTATGGACAATGCCGAGACCTGGCATGACGAGGTCGGCCGCCACCGCAACGGTGAATTGAGCTGGTTCCTGGTGGCAATGCACGAGCTGGGCCACCAACTGGGGCTGGGGCATGCCTATGACCTTCCACCGGGAACAGTGATGGGCCTGGACTCCTCGGAGGCGACCGGGATCGCGGAGATTGAGGCGTCCGAGCCGGTCTTCCCCGGGGATCACGATGTGGTCCACCTGCAGCACCTGCACCGTCCGGAAGGTCGGGATATTGATCTCTATACATTTGATTTCACCGAGCGGGGTGTGTTCACGGCCGAGACGATTGCCGAGAGGCGGCTGAATTCAAGGCTGGGACTCGATGTGGAGGAGGGTCGAGAGGATCTGCTCAACACCCACCTGGCACTCTACCAGGTCCGCGTCCAGCTGGATCCGGTAAGCGGAGAGCCGGTGCGTGATGCGACTGGCCAGTTACAGCCCATTCTTGACAGTAACGGGACGGAGATCCGGGACCTGATAGCCCGCAACGACGATTATTTCAGTAACGACTCATTCCTGGAGCTGGAACTTCGCGAGGGAACCTACTACCTGGCGGTCAGCGACAGTGGAAACTGGCGATTTGACCCGGCTATCGAGGACACCGGGATGTTCGGCAGGAGTGAAGGAAGCTATGACCTCCGCCTTAACTTCCGCCCCAGTGCTGACCGGGCGATTGTTGACCAGGATAACCCGGTCGATGCGCAGCGACCGGAGCTCATCCCCACCCGCATTGATGCGGACGGCGATGGCGTGCCGGGTGGTGTGTTTAACCACTGGTTCCGCGTGGCAGCTCCCTCGGGCCTGGAGGCCAGTGGGGCTGCTCGCACAGTATTTGTGGACAAGGGTGCAGCGGATGGTGGGAACGGGACGCCGCAGGCTCCCTTTAACAACCTCAAGGACGCGCTCAACGTGGATGACTCCGGGATCCCGGTCTTTCCACCGGATCCAAGTGCCGTTCGCCCAGGGGATATTCTCAGAATCGTAAGTAATCCCGGTGAGGATGGGGATATTCGCACCGAACTGGATAACCGAGGCTTCGAACTGGGATTCAATGATCTCGGCGCCGTTCTCTCCGATGGAGCCCGCTTCCAGGTACCCCAGGACGTGACGGTGATGGTGGATGCCGGCACACTATTCAAGATGCGGCGCAGCTGGATCGGTGCGGGGAGCGTGGCACCAGGGGCGTCACAGAACCAGAGCAACGGGGCTATCCAGGTCGTTGGCGCCCCGGTGTTTGTGGACGTGCTGGGCAACACGCTTCCACTGGACGGCATTTTTACGGTGAATGGCGCGGATGGTATCGAGGATACACCGGATGACGTGGTGCCACTTGTGAACCTGGAGGGGGATGGAAACGAGTCGGCGGTGGTTCACTTCACGTCCTACAACGACGAGTCCCTCGGGCTGGACACCTTTACCTTTGTTACGACGCCCGAGGCAGGTGACTGGGGCGGTGTGATCTTCCAGCGGAACGTGGATAGCGCGGACCAGACCCGCTTTAGTTACGAGGGGCAGGGGATCTTCCTGGACTCGATTAACCATGCCGACATGCGTTACGGGGGTGGTGAGGTGCTGGTCGAGGGGACGGCACAGATTGTCGATCCGATTGATATCCGTGACGGGCGTCCCACGATTTCATTTAACGAGATCAGCTTTAGCCGTGACGCGGCAATTTCTGCGACCCCGGACAGTTTCCTGGAGAGCAACTTCCATGCGCCCCAGTACCAGACAACTCCGTTCACATCCGACTATAGCCGGATTGGGCCAAGTATTCTTCGTAACACGCTGCACGACAACACGCTTAATGGTCTCTTCGTGCGAATTGCTACTCCGGCCGGGGGGGACCTTCAGCACCTGTCCGTGGCCGGCCGCTGGGATGACAAGGACATCGTGCATGTTCTGAAAGAGAACCTGATCATCGATGGGACGCCAGGAGGGCCTTTCCTGGAGACAGAGCAGCCTTCGCTGGCCCTGACGACACTCAGCCCGCTGAACCATCCCCAGGGACAACTGGCTCCTGGAACGTACAACTACCGCCTCGTGTTTGTCGACAAGGACGGTTATGAAAGCGCTCCCTCCGATGCCACCATCAGCCGCCAGTTAACGGCTGCCAATAACGCGATAAGGCTCAACCAGCTGATCACGACCAGCGGTGATTTTGTTGCCCGGCGGCTGTATCGCAGTGACAGCACCGGTGCTGGCGCCTACACATTGATTGCGACGATTAACCAGAACGATACCGAGTACATTGATCTGGCGGACGACGACATC
>CAYYZW010000046.1:0-4631 GCA_964476375.1 uncultured Pirellulaceae bacterium
CGACCCAGGCCGGGTGGCTAGCCTGGGGGATCCGTGCTGTCGTCGTTCTCCGGTTCTGCCGGCGGATCTTCAGGGTCCGTACTATCGTCCGGCGACGGTGCCTCCCCCGCTGGTGAATCCGGCCCTGTCGAGCCCGTATCCCCGGGTGCTTCAATGGGGTCGATGGCCTCTCCGCCGTCTCCCGCTGGTTGGTCCTCGCCGCCGTCCTCGGTGGGTGTCTCCCCGGAAAGGAGATTCATGCCGGGATCGTCCGCGGTACTGGTCTGTTCGATGGCGTCATCGTCAAAAAACTGCTTTGAATCCTTGGGGTTCAATACCCAGATGCAGACCACACAAAGCAAAATCCAGATCGCCGAAACGATCAGCGTGATATAAGTCATCTCGTCCCCGGCTCGCGATCCGAATGCACTCTGGCCGGTTCCCCCCAGCGCACCAGAAAGGCCGCCGCCCCGCCCCCGCTGGATGAGGATGATGAAGATCAGGAACAGGGAGATGAAAAAGAGCGAAAACCCGAGCGCATAGTTTGCGAATGCTCCAAGAAGTTGGAATTCCATCAGTTTGCCTGCTCTCTATTAACCGGGGACCTGTTGGATGATCCCGTTGAAGGATTCCACGTCGAGCGCCGCTCCGCCAACGAGCGCGCCATCAATGTCAGGCTGGGCCAGCAATTCCGCGGCGTTGGAAGGTTTGACACTTCCTCCATACTGAATGCGGACTGCAGATCCAACCTCCTGATTATAGCTGTTTTCAATCAGACTGCGTAGGTCGGCATGAACCTCCTGGGCCTGTTCGGGAGTCGCGACCTCTCCTGTCCCGATAGCCCAGACCGGTTCATAGGCAATCGTGGTGATGGTCATCTGGTCGGCATCGAGACCCGCCAGAGATCCCTCGAACTGGGCCCGGATCACATCCGCGGTCCGGCCAGCCTGCCGATCCGCAAGCGTTTCTCCAACACAGACAATCGGGGAGAGGCCATGCAGAAGGGCGGCATGCAGTTTCTTGTTGACCTGGCCGTCGTCCTCTCCCATCAGGTGGCGTCGTTCGCTGTGGCCCAGGATGACGAACCGGCAGCCGATGTCGGCGAGCATCGGACCGGCAAGCTCGCCGGTAAAGGCGCCGGAGGATTCGGCATGCATGTTCTGGGAACCGAGAGAAACGGGGCTTCCGGAGAGTTCTGCGGCGACCGCCTCGAGGTACACGGCCGGTGGACAGATGGCCACGTCCAGTTGGGAAATGTCGCCAACGATCGAGACGAGGCCGGCTGCCAGTTCCACGGCGGCGGCGCGGTTGAGGTTCATTTTCCAGTTGCCGGCAATAAAATAACGCCTCATGCACCATCTCCTGAAAGGGCGGGCTTGGTCGATATTTGTTTACCCAGGAGGGATGCCAGCTTGGCGAGCTGACCTGCCAGCACGTCATATTGTTCCGGCAAGAGTGCCTGGGGCCCATCGGACATGGCCTCCTCCGGGCAGTTATGGACCTCGATGTGAACCCCGTCCGCACCGGCGGCCAGTCCCGCCATGGCGCAGGAGGGTATTAACTCGGGGCGGCCCGTGGCATGGCTCGGGTCGACAATGATGGGCAAGTGGCTCAGCGTCCGAATCATCGGAACCGCCGCCACGTCAAACAGGTTGCGAGTCAGCGTGTCAAACCCCTTGATGCCCCGTTCGCAGAGTACGACGTTGGGGTTTCCCTTGGCGAGGATGTATTCGGCGCTCATCAAAAGGTCGTTAATTGTGGCACTCATGCCACGCTTCAGCAGCACCGGCGTGGAAGTGCTGCCGATTTCACTGAGGAGAACGAAATTCTGCATGTTCCGTGCGCCGACCTGGAGCATGTCGGTATGTTGCAGCACCTGGTCCAGGTGTCGTGGGTCGGTGATCTCGGTGACAACAGGAAGATGGTGGCGGTCCCCGACCGACCGAAGAATCTTGAGTCCCTCCTCGCCGAGGCCCTGGAAGGAATAGGGACTGCTGCGGGGCTTGTAGGCACCGCCGCGGAGAAGGTTGGCTCCGGACTGCTTGACGGAAGTCGCGATTGTGTTCATTCGCTCCTCGTCCTCCACCGCACATGGGCCGGCAATCATGCCGAGGTGGCCGCCCCCGATGCGGACTCCGCTGACATCCACCACGCTTGGCTGGGGATGGGCCTGGAGGCTGGCCAGCTTGTAGGGCGGAAGGACCGGGACGACGTCGTGAACACCGGTAAAAGATCGCAGGCGATCGGAACTGATCGCGCTTTCATCCCCGATCACCCCAACAATGGTGCGAAATGTGCCACGGCTCAGGTGAGTCTGTAATCCCGCGGATTCCACGTGCGCCACGAGGTGCTCAAGCTGATCGTCGGAAATGTCGGGCTTGAGTATGATAATCACGGGAATCCCCTGCAGCAGGACGATTTCAGGTCGAAAGGGTGGCGGGCACGCAGGGTTTCATTATCCCGCGAATCCAGAAGTTTAGCACAGTGTCGGCGGAGGTGCCTAGGTGGTTAGGGGCCGGCAGTCGCCGGGTCCACGGGGCTTTCGGACCGTGGGTAAGAACCAAGGATCTCAAGACGCAGGGTCCGGCGCTGGAGTGAGGTGATTGCCTTCTTGACGCGCAGATCACCCTGGTGACCCTCGAGTTCTACAAAGAAGAGGTAACCCGTTTCCTCGGGCATCGGAAAGGATTCGATCCAGGTGAGATTGATCTTGGAGGTCTTGAAACTGGCCATCGTGTCCGCCAGCGCGCCGGGGCGGTGGGCAATTTCAAACATCAGGGCCGTTTTGTCCTTGCCGGTACGCGGGGAGATGTGGTCGCCAATCACAGCGAAGCGGGTGACGTTGTGCCGGCGGTCCTCAATGTTCTCGGCAATGATATCGAGGCCATAAGTGAGGGCCGCTTCACGACTGGCAACAGCAGCGACGCCCGGCCGGTCGGCGGCCAGCTGGGCTGCGGCGGCCGTACTGGTCATCTCCACTGTGCGGGCCGCGGGCAGGTTTTTAGATAACCAGTCCCGACACTGGGAGAGGGCCTGGGGCTTGCTGTAGACCTCGCGGATCTCTGCGCGCTGGCAACAGCCAAGCAGGTTGTGGTGGATGGGCAACTGGACCTCGTCACAAATCCGCACGGGGATCCTGGCGAACATGTCGAGGGTATCGACGACGCGGCCGTCGGTTGAATTTTCCAGCGGGACAAGGCCGTATTGCACGGTACCGGCAGAGACCTCCTCGAAGACACCGGCGATCGTTCCGGTCGGAATAAGCTGTACTCCGGCCCCGAAACGCTTGATGGCTGCCAGGTAACTGTAACTGTAAGGGGGGCCAAGGTAGGCCACGCGTACCGAATGGATCAGCTGGCGAGAAGCGCTTTCCAGGTCGCGCAGGGCGCGGTCAAGGATCTCGAGGGGGAGAGGTCCCTTGTTTTTGGAAAGCACTTTTTCAAAGGCACGCTCGAAGTGGGGAGGAAGTGGTGGAAGGTCACCGTCCAGTTTCTGGGTAAGTGATGCGTACCGATTCAGAAGCGAGACGATTTCACGCTGGACGCGAAATCTTTCACGCTGGATGGAGGCGGGGGTGGCGCGCTTGCTTGACCCTGTTTTCTTGGACCTCTTTGCCTTCTTTGCCATGGCTGGCCTCTGTTATTCATCGTGAAAGAATGCATTTTCTTCTAATCAAGGGATTCGAGGGTGTCAACTTATCACCATACCCGGAGCTGCCAAAATGGCAGGGGGGAGCGATGTTTTTCCCGGTCCTGATCGATCCCTGGGAGAAAATGCGAGGATTCCGCGGAAAATAGCCGTTTTTGGTGAGGGGCAAAAAACAATATTACTGGCACGGGCTTTGCGTTAACATCTTCCAGCCCCACTCGAATCAATGGCGAGTCCGGGGGTGGGATGAGAAAACCGCATTGGTGGCGCGACATCACGGCCTGGTAAGGAGAGCACTATGGCGCAGGGCGAAAAGATCATAGGAATTGACCTTGGAACGACCAACTCGGTGGTGGCTGTGATGGAAGGCACCGAACCGAAGGTGATTCCGAGCCAGGAGGGAAGTCGCCTGGTCCCCAGCGTGGTCGCCTATAACGACCAGGGGGAAACCCTGGTGGGAGAACCAGCGCGGCGGCAGGCAATCACCAATCCAACACGCACGATTTATTCGGTGAAACGTTTCATGGGGCGACGTCACCATGAGGTGGAAAGTGAAGAAAAAATGGTTCCCTACGCGGTTGTTGGCGGGGAATCCGATTACGTCAAGATCAAGGTGGACGACCAGGAACTGACGCCACAGGAGGTTTCTGCCAAGACACTTCGGCGGCTGAAGGAGGCGGCAGAATCGTACCTCGGCTATACGGTGAACAAGGCGGTCATCTCGGTCCCGGCTTATTTTAACGATTCGCAGCGGCAGGCAACCAAGGATGCGGGGCAAATCGCCGGGCTGGAAGTGGCGCGGATCATCAACGAACCGACCGCCGCAGCCCTGGCTTACGGGCTGGACAAGAAAAAGGACGAGAAGATCGTCGTCTTTGACCTTGGGGGCGGTACTTTCGACGTCTCGATCCTGGATATCACGAGCGAGACGGACGGGGATGACGACGATGAAGAGAGCCGGGTATGTGAAGTCATCGCAACCAGTGGCGACACGCACCTTGGGG